>NZ_AUGA01000006.1:0-305136 GCF_000426785.1 Bradyrhizobium sp. th-b2
CGAGCAATTGCTCGCCCCATCGCTGCGGCCGGGCGATACCGTTATCATGGACAACTTGCCCGCTCACAAGGTCCATGGCGTTCGAGAGGCCATCCGGGCGGTCGGAGCAAGCCTGCTCTATCTTCCGCCCTACAGTCCAGACTTCAACCCGATCGAAATGGCCTTCTCTAAACTGAAAGCCCTGTTGCGGGCCGCCGCAGCGCGCACCATGCCCGATCTCTGGCAAGCAATCGCCAACGCTCTCAAGCGCTTCTCACCCGAGGAATGCCAAAATTATCTCGTCGCGGCTGGTTACGACGCAACGTGATCGGAAAATGCTCTAGACCTTCAGCTCGCTTCCAGTCACGCGACGATATGCTTCAAGGTAGCGCTTGCTGGTCGCATCCACCACGCTGGCCGGCAGCGGCGGGGCGGGCGCGTCGCCGTTCCAGCGGCCGGCGTGGCGCTCGACATCGAGATAGTCGCGCAGCGGCTGCTTGTCGAAGCTCGGTTGCGGCTGGCCCGGCTTGTAGGCATCGACCGCCCAGAAGCGCGACGAATCCGGCGTCATCACCTCGTCGATCAGGATGATGCGGCCGTCTTTGTCGCGCCCGAACTCGAATTTCGTATCCGCGATGATGATGCCGCGGGCGCGGCTGGTCTGTTCGCCATAGCCGTAGACGTCGCGCGCCATCTTCTCGAGCGTCGCGGCAACGTCGGCGCCTACGATCTCGCGCACCCGCGCCACCGTGATGTTCTCGTCATGGCCGGCCTCGGCCTTGGTCGCCGGGCTGAAGATCGAAGGCTCCAGCTTCTGGCTCTCGACCAGGCCGGCCGGCAGCTTCTCGCCGGCAAGCGTGCCGTCGGCCGCATATTCCTTCCAGGCCGAGCCCGAGATGTAGCCGCGGATCACGCATTCGATCGGGAACACGGTGGTGCGCTTGCACAGCATCGCGCGCCCCAGGATGTCGGCGCGATGGTTCTTGAGCTCAGGCACCGCGCGGATGATCTCGTCGGCATCGGCGCTGATCATGTGATGCGGCACGGTGCCTTCGAGCTGCCGGAACCACCAGGCGCTGATCTGGGTCAGCACCGCGCCCTTCATCGGAATGGTTTCCGCCATCACGACGTCGAACGCCGAGATGCGGTCGGTGGTGAGCAGCAGCACCCGGTCGTCGCCGACGGCGTAGATATCGCGCACCTTGCCGCGGCCGATCCGGGGCAGGGGCAAATCGCTTGAGAGCATCGCAGACATCGGCTTGGTCTTTCTAGGTCGCTTGCAAAGACGTGCGCCCGCACGAGGCGTGCGGGCGCCAGAGACTATCGCAGGAAATAGCTCACTCCGGCAGCGGAATGAACTCGTGTTCGTGTGGAACCTGCGCGAAACGCCCGGTTTTCCAGTCCTGTTTGGCCTGCTCGATCCGCTCCTTGGACGACGAAACGAAATTCCACCAGATGTGGCGCGGCCCTTCCAGGGCGTCGCCGCCCAAAAACATCATGCGGGTCGGCCGCAGCGTCTTCACGGTGATGCGGTCGCCGGGCCGGAAGATCAGGAGTCGCGGCCCCTCATGGCGGTCGCCGGCGATCTCGACCTCGCCGTCGACGAGATAGATCGCGCGCTCCTCGTGATCGGGGTCGAGCGGCACCGAGGTGCCGGCCTGCGCGGTTACCTCGGTATAGAACCACGGCGAGACCATGCTGACCGGCGAAGTGATGCCGAAGGCAGAGCCCGCGATCACGCGCGCGGTGAAGTCGCGCTCGGAGATCATCGGCAGATCGCCCGCGCCATAATGCTGGAACGACGGCGCGATCTCTTCCTTGCCCGCCGGCAGCGCGATCCAGCTTTGCAGGCCGAGCATCTTCTGGCCGTCTTGGCGCTGCACGTCGGGGGTGCGCTCGGAATGCGCGATGCCGCGGCCCGCGGTCATCAGGTTCATCGCGCCGGGCTGGATCTCCTGGATGTTGCCCTCACTGTCGCGATGCATGATGCTGCCGTCGAACAGATAGGTGACGGTGGCGAGCCCGATATGCGGATGCGGCCGCACGTCCATGCCCTTGCCGGCGAGATATTGCACCGGGCCGAAATGGTCGAAGAAGATGAAGGGCCCGACCATCTGCCGCTTGCCGTGCGGCAGCGCGCGGCGCACCGCAAAGCCGTCGCCGAGATCGCGGGTGCGCGGCACGATGATCAGATCCAGCGCGTCGCAGGTCTGGGGATCGCCGAGTTCGGGATCGGTCGAGGGCTGCCAGCTCATGGAAAGTCTCCTTCTCTTTTGCCGCGATCATACTCTCTATCTGCCGTCCCGGCCAAGCCAACGGGTCGGCGCGAAGCGCCGCCCGTTGACAGGCTCCGCGCGAGCCGGGACCCATAACTACGGACGAAAGTTGGTACGCAAAAGCTGGGGCCCCAGCTTTCGCGAGCAACGCGCATCGGTGGTTATGGGTCCCGGCTTTCGCCGGGACGACGACATACGTCTGACGGGTGTACGCACGTGATAACAGCGTAAACTTGGAAACTGGAGGAGGCGATGGTTTCTCTGATCAGGCCGGGCGCAAAGCTGTTGCAGGTCGACGGACCCGTGATCGAGACGGAGCGGCTGTTGCTGCGGCCGTGGCGCGCGTCCGACATCGCGGACAACACGGCGATGCTGTCCGATCCGGAGACGGCGCGCTTCATCACGCCGGATCACCAGCCGGTCACCTCGGAGCTGAAGGGCTGGCGCAATGCCGCCGTCATCTCGGGCCATTGGACGCTGCATGGCTTCGGCATGTTCGCGGTCGAGGAGAAATCCTCAAGCCGCTATATCGGCCGGGTCGGCCCATATTATCCGCCGGAATGGCCGGGCTTCGAGGTCGGCTGGGGCATTGCCAAGGCACATCGCGGCAAGGGCTATGCGGTGGAAGCCGCGCGCGCCGCGATCGACTTTGTGTTCGCGAACTTCACCGTCGACCGCATCATCCATTGCATAGATCCGGCCAACGTCGCCTCGCAGGCCGTGGCGCGGCGGCTCGGTGCGGTGAACGAGGGTCCGGGCAGGCTCGAGGGCGATGTCGTCGATATCTGGGTGACGACACGTCAGCGCTGGCAGCACGAGCCATCTTGAAAAACCTTGTCCGACCGACGATTGTTCGGCGATGACATCGGCCGCACTTGAACTCTGCCTGCGCAGCGCCAGCGTGGCGCTGCTGCTGGTGCTTGCCGCCTTGCTGCTCACTGATTTTCGCAAGGCGCTGTCCGGGCGCCTCGCGGCCGCCTTCGCGTTGGGTTCGGCCGCGCATGCAGTGACCGCGTCGATTGGTGCCGGGCCGCCGGTCTCGGACTGGCATGCGCCACTGATCGCGCTCTCGACCGGCGATATCGTGGTGTTCTGGCTGTTCACGCGCGCGCTGTTCGATGACGCGTTTCGGCTGCGCTGGTGGCAGGGCCTGATCTGGGCCGCGGTCGTGGCCTACAGCTTCGTCAATTGCATGTGGATTGCACCCGCCGGTCACGCGCGGATCGCGATCATCATGGTCAATTCGCTCACGCTCGTCTTCGTTGCGCTCGCGGTGGCGCAAACCATCGGATCGTGGTCGGCAGATCTGGTCGAGCGTCGCCGCCGTGTCCGCGTCTTCATCGTCGCCGCATCTGCGCTGTACGGCGGCATGAACGCGCTGCTTCAGATCGCCTATGCCGGCAGCCGCGTGACCGTGGAATGGGCCAATTTGCTGAACGCGGCCGTGCTCACCGCCATCGTGGCCGCAATCACCTGGGCGATGATGCGCGTCGACGGCGCCGACCTGTTCACGGTGCCGGCGGAGGCCGGATTGCTGACGAAGCCGGCCGCGGTCGAGGAGGCGGCGGACCAGAGACTGGTCGATGCACTGATGCGGCTGATGGCGGACGAGCGGGTCTATCGCCACGACAACGTCACGATCGGCACGCTGGCAACCCGGCTGAAGATCCCCGAATATCGTCTCCGGCGGCTGATCAACCAGCGGCTCGGCTACCGCAATTTCAACGTCTTCCTCAACAACCACCGCATCGAGGAGGCCAAGGCGGCGCTAGGCGATCCCTCGCAGGCCGAAGTCCCCGTCATCACTATCGCGATGGACGCCGGCTTCCAGTCGCTCGGCCCCTTCAACCGCGCCTTCAAGGCGACCACCGGCGTGACCCCGACGGAGTACCGGAGGTTGAAAGCGAGCGCGGTGTGAGGTTCTCCCTCTCCCGCTTGCGGATCGTGAGCGATACCGAGTACGCGGGATCGGACTTAGCTTCTTGCGCTAACGTGAGGGACGCGCAGTGGCGGGGTTCCCTCCCCCCTTGCGGAGGAGGGTTAGGGAGAGGGGTAGCCATACGACGCGCTCTCAAACTTTTTCTCGGTGAGGGGGAAGTGAGCTGTGACGACGATGTTCCCAACGACGATCTCGCCCCGGGGCGCACCCCTCTCCCCAACCCTCCCCCGCCAGGGGGGAGGGAGCCTGACCAGCATGCTCGCCTCACAAGCTCGCGATCCAAACTGATGTAATCGCAAGACAATTCCAGAATCGGTAAGCCGCCCACTGTTCTCGGCCAGCCCGATTCCAAATCCGGCGAGCGCTCTGGCGCCCCCTGCGGCCTGATCCCGGCCGCGCACCATCGCGCCATGCCGGAGGATCCCGTGACCCGTCGAAAGCTCGTCTTCATTCTCGCTGCCAGCACCGCTTTCGGTGCGCTGGCGCTGTCCGCCGCCCGTGCCCGCGACGTGCCCAAGGTCGCGACCGGTTTTGTTGCGAATGTCGTCTGCTCGGAGACCTTCGTCAGCGGGCTCAACCCGAAGCGAAATCTGGTCGAGACCACGGACGCGATGCCGGGAACCAGCCTGATCACCTGGGCGATGGACACCGAGGTCGACCTTGATCGCAAGGACGTCACCGTGACGCTGTTCGGGCTTGGCCGCAGCCACGCAGTCTATCGCGAGGGGCTCGGCTGCACGCTCGACCACGGCGCGGTGCTCGCCGATGGCCCGCTGCCGCCCTCGAGGCCGCAGGCCGCGTTGCTGCCCGAGATCGCCGGTCCCGCGATCGTTGCACCACAGACCCCGCAGCTCGCGGCCGCGCTTGATCGCGCCTTCGCGGAGCCGGCCGAGCCGCCGTTCCGCCGCACCCGCGCGGTCGTCGTCATGAAGGATGGCCGCATCGTCGCCGAGCGCTATGCCGACGGCATCGGCACCGACACGCCGCTGCTCGGCTTCTCCGCGACCAAATCGGTGATCTCGGCCTTGATCGGAATTCTGGTGCGCGACGGCAAGCTTGCGGTCGACCAGCCGGTGCCGGTCGCCGCCTGGCAGGATCCGAAGGATCCGCGCCACGCGATCACGGTCGATCAGCTCCTGCGCCACACCGCGGGCCTCGCGCTCGGCAGCTCGCTGCAGGCCTCGCTGGCCTCAGCACTCGAGCCGGTCAACCGGATGAAGTTTATGGAGCCGGACATGGCCGCGTACGCCGAGAGCATTCCGCTCGAGACGGCGCCGGGCAAGGTGTGGAATTATCACGACGGCAATTTCATCATCCTCTCGCATCTGATCCGCAACGCGGCCGGTGGCCACGCCGCCGATGTGATACGGTTCGCGCGGGCTGAATTGTTCGGTCCGCTCGGCATGCGCAATGTCGTGATGCAGTTCGATGCTGCGGGCACGCCGGAAGGATCGGGCGCGATGATGGCGAGCGCACGCGACTGGGCGCGTCTCGGCCAGCTCTACCTCAATGACGGTGTCGTCGGGGGAAAACGCATCCTGCCCGAGGGCTGGGCAAAGTATTCGGCATCGCCGACGGCGAATGCCTGGGTCGGCATCGGCGCGGGCTTCTGGACCAATCTCGGCGACAGCTTCGGCGCCAATTATCGTGTCGCGCACGGCATGCCGCGCGACGCCTTCTTCGCCAAGGGCACGATCGGGCAGTATGTCGTGATCGTGCCGTCGCAGCGGCTCGTTATCGTCCGGCTCGGCCGTTCGCCGAACATGCCGGCCGAGGCGGACGGCGTGTTCGATCTGGTCCGTGACGTCGTCACAGCGACCTCCACCGGCGCGCGGCTCGCGGGCGGCAATTGACCTGCACGTCACACACACGCGCGACATCGTGAATTGAATCTCGGCCGCAGGAATTTTCTGATGCCGCGGCGCATCTCGCACCAGATGCGCCGCAATTCCCTTAGGAAACGCCTCAGCCGGAGACCATCATGCCGAAAGCCTACTGGATCGTGCACGTCACGGTTCACGACGAAGCCCGTTATCCCGAATACCTCGCCGCCGCGATGCCGGTGTTCGCGAAATACGGCGCCAACTTCATCGTGCGCAACGGTCCCTATGAGGTGATGGAAGGCGCGACCCGCCAGCGCAACTTCGTCATCGAGTTCGAGGATTGCGCCACCGCGATGGAATGCTACACCTGCCCCGAATACCAGGCCGCGAAAGCAATCCGGCAGAAATATTCGGACGGGGATTTTGTGATCATTGATGGCGCGGAGTAGGCGAGGCGCGCACTCTTGGTGACGTGAGTACACTACTCACGCTCCCTCCCCCTCCGGTTACACGTGTGGTCCTACCCCCGAGCTTTCTACCTTTTGCTCGGGGCCCATGGGTGCGATCGGCACCCGGCTTTCCCTGCGCCCTCTGCTTGAAGAGAGGGCGGAACGAAGAGCAAAGCTCGGACAAATCATGTCGCGAGAATGCGAAGCTATGTCCCCACCCACACTGTCATCGCCCGGCTCGACCGGGCGATCCAGTACGCCGCGGCCTCTCGGCTCAAGCACCGGCGTCTCTGGAATACTGGATCACCCGCATGCGCGGGTGATGACACCGCCTGGATGGCGCGAGCGCAGCCCCTACTGCCGCCCCAGCTGCGTCGCCTTCTCGACGCGATCGAACCGCTCCAGCGTCAGGATCGCGTCGGCGAGCTGGTCGGCGCGCTTGTCGAGCACCGGGCGGGCCAGCGTCAAAAACTTCTGCTGCATCGCCTGCGCATCGGGGAACGAGCCCGGCTCACCCGAGGGATCGGCGTAGAGGCGCTCATGCACGCCGTCGTCGGTGGTGATCGAGACGCGGGCGCCGAACGGGTGGGTGCGGCCGACCTCGAGGCGGTCGTCCTGCACCACGTCGAACTTGTCGGCGAGCGCGTCGATTGCCTTATCGCCAAGCCGGCCGTAATCGTCCCAGCCGAAATGGCCCTGGTCGAGCGCGATCGCGCCGGTGAAGAACATCGAGAACTGGCCGCCGACCACCGAGGTCGGATGGCGCTTGGTGGCGGCGTCGCCGGTCAGCGTGATGCCGTTGCGGTGCAGGCCGATCTCGACCTTCTTGATCTGGTCCGGCGTCAGATTGTGCTCGCGCCGCATTGCGATCAGCGCGTCGATCGCGGCGTGGGTGTAGCGGCAGCTCGGATAGGGTTTTACGCCGATCTTCAGCGTCTCGTAGGTATGGCCCAGGCCCGCCACCGCCTTGTCCGGATGCGCGTCGTCGCTGTAACCGACCAGCAGGCCGTGCTTGCCCTCGACCGCCTCGCTCGAGCCGACGAAGTCGTTGCGCGCAAGGGTCGCGGCGATCACGCCGTTCATCGCGGCGGCGCCGACCTGGTAGCGCTTGTTCCAGGCCCCATTGACGAGGAATTGCAGCGAGCCCGCCGCCTGGCTGCCGGAGACGCCGAAGGCGGAGATGATCTGTTCCTTCGACAGGGCGAACAGTTTTGCCGCCGCCGCCGCGGCGCCATAGGTGCCGGCGGTCGCGGTCGGGTGGAAGCCGCGGGCGTAATGCGAGGTCGGGTCGAGCGCATTGCCGAGCCGGCAGCACACTTCATAGCCGGCGACGATCGCGGTCAGCACGTCGCGGCCGGAGGCGCCGACCATCTCGCCGACCGCGAACGCGGCGGGCACCACCGGCGCGCTCGGATGCAGCGAGGAATCGGCGTGGGTGTCGTCGAAGTCGAGCGAATGGCCGAGCGCGCCGTTGAGCAGCGCCGCGACCGCCGGCGTCCAGGTCTTGGTGTCGCCGAACACGGTGGCCTCGCCCTTGCCGTCGAGCGCCAGCGCCTCCAGCATCTTCATCAGCGAGGGCGTCGATTCGGCATCGCGGCGGGCGCGGATCGTGCTGCCGAGGAAATCCAGCGTCAAAACCTTGGCGCGCTCCAGCACCTCCGGCGGGATGTCGCCATATTTCAGGTCGGCGACGTAGGCGGCGAGCGTTGCGGTTTCGTGGGCCATCGTGTTTCCTCAATTTTGCGGCGCAGGGTAGGCGGGCGGGTTTGGCCTTTCAAGCCACCTTGCCGCCGCGGGCAGCAGCCATGCTCCAACTCGCTTGGCTTCAAATCATGTAACACGGGCCTTTCCATTGATTGCGGATCAGGGTGCATGAGGACCTTCGCAAAACGCATGTACGACCAGCTTTGGACCCGCAAGACGCAGCTGGCGCTGGCGGTCCGGATCGCGTCCGCGGGCGTCGCGGCCTATACCATCGCGCTGGCGCTGAACCTGATGCTGCCGCTATGGGCGGTGCTGACCTCGCTGATCGTCACGCAAATGAGCGTCGGCCGCTCGCTGAAGGCGACCCGCGACTACATGCTCGGCACCATCGGCGGCGCGATCTATGGCGGCGCGATCGCAGTTCTGATCCCGCATTCCGGCGAAGGCAGCCTGCTGGCGCTCTTGGTGCTGGCGATCGTGCCGCTCGCCTTCATCGCCGCGCTCAATCCCAGCCTGAACTCGGCGACGGTGACGGCGGTGATCGTGCTGCTGCTGCCGACGATGCATCACTCCAACCCGCTGGATTCGGCGATCGACCGCGTCCTCGAGGTCACGGTCGGCGCGCTCACCGGGCTTGCGATCTCGTTCCTGGTGCTGCCGTCGCGCGCGGTCAGCCGGATCAGGGTCAATGCTTCAAAGCTGCTGGAACTGCTATCCGCGGCATTCGCCGAATTGCTCGCCGGCCTGACCCGCGGTCTCGACAACGACGCGCTGCACCGGATCCAGGACGGCATCGGCACCGCGATTACCAATTTGCATGCGACCGGCCTCGAGGCCGAGCGCGAGCGCTCCATGCATCTGTCGTCGGGGCCGGATACCGGGCCGCTGCTGCGCACGATCCAGCGGTTGCGGCATGATGTCGTGATGATCGGGCGGGCCTGTGTGGTGCCGCTGCCGGCCGATATCCAGGCCAGGCTGGCGCGGCCGCTCGCCGACGTCAGCAAGGCGATCGTCAGCTATATGGTGGCGGTCGCGACCGCCTTGCGTGCCGGCAGCGGCCCGGCCGACATGGCGCCGGTCGACGACGCGCTGCACGCCTACACCGAGGAGGTTGGCGCGGTCCGCAGGGATGGCCTGATCCGCGGCCTGCCGGTCGATGCCGCCGAACGCTTCTACGCGCTCGGCTTCTCGCTCGAGCAGATGCGGCAGAATCTCAACGATCTCAAGCGCTGTCACGGCAATTGGTGCACGAGCGAGGAGGCTTCCGAGAAGATCGTCGCTGATACACCGGAGAAGAGCGCGGCATGATCGCGGACTACGCTGTGCGGCGCGTCAGGCCCTTGCTCTCCATGCGCCAGATCAGGAGGTCGATACGGTCCTGACCGAAGAACGGTTCGTTCTCGAATACAAAGGTCGGCACGCCCCAATGGCCGGACGCCGCGTGCGCGTCCTCGTTGCCCTTGATGACCCCTTCATAGCGATCGGGATCGGCCACGATGGCCGCGTCCATCGCGGCGAGATCGAAGCCGGCGGCGGTCGCGGCCACAGCCAGGTGATCGCCCTCGTTCCAGCCCTTCACCGAGCCGCCCCACAGCACCCGGCTGATCGCGGCAGTGAAGGCAAGCGAGCGCCCCTCGAGCTGGGCGGCGGCGCCGAGCCGGGTCAGGCGGTGGATGTAGGGCTGGTGTTCGGCGACGTCGAACGTCGTCATGTCCTGCACGATCGGGTCCGGGCGCGGAAAGCGGAACGGGATGTTCTCGTGCTTGGCGACCCGGCTGGAATCCAGCACGACATAGCGGGCGAAGCGCGGATCGGTCTTCTTGAAGAAGCCGGGCACCCGCACCGCGAGCGGATAGACCGGCCGCAAATTCACCGCGACGTCATAGTCGGTGACCATCTCCAGCGTCTTCGGCAGCGCCAGATAGCTGTACGGGCTGCGAAACGAGAAGAACAGGTCGACCGACAGGGGCATGCGCTAGCCTCCGGCCTTGCGCAGCATCGCTGGCACGATCAGGCGGTGGAACGGCAGGATCACCGCGAGATAGGCGCGCCCGAGCCTGTTGTGGGTGAGCACCAGCGTGGTCGCGGTGATGCTGCGCGCGGGTCCTTCGGGCGCGACGTCGACGACGAGCCGGAAGTCGAGATGCTTGTCGTTGAAGCCCGCGACCAGCCGCTCCGGCGTTTCGCTGACCACCGGGAATATCCCGATCATGTCGCGCACTACGCCGTCGGCTGCGCCCGAGGTCTTCAGGCCGAGCGGCGCGACCAGGAGATTGCGCAAGGCGACCAGCCATTCGATCCAGCGCGGTTGCCGCGCCACCATGGCCTCTGCGGCGTGCCGGGCATCGAGATCGGGATGCGTGGTCGCGATCTTGAACGCATCGACAAACTGCGCGCCGGCGAGCAGCGCGGCGGGATCCACGTTCGGCGTGACCTCGTCAACCTTCATCGGGCAACCTTCATCCAACCAGTCTGCGTGCCAGCAGGCGGAAACGCAAGATGAGGAGCGTCGCATAAACAGCAGTCCCGAGCGACAGCCCGATCCAGACACCGGCGGCGTCGAGCTTCGCCCAGAAGGCAAGCGCGGACGCCGATGCGAATCCCACCAGCCAGTAGCTGATGACGGCGAACAGCAGCGGCACCTGGGTGTCGTTCATGCCGCGCAGCGCGCCGGCGGTGGTGGTCTGCACGCCGTCGGCAATGAAGAAGGTGGCGCCGATCAGGAGCAGCGCCGCGGTGAGCTGCGCGGTGGCGTCGGAGGCCTCGCCGAGGAACAGCGCTGCGATCTCGAAGCGGGCCAGGATCACCGCCAGCGTCATGACGCTCATGAACACGCCGGCAAGCGCGACCGCGACAAAGCCGGCGCGCTGCACCGCCTCGGTGTCGCGGCGGCCGACGGCCTGGCCGACCCGTACCGTGGCGGCCATGCTGACGCCGAACGGCACCATGAACAGGATCGCCGCGATCTGCAGCGCGATCTGATGTGCGGCCAGCGCCGTGGTGCTGATCAGCCCCATCAACAGGGCGGCCGCGCCAAACAGGCCGTACTCCAGCAGGAAGGCGATTGAGATCGGCGCGCCGACCGCGACGAGCTTTCCCATCAGCGGCCAGTCGATGCGCCAGACGCGGCTGAAGACGTGGTACTTGCGGAACGGGCGGCGGCGCGCCGCGAACCAGACGCCGGCGACGAAGGTGGCGAGATTGACGATCGTGGTCGCAAGTCCGGCGCCGAACATGCCGAGCTCGGGCATGCCCCATTTGCCATAGAGCAAAAGGTAGACCATCAGCGCGTTGGCTGGAATCGCGGCGAGCGTGATCCACAGCACCGGCTCGGGCCGGTTCACCGCGCTCATGAAGCCGCGGAGCGCGATGAACCACAGCGCCGGCAGGATGCCCCAGGCCAGCCCGAACAGATATTGTTGCGCCAGATGCGCGGTGGCCGGGCTCTGGCCGAGCGCGAGCAGGATGCGCTCGCCCTGGAACGGCAACGCCATCAGCGGCAGCACCATGAAGAAGGCGGCCCACAGCCCGACCCGCAGCGCGCGCCGCATCACGCGCGGGTTGCGCGCGCCGAACGCCTGCGCCGCCAGCGGCGAGACCGCCGACATCATGCCCATGCCGATGGTGAAGCTGACGAAGTACACGGTATGCGCCAGCGCCGCGGCGGCGACGTTCTCGCTGCCGAGCCGGCCGATGAAGGCGAGATCGGTCGTCATCATCGCGATCTGCCCGAGTTGCGTCAGCGCAAGCGGCACCGCGAGCTTCAGCGTTTCCGCGAGCTCGGCCGTGAGCAGCTTGCGAGAGGGGACGACGGCCGCGCGCGACGCGGCCGGGTCGATCTTGTCGATGCAGGTCATGATGGCACGCTTAGCACGGCAAACCGGCCAGAAGGATGGCCAAGCTGCCCAGACGCGACGATCTCACGCAGAGGTCGTCGTGCCCTGAGTTATTGGTTGAGCATGATCCGGCGGGAAAACCGCTTCGCACTTTTCCGGATCATGCCCGGATCACGATCGCGCTGGAATCCGCTTGATCCTGGCGCCGAGCGCGTTGAGCCGCTCCTCGATCCGCTCATAGCCGCGCTCGATCTGGTCGGCGTTGTTGATGGTGGAGGTGCCCTCGGCACAAACCGCGGCAAGCAGCATCGCCATGCCGGCGCGGATGTCGGGCGAACTCATCGGCGCGCCGCGCAGCCGGCTGGGGCCGGCGACGATCGCGCGATGCGGGTCGCACAATACGATGCGGCCGCCCATCGCGATCAGGTTGTCGACGAAGAACATCCGCGACTCGAACATCTTCTCGTGCATCAGGATGACGCCGTCGCACTGCGTCGCAGTGACGATCGCGATCGACATCAGGTCGGCCGGGAACGCCGGCCAGGGCTGGTCCTCGAGCTTCGGCACATGGCCGCCGAAATCGTCCTGGATCTTCATGGTCTGGTTCGACGGCACGACGAGGTCGTCGCCCTCGACGCCGCAGACGATGCCGAGCCGCTCAAAGCCCATCCGGATCGAGCGCAGATGCTCGACGCCGGCGCGCGCGATGCGCAGCGGCGAGCGGGTCACCGCGGCAAGCCCGATCAGCGAGCCGACCTCGATATGGTCGGGCTGGATCGCGTAGGTCGCGCCGCCGAGCGTCGCCGACCCGTGCACGGTGATGGTGTTGGTGCCGATGCCTTCGATCTTGGCGCCGAGCGCGACCAGGAAATTCGCGAGGTCCTGCACATGCGGCTCGGAGGCCGCGTTGCGCAGATAGGTGGTGCCGCGGGCGGCAACGGCGGCGACCAGCGCGTTCTCCGTCGCGGTGACGCTGGGCTCGTCGAGGAACACGTCGGCGCCCTTCAGTCGCGAGGCGCGGAATTCGAGTCGGTGCGTCGCGGTCACGGTGGCACCGAGCTGCTCGAAGGCCAAAAAGTGCGTGTCGAGCCGGCGGCGGCCGATCACGTCGCCGCCGGGCGGCGGCAGCGCGACCTCGCCGCAACGGGCGAGCAGCGGACCCGCGAGCAGGATCGAGGCGCGGATGCGCGCGCACAGCGCCGGGTCGAGATCGGCGGCGCGGATCTCCTTGGCGTGGATCTGCAGCGTGTTGCGCTCGGTCCATTCGGCGGCGGCGCCGACCGAACGGCACAGCTCGACCAGCGTTTCGGTATCGCGAATGCGCGGCACGTTGGTCAGCGTGACCGGGTGCTCGGTCAACAGCGCCGCGGCGATGATCGGCAGCGCGGAATTCTTGTTGCCCGACGGCTCAATGGTGCCCGAAAGGCGGCGGCCGCCTTCGACGATGTATTGGATCGGCGGCACGCGGAATGTCCCCTAACGCATCATGCAGACTTGAATTCGGACTCGGCCATTCAAAATTCTACAACGGAATCAATGGCAGTTCGGCACCGTAACACAGTTTCCGATGCAGCATCCACCCGAAAGGTAGCAGTGCGACAGCGCCGATCGCGCCGTCACGGATGCGTCATTTGGCCGGGGCGCAGGCCGTTAGATGTCGATGGTGGCGCTGAGCGAATTGTCCTGGATGAACTCGCGGCGCGGTTCGACCACGTCGCCCATCAGCTTGGTGAAGATGTCGTCGGCCTCGTCGACCTCCTTGATCTTCACCTGCAGCAGCGAGCGCGCATCTTTGTCCAGCGTGGTCTCCCAAAGCTGGTCCGGGTTCATCTCGCCGAGACCTTTGTAGCGCTGCAGCGAGACACCCTTGCGGGCGGCATCGGTCACGGCCTCGAACAGGTCGATCGGGCCGTGGATGATTTGCTCGATATCCTTGCGCCGGAGCTTGCCCGCCCGCACGTAAATCTCTTGCAGCCTGGTCGCATATTCGTCGAGCTTGCGTGCATCCGCCGAGCCGAGAAAGGCGTCGTCGATCACTGCCACTTCCTTGACGCCGCGCACGGTGCGCTCGAACTGGAAGCCCTGGCCTTCGGTGAAGGTGCCGACCCAGCCGCGCTCCACTTCGTCGGCCACCGCGTCCAGCCGCTTGGCGATGTAATCAGCCGCGGAGTTGGCGGTCTCGATATCGCCGGTGATCCTCGGGGTCAGCACGCCCGCGATCGCGGCCTGCTCGATCACCGCGCGATTGTAGCGGCTGTGCAGGTTGCGCAGCACCGAGCGGATCACCCTTGCGTCCTCGACCAGCGACCGCAAATCGCGGCCCGAGCGGTCGTCGCCGGAGGCCGGCTTGAACACGCATTCGTCGAGCCCGGTCGCGATCAGATAATCCTCCAGCGCGCGCTCATCCTTCAGATATTGCTCGGACTTGCCGCGCGAGACCTTATAGAGCGGCGGCTGGGCGATATAGAGATAGCCGCCATCGATGATCGAGCGCATCTGGCGATAGAAGAAGGTCAAGAGCAGCGTGCGGATATGGGCGCCGTCGACGTCGGCGTCGGTCATCACGATGATCTTGTGATAGCGCAGCTTCTCGACCGAGAAATCGTCGCTGATGCCGGTGCCGAGCGCGGTGATCAGCGTGCCGATCTGCTCGGACGACAGCATCTTGTCGGGACGCACGCGCTCGACATTGAGGATCTTGCCGCGCAGTGGCAGCACCGCCTGGAATTCGCGGTTGCGGCCCTGCTTGGCGCTGCCGCCTGCCGAGTCACCCTCGACGATGAACAACTCGGATTTGGCCGGATCCTTCTCCTGGCAGTCGGCGAGCTTGCCGGGCAGCGAGGAGACGCTGAGCGGGCTCTTGCGCGTCAGCTCGCGGGCTTTTCGCGCAGCTTCGCGTGCCGCGGCGGCCTGGATCACCTTGCCGACGATTTCCTTGGCTTCCTTCGGATTCTCCTCGAACCAGGCCGCGAGCGCCTCGTTCAGGACGTTCTCGACCACCGGTCGAACCTCCGAGGACACCAGCTTGTCCTTGGTCTGCGACGAGAATTTCGGATCGGGCACCTTCACCGACAGCACCGCGGTGAGGCCTTCGCGGCAATCATCGCCGGTCAGCGCGATCTTTTCCTTCTTTGCATTGGCCTCGGCATAGCCGTTGACCTGGCGCGTCAGCGCGCCGCGGAAGCCGGCCAGATGGGTGCCGCCGTCACGCTGCGGGATGTTGTTGGTGAAGCACAGCACGTTCTCGTGGTAGCTGTCGTTCCACCACAGCGCGGCTTCGACGCCGATGCCGTTGGCTTCTGCGCGCACCATGATCGGCGCCGGCACGATCGCCTTCTTGTTGCGGTCGAGATATTTGACGAATTCCTCGACGCCGCCGGAATAGTGCATCTCCTCGCGCTTCTCGACCGCATGGCGCATGTCGGAGAGCACGATGTTGACGCCGGAATTGAGGAAGGCGAGCTCGCGCAGCCGGTGCTCGAGCGTCGCGAAATCATATTCGATGTTCTTGAAGGTCTCGGGCGAGGCGAGGAAGGTGACCTCGGTGCCGCGTTTGCCCGGGGCATCGCCGACCACCTTGAGCGGCGCCACGGCATCACCGTGCGCGAATTCGATGTAGTGCTCCTTGTCGTCGCGCCAGATCCGCAAGCCGAGCTTGCTGGAGAGCGCGTTGACGACGGAGACGCCGACGCCGTGCAGTCCGCCGGACACCTTGTAGGAATTCTGGTCGAATTTGCCGCCGGCGTGGAGCTGGGTCATGATGACCTCGGCCGCCGAGACGCCCTCGCCCTTGTGGATGTCGACCGGAATGCCGCGGCCGTCGTCGAATACGGTGACGGAATTGTCGGCGTTGAGAGTGACCAGGACGCGGCTGGCATGGCCCGCGAGTGCTTCGTCGATCGCGTTGTCGACGACCTCGTAGACCATGTGGTGCAGGCCGGACCCGTCGTCGGTATCGCCGATATACATGCCGGGCCGCTTGCGGACGGCGTCGAGGCCCTTCAGCACCCGGATCGATTCCGCGCCGTATTCGGCCGGAATGGGATGCTCAGATTCGGCAGGGGTCTGCCGGGCAGGTTCTGTCATGTGAGGCCTTCGAGGATGTCCCGAATCAGCGGCGCAATATGGGGCGCTGATCATGCTATTTGTGCCATGAAAGAGGAGTTGCGCCTAGCGCAAAGTCTCTGTCCACAAACTATTGAATAGATGGGATTTTTTAGGCCTTTTTCAAGGTCTTCAAAGGCCGATTCCGGAGGCTCTGAAAAGCCCGATTCGGAGGTGGATTCGAGCCCCTCGCGGAGGCTGAGTCGGCGCCTCAGCCGCGCCGTGTGGCGCGACCGGATTCGACGTCGAAAATCTCACCTCGCGGGCCGATGTCGGCGAAGGCAGCGGGATCCGCGCCGGTCATCCAGACCTGCGCACCGAGCTTGGCGAGTTCGTCGAACAATGCCTTGCGCCTGTTGGGATCGAGATGGGCGACGACCTCGTCGAGCAAGAGCAGCGGCACGATGCCGGTCATCTCCGCGACCATCGTGGCATGCGCCAGCACCAGCCCGATCAGCAGCGCCTTCTGCTCGCCAGTCGAGGCGTCGCGGGCCGGCATGTTCTTCGGCGCGTAGACCACCTGCAGATCGGTCAGATGCGGGCCGTCGAGCGTGCGTCCGGCGGCGGCGTCGCGCGACCGGCTGGCGCGCAGGATCTCGCGGTAGCGGTCCTCCACTGCGGTCGCAGGCTCCTGAAGCAGCGCATTCTCCATCCAGCCGTCGAGCATGATCTCGGCGGACGGGAATGCCGAGGCCGCGCCGCGCTCGCGCAGCATCACGGCGAGCTTGGCGGCGGTCTGGCCGCGCGATGCGGCGACCGCAACCGCAAGCTCCGCGGTCTCGCGCTCGATCGCGTCACACCAATGGTCGTCGTAGTTGCGCACCTCGAGCAGGCGGTTGCGCGAGCGCAGCGAACGCTCCAGCGCCGAGACGCGGCTGGAATGCTCGGAATCGATCGCCAGCACCAGGCGGTCGAAGAAGCGCCGCCGTTCCGAGGCGGCGCCCATGAACAGGCCGTCCATCGCGGGCGTCAGCCACACCATGCGCAGATGGTCGCCGAACGCGGTTGCGGAACCCACCGGTTCGCGATCGATCCGGCAGCGCCGTGTGTTGCCCGCCTCGGCGGTCGGCGGATCGATGCCGGTGCCGAGCGTGGCGAGCCCGAGCGCGCCCTCGACCTCGGCCGAGACTGCCCAGGAGCCGTCGCCCTGATTGTCGGCGATGTCCTCCAGCGTCGCGCGGCGCAGGCCGCGGCCCGGCGACAGGAACGAGATCGCTTCCATGCAATTGGTCTTGCCGGCGCCGTTCGGCCCGACCAGCACCACCATGTCGCCCGCGACCTGCAGCGTCGCCGTCCGGTAATTGCGGAAATGCGTCAGCGACAGGCGATGAATGCGGGACGGGGTCATGTTACCTTGTCATTGCCGGGCTTGACCCGGCAATCCATCGTCCGCGTCAGCGGACAATTTCATCATATAAATCTCGCCAATCGGGATTGCCGGCGACGATCAGATCAATTTTCCACTCGCGCGACCAGTGCTTGATGTTTTTCTCGCGCTGGAGCGCCGCTGCGATGGTCTCATGCGCCTCAAAGTAGACCAGCGTCTTGATCCCGTACCGTTTCGTAAAGCTCTCTGCCAGCCCCTCGCGATGCTCGTAGACGCGCCGGACCAGATCGTTGGTCACGCCGACGTACAGGGTTCCGCCGGGCTTGCTGGCGAGGATGTACACCCAATAAATCATTTTGTTTGATGGATGGCCGGGTCAAGCCCGGCCATGACGAGAGTGAATTTCACACCCGCATCGGCATCAGCACGTAGAGTGCGCCCTTGCTGTCCTTGTCCTGCACCAGGGTCGGCGAGCCGGGATCGGCGAGCTTGAGCACCGCGACTTCGCCCTCGATCTGGGCCGCGATGTCGAGCAGGTAGCGCGAGTTGAAGCCGATATCGAGCGCGTCGGAGGCGTATTCGACCTCGAGCTCTTCGGTCGCGCTTCCGGAATCCGGATTGGTCACCGAGAGCACCAGCTTGCCGGCGGACAAAGCGAGCTTCACGGCGCGGCCGCGTTCGCTGGAGATGGTCGAGACGCGGTCGACTGCGGCCTCGAAATCCTTCTTGTCGACGACCAGTTCCTTGTCGTTGTTCTGCGGAATGACGCGGCCATAGTCCGGGAAGGTGCCGTCGATCAGCTTCGAGGTCAGCACCACATTGCCGAGCGTGAAGCGGATCTTACCGTCCGACAGCTCGATCGAGATCTCGGCGTCGTCGCCCTCGATCAGCCGCTGCACCTCGCCGACCGTCTTGCGCGGGACGATCACGCCCGGCATGCCGGTCGCGCCCTTGGGCAGCGCGAGGTCGATCTGGGCCAGGCGATGGCCGTCGGTCGCAACCCCGCGCAGGGTTGCCGCCTTGGCGCTGCCGGCGGCATGCAGATAGATGCCGTTGAGGTAGTAGCGGGTCTCCTCGGTCGAGATCGCAAACTGCGTGCGGTCGATCAGGCGCTTGATGTCGGAGGCCGGCAGCGAGAACGAGTGCGTCATGTCGCCGGCGGCAAGGCCGGGGAAGTCGCTCTCGGGCAGCGTCTGCAGCGTGAAGCGCGAGCGCCCGGCCTTCACCGCGAGCACCGAGCGGTCGCCGTCGGCTTCCAGCACGATCTGCGAGCCGTCGGGCAGCTTGCGCACGATGTCGTAGAACATGTGCGCCGGCACCGTGGTCGAGCCGGCGGTTCCGGTCTCGGCGGCCAGCGTCTCCGTTACCTCGAGGTCGAGGTCGGTCGCCTTCAGCGACAATTTGGCGCCCTCGGCGCGGATCAACACGTTGCCGAGGATCGGGATGGTGTTGCGACGCTCGACCACGCGGTGAACGTGACCCAGCGACTTCAGCAGTTGCGCGCGCTCGACGGTGACCTTCATTGCAATACCCGCCAGATCCCTCAGATGGAAAAGCCGGGCGGCCGTTCAGGGCAGCACCGCGGCATTGGAAACCCGAAAAGCCGGATCAATACCGGATTTGATCAAACCCACGGGGGGACCGCAAGGTGGCGCGGATGGGCGGCCGGTGCAAGGGAAACGGGCGCAAAACGGTCCCCGTTCCCCACGTTTTGGGCCGGAAAAAAGTTTAGCCCTCCCCCTTGAAAAGGGGAGGGCCATGGAACGATCTAAAGCCTTCTCCGTTCCGATTGAATCGGAACGGGGCTCTTGATTCTGGTTTTAACGCGTCTTCTTGACGCGAGCCGGCACCCACTTCGCTCGAAAAGGCTTCAGCCTGACGCGACGGCCTTATTCCTGCAGCTGACGCTTCAGCGATTCGACTTCCTCCGACAGCGTCGTGTCCTTGGCGACCAGTGCCTCAATCTTGCGCACGGCGTGCAGCACCGTGGTGTGGTCGCGGCCGCCGAAGCGCCGGCCGATCTCCGGCAGCGAGCGCAACGTCAGCGTCTTCGCCAGATACATCGCAACCTGGCGCGGGCGCACCACATTGGCGGTACGGCGGGACGACAAGAGGTCGGAGCGGCTGACATTGTACTGCCGGGCGACCACGCGCTGGATGTCCTCGATCTTGATCCGCTTCGGCTCCTGCGGGCGGATCAGGTCGCGCACCTCGCGCTCGGCCATCTCCAGCGTCACCGGCTGGTTGTTGAGCTTGGAGTGCGCCAGCAGGCGATTGATCGCGCCTTCGAGGTCGCGGCCGTTGTGGGTGATGGTGCGCGCCAGATAGTCCAGCACTTCCTCCGGCACCTCGAAGCTTGCGTGGTGGACGCGGGCCGCGGCGACGCGCGACTTGAGGATGCCGAGCCGCAGTTCCTCGCCGAGCGAAGCCATCTCGACCACCAGACCGCCGGCGAGCCGCGAGCGCACGCGGTCGTCGAGGCTTTCCAGATCCGACGGCGGACGGTCGGCCGCGATCACGACCTGGCGGCCGGCGTCGATCAGCGCGTTCAGCGTGTGGCAGAACTCGGCCTGCGTCGACTTGCCCTGCAGGAACTGCAGATCGTCGATCACCAGCACGTCGATGCCGCGCAGCGCTTCCTTGAACGCCAGCGCCGTCTGCGTCTTCAGCGCCGCGACGAAGCCGTACATGAACTTCTCGGCGGTAAGATACAGCACCTTGCGCTCGCCGCCGGAATTACCGGCCCAGGTCACTGCCTGCAGCAGATGCGTCTTGCCGAGGCCGACGCCGGCATGAATGTAGAGCGGGTTGAACATCACCGGATCGCCGCGGCGTCCTTCCGCCACCTGGCGCGCAGCCGCGTGGGCCAGCGTGTTGGACCGGCCGACGACGAAGCTTGCAAAGGTCAGGCGCGGATCGAGCGGCGAGCCGCCGAGCGCGTCATGGCTTGCGGACACCGGCGCGGTCGCGAACGAGCGCAGTTCAGGCGCCGGACGGCCGTCGGTTCGTTCGACACGGCGCGCTTCGACGGGCGCAACCGGCTCCTTCGCCGGGGCCATCGCACGGATAGCGGAGCGCACGGTGAGGTCGATCTTGTGCACTTCCGGCATCTCTGCCTGCCAGCACGAGAGCACGCGATCGGCGTAATGCGCCTGGATCCAGCTCTTGAGGAACCGGGTCGGAACCGACAGGTGCACGCTCTCGTCGTGCACGCTCTCCAGATCCATCCGTGCGAACCAGCTCGTGTACACGTCCTCGCCAACGCTCGTCCGCAGACGTCCCTTCACCCGCGACCAGCGATCCTGTTCCGTATTCGTCATAGCCTTCGTGCTTCCAAGTCTGAGAGAAAATTGTTGCGAAAACGCCGTGCAGGTTTCCTGCCACGACGCGACCTCCAGCGGGCGCGGTCTGCTCCGGACAAAGCTCTCCCGTGTGGCGACCATGCGCCACCGGACAGATCAGCTGTTTGGAGAAGATGCGTCCCGCGAGGTCAGCGCGTACTCGACGGTCTCTTGGGGTGAGAGCTGGCGTCCGAGGGGTTGATTACGGCACCACTGGAGATCTGCGCTTCGGCTGTCGTTGGTTCGACTGCAGTGATGATACCGTAAGGCATAAGTCCTCCCCCTCCTGCCGCGACGTATCGCGGCAAGTTGTCAGCTTGCTAGTGTCTTAGTTTCGAACTGCCGCTACCGAACACTAAAAATGCCCGGCGCTTCGCCGCCGCGTGTCGCCGTCAATCCGTTCACTTGCTCCGCGTTCCCGCTGCCGGATTCCGACGACTGTCCTGGTCTCTCTTGTTCGATCCCCCAAATTGCCGGGGACATCGCGGGAGAAATTTTGACACAGGCCAACCGTCCTCATATCGCTATGAGTTGTCAATCTAGCTTCGCTTGGAAAGCGTCGCTAACGCGCACACCGCCGCCGATTTGCACGTCCGCCCTTGGGTCTCAAACCGCGCTGATCTGGAGAGCCGTGGGCGTCGCGAACAACAAATAAATACACCAAGCGCATTTTCTGACAATCCGTGGATTCGACGGGGATCGTGACTCTTCGCGACTGTTGAGGCGTTGCGGATGCAGAGTTGCGAAAGCAAGGTTTTGAATCAGCGTACAGAATCGCGCGCGTCACAAATGACGGTGCAATACCAAAAATTTTTCATAGAAAATTTACATTTGGTCTCGCGCCGGTCATTTTTCCAATCGCTGCTCAGCGCTATGTGCATAAGTAACTCGCGAGACGTCATTTTTCTCGATTACTTTTGCAGGGTAACCCCGCTCGCATTTTCAACGCGCGATGCGGCGCGCTATTCCATTTATCGCGCTTAGCGTCGAACAATCTGCGCGAGTGCGATGCGTTAAGCATACCGAGCCGGTAGAACTACGGACACGACGAAACATGACACGCAGTTCGTTGCGCAGCAATGCGCATTGTTCTCGCGCTATGAAACTTCCACGACAAAAGTCGAGACAAAAACAAAAAGCCCGGCGTGAGCCGGGCTTCGTGACAAATGTGTTCTTCAGTCAGCTTGCTTCGTCAGCTCGCTGGTCGTCTCACTCGTCAGCTCACTTGGCGAGCTTGGCGATGCTCTGCGTGAGACGCGACACCTTACGGCTCGCGAGGTTCTTGTGAATGATGTTGCGCTGCGCTGCCTTCATCAGTTCGGGCTCGGCCTTGCTCATCGCCTTCAGTGCCGCTTCGCGGTCGCCGCTCTTGATCGCTTCCTCGACGGTGCGCACCGCGCCACGCATCTGCGTGCGACGCGACTTGTTGACGATGGTGCGGCGGGCAATCTTGCGGGTCGCCTTCTTGGCGGAAGTGGTGTTGGCCATGGTTCTCTAACTGTCCTTCGGCGGTGATCGCTCGTGGTCGGGCTTGCGCGCACCGGCCGGTTCAAATCTCAACTCTGATGTATTTGTCCAAGGTGTCCTTGAGGCGGCCATGCCAAGGCGCATAATGCTGCCCCCGCATGCGGCACTGTCCAAAGAACAGCGGCGGCAGGATTGCGCCCGCCGCCATCGGCCGGTCTTATAGATGGCGCAGGCTCAAGCGTCAACGCTTTCGGAGCCCAAAAAGGGCCGGAAATCGGGCCTGCGGGGGGCGGATAAGCCGCTGAAGAGGTTGAATTTCCGGGGAGCGCCCGGTAAGGCCTGACGGCGCGCCGGGCGCGACAGGGAGTTAGGGTGACGCATGATCCGCGGTTTTTTCCGTCTGATCGGCCTATTGCTGCTGGCTGGCAGCTTCATCTTCATGGTCTATGACGGGGCGCGCTACGTCGCCGACCAGAGCCTGCGGTTCACCCAGTTCGGCCAGTTCTGGAACGATATCCATCAGTCGAGCCAGCAGGCGTTTCATGCCTGGGTGGATCGCTTCGGACCCTGGATCTGGAACGACGTCATCCGCCTGCTTCTGGAGCAGCCGGTGTTCGCGGTGCTCGGCATTGCCGGCATCCTGCTGATGATCCTGTTCCGGCCGCGCAAGCCCCTGATCGGCTACGCCCGGGACTGACCTGGCTGCAGCCCCTCTTGGCCGCAGCCCTCAGTAACGGGGCTGCCATCATCTGCGTAAGGACATATATAGGTGACAGCCGGCCCGCAGGCCGTTGCCGCGTCGGCCGATGTCCCGCCCGGAGGTATCCATGTTGTTCATGCGCAAGACCACCGCGTTGCCGAGCGCCACCGAGGCGCTGCCGGGCCGCGCGACGCCGATCCCGACTGCGACCACCCATTTCGTCAATGGCAGCAAGTTGACGCCGCCCTATCCGCAAGGCCTCGAACAGGCGGTGTTCGGGCTCGGCTGCTTCTGGGGCGCGGAGCGCAAGTTCTGGGAACTCGGCGACGGCATCTACACCACCGCGGTCGGCTATGCCGGCGGTCACACGCCGAACCCGACCTATGAGGAGGTGTGCTCGGGGCGCACCGGCCACACCGAAGGGGTGCTGGTGGTGTTCGACCCGAACAAGATCTCCTACGCGAAGCTGTTGAAGACGTTCTGGGAGAACCACAACCCGACGCAGGGCATGCGCCAGGGCAACGACATCGGCACGCAGTATCGCTCCGCGATCTACACGTTCAGCGACGCGCAGCGCAAAGCGGCTGACGAGTCGCAGGCTATGTATCAGAAGGCGCTTGCCGCCAAGGGCCTCGGCGCGATCACCACCGAAATCGCGCCGGCCGGCGAATTCTACTTCGCCGAGGACTATCACCAGCAGTATCTCGCCAAGAATCCGGCGGGCTATTGCGGGCTCGGCGGCACCGGCGTGTCCTGCCCGATCGGCGTCGGCGTCAGCGCCGCCTGAACGCGGTCCTGATGCTGCAAATCGATGGGAGGCCGGGTTTTCCGGCTTCCCGCTCGATCCTCGAAAACCCTTTATTAACCATAAGTGGTGCAAGACTAGGCTTGTCTCGCCGTTGAGGGATAAGTCCGGTGCCGGTTGCACGCGCGTTACGATTGCCGATCACTGCCGTTATGGCTGCGCTCGCGTTGTCTGGCTGCATGAGCACGTCCGGACCGGCGGTCGGCCCGCAAGGTGTCGATGCCGTCAGCTATGGCCCGGCCTACGCACCCGCTCCGGTTGCCGATGCAGGCGGCGGCGGGGCGATCAGCGCATTGCGCTCGGCCTTCGCCAGCGCTCCCCCTGCTTATGGATATGCCGCGCCGGTCGCCGCCCCGATCGTCTTGGCCGCCGCACCGGGTGAGCCCGCCGGTTACGACAATGGCTATCATCTCGGCCCGGGCGACAAGCTCCGCGTCGTGGTCTATGGCCAGGAAGGCCTGACCAACTCCTATGCGATCGGCGCCGCGGGCGCGATCACCATGCCGCTGATCGGCTCGGTGCCGGCGCGCGGCCGCACGCCCGCCGGTCTCGCCGGTGAGATCTCGGCGCGGTTGCGCAACGGCTTCATCCGCGAGCCGTCGGTGGCGGTCGAGATCGAGTCCTATCGGCCGTTCTTCATCCTCGGCGAAGTCGCAGCGCCCGGCCAGTATCCCTATGTGCCGAACATGACCGTCGAAAGCGCGGTCGCGATTGCCGGCGGCTTCTCGCCGCGCGCCCGCCGCGACAGCGTGACGCTGACGCATACGGATGCGTCCGGCTCCGGCCGCTTCGTGGTGCCGCTGGGCACGCCGATGGGCCCGGGCGACACGGTGTTCGTCGGCGAACGCTGGTTCTGATCACCGCTCGTCATGCGCGGGCTTGACCCGCGCATCCATCTCGGAAAAGTTTTTCGAAGACGATGGATTGCCGGGTCATAGGCGAGCGGAAGCGACGCCGTCCTTTGGACGGCTACGCCCGGCAATGACTGACGCTACTTCTTCAGATGCTTCGCGAAAAATTCCATGCTGCGCGGCCAGGCGATGTCGGCGCTCGCCTTGTCGTAGCTCGCGCGTTCGTCGCAATGGAAGCCGTGCTGCGCGCCCGGATAGATGAAGATTTCGACCTCGGGGCGCTTCGACTTGATGGTCTCGACATCGCTCAAGGGAATGCCGGCATCCTTCTCGCCGAAATGCAGCTGCGTCGGCACCGTCGGCTTGTCGTCGGCGAAGCGCACGACCGCGCCGCCGTAATAGCCGATCGCGGCCGAGAGGCCGGTCAGCTTGGTGGCGGCGGCATAGGCGATGCTGCCGCCGAGACAGAAGCCGATGATGCCGACCGGCCCGACCGGTTTCACCGCATCGATCGCCGCCTGGCTGTCGCGCAGCATCGCGGCAAAGTCCGGGTTGGCGACGAATTTGCGCGCTTCGGCGACCTCATCGGGGGAATAGCCGCTCTGGAAGTTCGGCGTGATGCGGTCGAAGATCGACGGCGCAACCGCGACATAGCCTTCCTTCGCCAGCCGGTCGCAGACCGAGCGGATGTGGTGATTGACGCCAAAAATCTCCTGGATCACGACGATCGCGCCCTTCGGCGCGCCGGCCGGATCGGCGCGATAGGCGCCGAGTTCAAATCCGTCGGATGCTTTCAGTTTGATATCTTGTCCCATGGTCCATCCTTGTCATGTTGGGGGTTGCATGAAGGTCTTGGTGACGCGTTCGAAGCTCTATCGCCACATCCAGTTCTCGCCCCAGTCGCCTTTCCAGCCGGCGAGCCGGCCCTTGCGGAATTGCAGATAGAGACGGTCGCGGTGTGGAAACAGTCCGCTGCCGCCGATATCGCGGAACGTCAGGAAAATCTCGTTGCCGGGCCGTCCGCGGACATAGGTGAAGGGGGTGCCGAGCGCGCGTTGCGCGTCCGCGACGCCCATCCCGAACACCAGCGGTGTGGTGTTCGACAGCGTCGCGGTGAAGGTCGGCGTGGCCGGGCCGCCGAACGGCGGCAGCTTCTCGGCGCTCGCGTCTGTTGCGGCCGCCACGAGCAGCAGGGCGATGGCGATCGATTTCATGGCTTGTCCTTCACGGGTTCTTCACTTGGCCTTTCCTGGCACGCCGGCCTCAAGGCCATCGAGGAACGGCAGCACCGCGGCGATGAAGGCCTGCGGCTGGTCGATGTTGACCGCGTGGCCGGCATTCGGAATCACGGCCTTCTGCGCGCCCGGGATTTTCGCCGCCATGTAGTCGGAGGCGGCCAGGAACGGCGTGTCGTCGGCGCCAACCACGACCAGCGAAGGCACCTTGATCTCGGGCAATGATTCGATCACCCGCGCGTCGCGCTGCGCCAGCATGCCGCGCGCGGCGAGCGCGAGGCCCCGGGCGTTGCGATGCGTGACCGAGGCGCGCTCGGCGCTCAGCGATTTCAGCACCTCGAGCCCTTCGCGATCGAACCGGTCGCCGGTGTCGCGGGCGCGCTGGTTCCAGACCTCGCGGGCGTCGTCCTTCTTGAAGCCCGGGCCGGTGTCGATGATCAATAGCGCGCGCACCCGCTCCGGATGGGCGCGATGAAAGGCCAGCGACATGTAGCCGCCGAGCGACAGGCCGCCGACGATTGCCTTGTCGGCGCCGGCGGCGTCGAGCAGGGCGGCGATATCGCCGACCGTCGCCGCTTCGCTGTAGGCATCCGGATTGTCGGGATAGTCTGATAGCCCGTGCCCGCGCATGTCCCACAATATGAGCTTGTGCCGTTTCGACAGCGCCTCGATCTGGCCCTGCCACATTGCCGAGGTCGACGAATGGCCGTGGGTGAGGATCAGGGGCGGGCCGCTACCGTGGATCTCGTAATAGATATCGACGCCGCTGCGGTTGAGTTTGGCCATTGACGGGCTCCTTCTGTTGTCGATCTCAGGTCCGGCAGCGCTACCGACCTTGGTAGGGCATCGATACGGCATCAATACTGGCATTTCAAAAGCTTCATGCCGTTGCCGCATCGCACAACAGGCAGTTTTCGATATTTATTCTTTTCGATCAATTCCAAATTGGATTGCCTCCAGCCGGGAACCGGATCATTGTTTCGGCAACTGTCGCTTACCCGGTGGGCGCCAGGCGTGACCCAACAGTGAGTAGCCGCCGTAAGCGGCTTCCGACACCGGAAGGGGAGAGAGATGCCAAATCTCAATATCAACGGACGGAATATGTCCGTCGAAGCGGCCAATGACACGCCGCTGCTTTGGGTCATCCGCGAGCAATTGCAGATGACGGGCACCAAATTCGGTTGCGGCGCCGGTCTCTGTGGCGCCTGCACGGTTCACGTCAACGGCGAAGCGGTGCGGTCCTGCCAGACCTCCGTCGCCGACGCCGTCGGCAAGAAGATCACCACCATCGAAGGACTCTCCGCCAAGGGCGATCATCCCTTGCAGAAGGCCTGGGTCGCCGAGCAGGTGCCGCAATGCGGCTACTGCCAGTCCGGGCAGATCATGCAAGCGGCGGCGCTGCTGTCGAAGAACACCAACCCGACGAAAGAGGAAGTGGTCGCGCATATGGACGGCAATCTCTGCCGTTGCATGACCTATTCACGAATCCAGAAGGCGATCATGCGTGCTGCGTCCGACATGCGCACTGCATCGGCCACCGGATCCGAGCGGAGGGCCACATGAACAAGCACGTGAAAAGCCTCGCTCCCGAGACGACCGATCTCAGCCGCCGCTCCTTCCTGGTCGGCACCGCTGCAACCGGCCTCGTGCTCGGCTACGCCGCCGTGCCCGGCATCGACCAGGCGCTCGCGGCGCCCGCACCCGCCACTTTCGAGCCGAGCGTCTGGTACTCGATCGCGCCCGACGGTCTCGTCACCGTGACCTGCGGCAAGGCCGATATGGGTCAGCACGTCGCCTCGACCATGGCGCAGATCGTGGCCGAAGAGCTCGGCGCGAACTGGAAGGACATGCGGGTCCAGCTCGCCTCCAACGATCCGAAGTTCAACGATCCCGTGCTGGGCGCGCAGATCACCGGCGGCAGCTGGTCGACGATGATGAACTTCGACGCCATGAGCCGCGCCGGCGCTGCCGGCCGGATCGCATTGACCGAGGCGGCGGCGGCCGCGATGGGCGTGCCGGCCGGTGAGCTGGTGGTACGCGCATCGACGATCAGCCATCCGAAGTCGAAGAAGTCGATGTCGTTTGCCGACGTGGTGAAGAGCGGCAAGGCGACCAAGACCTTCACGGCGGATGACCTGAAGGCGCTGAAGCTGAAGACGCCCGATCAGTACACCATGATCGGCGTCTCAGTGCCGCAGATCGACATTCCGTTGAAGGTCAACGGCACGGCCAAATACGGCATCGACGTGATGGTGCCGGGCATGGTCTACGGCGCGCTGGTCACTCCGCCGGTGCGTTACGGCGCCACCGTGAAGTCGGTCGACGATAGCGCGGCCAAGAAGCTGCCGGGCTTCATCAAGGCCGTCACCCTCGACGACAAGACCGCAACCACGACCGGTTGGGTCGTCGCGGTCGCCAATACCTTCGCGCAGGCGAAGAAGGCGGCCGAGGCGCTGAAGATCAGCTATGACAGCGGCCCGAACGCAAAACTGTCGAGCGAATCGCTGTTCACCGAGGCCAAGCGGCTGCAGGGGCTGAGCGATTCCGGCGAGTTCTTCGTCAAGGACGGCGATCCGAACGCGGCGTTCGGCACGGCGGCCAAGGTGCTGGAGGCGGAATACACCACCAACATCAATATCCACGCGCCGATGGAGCCGATGAACGCCACCGCGGAGTTCAAGGGCGACATCCTGCATATCTATTCCGGCAACCAGTTCGCGACGCGCTCCGGTGCGATCGCAGCCGGCGCCGCCGGGATCGATCCGAAGTTCGTGGTGATGCACCAGATGTGGCTGGGCGGCGGCTTCGGCCGGCGTCTCGACGCCGACATGATGGTGCCGGCGGTGCAGGCGGCCAAAGCCGTCGGCAAGCCGGTCAAGGTCATCTACTCGCGCGAGAACGACATGACGATGGACTTCTCGCGTCCGTTGACCTTGCAGAAGGTGAAAGCCGGCATGGACGGCGACGGCAAGATCGTCGCGCTGAGCCATGACGTGGTCTCGGCCTGGCCGACCCAGCGTTGGGGAATCCCTGATTTCCTCACGCCATCGGTCGACAAGAAGGGCCCGCTCGACTCGTTCACCGTGAACGGGGCGGACTTCTTCTACACCGTGCCCAACCACTACGTGCGGGCGATCAAGAACGAGATGGCGCACAACGCCACCCCGTCGGGTCAGCTCCGTTCGGTGGCGCCGGGCTGGACGTTCTGGGCGGTCGAAAGCATGATCGACGAGATCGCGCATGCGACCGGCAAGGACCCGGCGCAGCTGCGCATCTCGTTGCTCGACGGCAAGGGCAAGAATGACGGCGGCGCGCAGCGTCTCCGCAACACTCTGCTCGCTGCGATGGGCCTCGCCGGCTATGGCACCAAGCAACTGCCCAAGGGCGAAGGCATGGGCGTGGCCTGCGTGTCGTCGCAGGAGCGCGCCACGGCGAGCTGGACCGCCTGCGTCGCCCATGTTGCGGTTGCGCCATCGGGCGAGGTGACGGTGAAGAAGCTGACGGTGGCGACCGACGTCGGTACGCAGGTGAATCCCGATGGCATCCGGGCCCAGGTCGAGGGCGCGGCGCTGTGGGGCATGTCGCTTGCGCTGTTCGAGAAGGCGACGTTGAAGGACGGCGGCATCGAGCAGACCAACTTCGACACGTACACGCCGCTGCGGATGAGCCAGCTGCCGGAAGTCGCGGTCAACGTCATCGCCAATGGCGAGAAGGCGACCGGCGTCGGCGAGCCTGCGGTGACGGTGGTGGCGCCGGCGATCGGCAACGCCGTCTTCAACGCGGTCGGCGCCCGCGTCCGCGGTCTGCCGATCACCGCGGAGGCCGTGAAGTCTGCGATGAAGAAGGCTTGATGGCCTGAACGAATGAAGACGCCGGAGAGCGCGACAGCTCTCCGGCGTTTTTTCTTGACCGGCGCCGCAAAATTCATGATCCGCCGCTGCTGCCGCCGGCTCGCTGCAGTTTCGGCGGACCTGATTCTGCTGGCGGATTTTGCGGTCGCTCAAATTGTATCCATTGCGCTTAACCGCCGTTCAGCATCCCCATTAAGTCGGAGGGAACGCATCGTCAGGTAGCGTCCGGCGTCGGTCGTTACCGCGACGGGGATGTCATGACTGCCTTGGCCAATAACCAGACTTCGAAGCGCCGTCTCCTGCTGGCGTCAGATCGAAGCGATCAAAGCAACGAACTCGCCAGCATCCTGCGCTCGGTGGGCGAGGTCGATACCATTCCGACCTCGGATATTCCCGAGCAGCCGGCCCGCGATCTCTCCGGCATCGTCGTCGACATCAACCTGCGCTCGCCCGAAGCCGTGCAGCTGGTTCGCGCCAAGCTGCAGGCCGACGCCTATCGCGAGATGCCGCGGCTGTTCGTGCTGGCGGATGCGCTGCATCACGCCTCGATGCAGGCCTGGGCGCTCGGCGCCACCGACACGATCTCGCGGCCGTTCGATGCGCGCGGCATCCTGCAGCGCATCCGCGCCGCATTCCCCGACAACAGCGGCTATGACGAGACCGACCGCGGCAAGGCGCTCAACCGCGGCGTCGAGGCCGCGCACGGCGTGATGGTCAAGATGTTCGAGCGGATGCGCGCCGGCGAGCCGCTCAAGTTCGAGGACATCGTCGCCGCCGAGAACAAGATCCTCAAGGCGATCAAGCACAATTCACTGCGCGAATGGCTGACCACGGTCGGCTGCCATCACCAGGAGACCTATCGCCATTGCCTGTTCGTGACCGGCTTCGCGGTGGCGTTCTCGCAGCATCTCGGCATGCGCGAGGACGACCAGCGCCGGCTCGCCCGGGCCGCGCTGCTGCACGATGTTGGCAAGGCCTTCGTTCCGGTTGCGCTGCTCGACAAGCCCAGCGCGCTGACGGTCGAGGAAATGGCCGAGATGCGCGAGCATCCGCGCCGCGGCTATGAGGCGCTGTCCGCGCAGGGCGGCTTCCCGCCGGAAATGCTCGACGTGATCCTGCACCATCACGAGTTCCTCGACGGCACCGGCTATCCCAACGGCCTCAGCGGCAACCAGATCAGCGACATCGTCCGCGTCACCACGATCGTCGATGTCTATGCCGCCCTGGTCGAGAAGCGCGCCTACCGGCTGCAGTTCACCCACGCCAAGGCGTTCTCCATGATGGAGGAGATGGGCGGCAAGCTCGACCAGCAATTGCTGCAGGCATTCCGCCCGGTGGCGTTCGGGCATTATTGAGCCGCAACGGCCTCCGCGTCATTGCTTCGTCGCTTCGCTCCTCGCAATGACGCGGAGGTGAAGTGTTTAGCCAATCAACGCAAGTCCGCGTCCTTACCTCCGCCTAGATTCCGGTGATCATCGGCGCGACCGATGCTTTGGCGGTTGAGGACGATCATGGACACGGCAACGACCGGGGATCTCGACATCCCCGCAGACATCGCGGCAACCCTCGTTGATCCGGTCGCCTATGCCGACGATCGCATCCACGACGCCTATCGCTGGCTGCGCGCCAACAACCCGCTCGGCATCGCCCGGCCGGAGAAATTTGATCCGTTCTGGGTGGTGACCAAGCACGCGCATATCCAGGCGATCAGCCGCCAGAACGACCTGTTCCACAACGCCGACCGGCCGACCACGCTGACCAACCAGGCGCTCGAGGAACGCGTTCGCAAGATCACCGGCGGGCCCAATCTGGTGCGTTCGCTGGTGCAGATGGATGCGCCCGACCATCCGAAATACCGCGCGCTGACGCAGGGCTGGTTCATGCCGGCCAATCTCGGCAAGTTCGAAGGCCGCGTCCGCGAGATCGCGCGGGCCACGGTGCAGCGCATGCTCGACCGCGGCGGCGCCTGCGATTTCGTCGAGGACGTCGCGCTCGGCTATCCGCTGCACGTCATCATGGAGATCCTCGGCGTGCCGGAGGCGGACGAGCCGCGCATGCTCAAGCTGACGCAGGAGCTGTTCGGTCCACAGGATCCCGACACCGCGCGCGTCCGCGACGCGCTGAGCGCGGAACAAGTCTCCGTGATGTTGCAGGCGATCATCGCCGACTTTTCCGCTTACTTCCGCACGATCACCGAAAATCGCCGCCAGAACCCGCGCGAGGATCTCGCCACCGTCATCGCCAACGCGAAGATCGGCGGCGACTATATGCCCGAGCACGATCAGACCAGCTATTACATGATCGTCGCAACCGCGGGCCACGACACCACCTCATCCTCGACCGCGGGCGCGATCTGGGCGCTGGCGAACGACCCCGCGGAATTCGCCAGGGTGAAGGCCAATCCGGAACTGATCCCGGGCCTGGTCGACGAGGCGATCCGCTGGATGACCCCAGTCAAGCACTTCATGCGCTCGGCCACCGCCGACACCGAGCTCGGCGGCCGCGAGATCGCAAAAGGCGACTGGCTGATGCTGTGCTACGCCTCGGGCAATCGCGACGAGGAGGTGTTCGAGGAACCCTATCGCTTCCGCAGCGACCGCAAGCCCAACCGCCATGTCGCGTTCGGCTACGGCGCGCATCTCTGTCTCGGCCAGTATCTCGCCAAGCTCGAGATGCGTATCCTGTTCGAGGAGTTGCTGCCGCATCTGAAATCGCTGTCGCTCGACGGCGAGGTGAAGATGACGCAGGCCTATTTTGTCAACGGCCCGAAGAAGCTGCCGATCCGGTTCGAGGTGAATTGAGATCTTCCACCGTCATTCCGGGATGGTCCGAAGGACCAGACCCGGAATCTCGAGGTTCCGGGTTCGATGCCTTGCATCGCCCCGGAACGACGTCGCCGTCACTCCAGCATCTTCCTCAGCTCCGCCTTCGCGACCTTCTCCAGCGTCGAGCGCGGCATCTCGTCGACGAAGCGGATTTCCCGCGGCACCTTGAAGTCGGCAAGCGCCGCGCGGCAGGCGGTCATGACCTTATCGTGCAGATCGGCGGGCGACGCCGCGACGCCGGCCTGCGGGATGATGAAGACGACCGGCACCTCGTCCAGCATCGGGTGCTTCTTCGCCACGACGGCGGCTTCGCGCACCCCCGGCACCACCGCGATCACCTGTTCGATCTCGGAGGCCGCGACATTCTCGCCGCCGACCTTCAGCATGTCCTTGGACCGATCGCCGAACCTGATATAGCCGCGCTCGAGCAGCGTGACGCGGTCGCCGGTGACGAAATAGCCGTGCTCGTCAAAGCTCTCGCGTGTGGCCTTCTCGCTGTGCAGATATTCGGCGAACAGCGACAGGCCGGGAATGCCCTTGATCAGCAGATTGCCGGTCTCGCCGACGCCGGTCGGCGTGCCGTCATCATTGGTGATGCGGATTTCGTATTCGGGTGCAGCGCGGCCGATCGACATCGGCGTGTTCGGCTGGTCGACCTCGCCGATGATGCCGTGGGTGATAGTCTCGGTCATGCCCCACCAGCCGATGATCTTGACGCCGAACACCGCGAATGCGGGCGGCTCGTTCACCGCGGTGCCCCAGAGCCTGAACTTGTGATTCTTGGGGACCTCCTGCTCGAGCAGCGCCTTCATGCAGAACGGGATCGTCGAGGTCCAGGTCGCGCCGTGCTCGAGCGCCACCGGCCAGAACCGGCTCGCCGAGAAGCGCGGCTGGATCACGCAGGTCGAGCCGACCCACAGGCTCGCCAGCATCGAATAGGCCAGCGCGTTGGTGTGAAACAGCGGCAGGTAGGTCTGGTGCACATCAAAGGCGTGCAGGTCCTGATGCGCCGCATTGATCTTGGCGCCCCACAATGCGTTGGCATGGGTCCACAGCACCGCCTTCGGCCGCGATGTGGTGCCGGAGGTGTATTGCACGCTGCAGGGAGCGAGCGGATCGGTCGGGCGCTGCGGCCGGTCGGCGCTGTCGGCAAACAGCGCCTCAAAACTGTCGCCGCGCGCGGGCGCCTGTGCCGGCGCTTGCCCCGCATCATGCGAGGTCACCGCGATCCAGCGCAGGCCCTTGCAGTTCGTGGCAATCAGTTCGGCATAGGCCGGCTGGGTGATCGCGGCGACAGCGCCGCAATGGCCGGCAAAGTACTCGATCTCGGCCGCAGCCGAGCGGGTGTTGGTGGTGACGGCAATGGCGCCGAGCTCGACGCAGGCGAACCACGACATGATCGCCTCGATGCAATTATCGAGATGGATCAGGACATAGTCGCCCTGCCTGATGCCGCGCCTGGCGAGGCCCGCGGCCAGCGCGCCAACACGCTCGCGGAATTCGCCGTAGCTCCAGCGCCGCGCCGGCGCATCGAACGGGGCCCAGATCAGGAACGGATGATCGCGGCGCACCTCGGCGCGCATCCTGAGCAGCCATGGCACGTCGAGCCCCGCAAACGGTCCCACGACGCCCGGCACTGGCTTTGCATTGGTCATATGTCCTCCCGCGCGCCGCTTCAGCGGCTGCTTGCTTGTTCTTGTCGGCAGCCCTTGTGCCACCGTGCGCGGCCGCGGGCAAATTCTGATATATTTCCGCGAGGCGCAACAGCGCGAACCTCAGGCGCGCAATTGCGCGTCATGGTTCGATGCTTCACATCGCCCCGGATAACGGCCTTAAGCGTCAGTCCTGATACGACGAGATCTCGATCAGGCTGCCGTCGGGGTCGCGGCAATAGACCGAACGCAGCGTGCCGCGCGCACCCTGCTTGGCCACCGGGCCTTCCTCGATCTTGACGCCATTGGCCTTCAGATGCGCGACCACTTCCTCCGGTGTGCTCGAGGTCAGGAAGCAGAGATCGTCGCTGCCCGCCGCTTCGTGATCGGCGGTGAACCAGTCCACCTTGTCGGCATCGCGCGGCCGCACATTGATCTTCTGGTTGCCGAACACCAGCGAGGTGCGCGGTGTCTTGCCGTTGCCGGGGTCGAACACCTTCACCTCCATGCCAAGGATCCTGCTGTACCAGGCAACCGAGCGCACGACATCGGTGACGTTGATCACGAGATGGTCGAGCCCATTCACCTTGACGGACATGCGCGATCCTTTTCGGTCCAGAGTCTCAATACAAGAATTCAGCGCTTCGGTTCTGATGCAATCGGAGCCGAAGCTTAGCCTTTCGTCGCGGTCGGTGGCGCACGTGTCGCACTGGCCGCTTCAGACATTGTTTGTTAAAACCGCGCCGCACGCAACGCAACAGAAACGGGCAGGGCGCCAAACCCTGCTGGATCGGGAGAAACTTCATGATTTCACGCCGTACCGCGCTGGGCCTGATCGGGTCGGGGATTTCGACATTCGCGATCGGCCGCGCGTCCGCCGCCGACTATCCGGCGCGGCCGGTGCGCTGGATCGTGGGCTATCCGCCCGGCGGCGCCACCGACATCATCGCGCGGCTGGTCGGGCAACGGCTGTCGGAGAAGCTCGGCCAGCAATTCGTGATCGAGAACAAGCCGGGCGCCGGCAACAATATCGGCACCGAGGCTGCGATCAACGCCGAGCCAGACGGCTACACCGTGCTGCTGGTCAATCCGGCGAACTACATCAACGCCTCGCTCTACGCCAATCTGAAGTTCAACTTCGTGCGCGACGTCGCGCCGGTCGCTTCCTTTAATCGCGTGCCGAACGTGATGACCGTCAACAAGGACGTGCCGGCGAAGAACGTCGCCGAGTTCATCGAGTACGTGAAGGCCAATCCCGGCAAGGTCAACATGGCCTCGTCTGGCAACGGCACCTCGGTGCATCTCTCCGGCGAGATGTTCATGTCGATGACCGGCTGCAAGATGCAGCACGTGCCGTACCGAGGCGCCGCGCCTGCGATCACCGACATGCTCGGCGGTCAGGTGCAGGTGATCTTCGACAACATGCCCTCGATCATCCAGCACATCCGTTCCGGTTCGCTGCGCGCGCTTGGCGTGACGACGACCGAGCGCTCCTCGCAACTGCCCGACGTGCCGGCGATCGCCGACACCGTGAAGGGCTATGAGGCGAGCGCGCTGTTCGGCATGGGTGCGCCGAAGAACACGCCGAAGGAACTGATCGCCAGGCTCAACAGCGAGATCAACGCCGTTCTCGCCGAACCCGACATGCGGAAGCGTCTGGTCGAGCTCGGCGGCGACTCGCTGATCCAGGCACCGGACGCCTTCGGCAACGACATCAAGGCCGAGACCGACAAATGGAAGAAGGTGGTCGAGTTCGCCGGCCTCAAGGTCGAGTAGGCCTCGCACCTTCTGCGGCGCTGACGCGAAACGGATGCCCTTCAGACGCTTGCCCGAGACGCCGCACTTCACTAACTGCGGCATCTCGGGAAGTCGGAGTGATTCGGATCATGCGCAGATCGCAATTGGCAGTGCTTGTCCTTGCAACGATGACGCTTGCCGGTGCGGCGAGCGTCACGCCTGCCTCCGCCGATCCCTATGACTATCCGTGGTGCGCGCAGGGCCCGAGCCTCGGCTATCCCGGCGAATGCGCCTATCAGACCTATGATCAGTGCCTCGCGAGCGTGTCGGGACGCTATCTCGCCTGCGGAGAAAATCCGCGCTTCCTGTTTCGCCCCCAATTGCAAGCGGAACCGCGGCCGCACCGTCGCTGGCACCGGCATCGGCACCACCGGCAGTAGCCGCCTGAGCAATTTCCGCTCTCAGCCTGCAATCGTTCCAACCACCTCGCCCGATGCTGCCGCGGCCTTGACGCGATCGTGAAAACGCCCGCTTGACGCCGCGCCGTTTGCGTCTATACTAAACCTTATGGTTAAGGATCAGGACGAAACGCTGGACCGCACCTTCGCGGCGCTTTCCGATCCCACCCGCCGGGCGCTGCTGGCCCGGCTCGGCGAGCAGGACAGCCTGTCGGTGAGCGAACTGGCGCAGCCATTCGCGATGTCATTGCCGGCGATCATGAAGCATCTCGACGTGCTCACGGATGCAGGCTTGGTCGCGCGCGAAAAGACCGGCCGCACGGTGGCCTGCCGGCTCACCGCCAGGCCGATGGAGCAGGCGATGAACTGGCTCAATCGCTATGCGCAATTCTGGTCCGACAATCTCGATCGCCTTGCCGCTTTTGTGGAGGAAGACCCATGGTCAATCAATCGGCCAACAAATCCGCATTCGCCGCCGACGCCGGCCTCGCCGCGCGTCCAAGCCTCACCCTCACCCGGCGGCTCCGCGCGCGGCCGGAGAAAGTCTACGCCGCGTGGACCGAGCCGGAAAACCTAGCGCGGTGGTTCGGTCCGGGGCAGGTCAAGCCCGGCACGACCCAGGCCGAGCTCGATGTCCGCGTCGGCGGGCGCTACCGGATCAAGTTCACCGGCACCAACGGGGAATATCACGAGGTCGGCGGCGTCTATCGCGAGGTGGTGCCGAACGAAAGGCTGGTGTTCAGCTGGGCCTGGCATTCGACCCCGGAGCGCGAGTCCGAGGTGACGGTGTCGATCAGGCCGGATGCCGGCGGCACGTTGCTCACTTTCCATCACGCGCAGTTCGTCGATGAGACCGCCCGCGACAACCACCAACGCGGCTGGACCGAATTCCTCGGCAATCTCGAACACTTCGTCGACGCCTGAACAGGGAGCATCCCAAGGAGAACCCCATGCAACAGCACAACATCGTGTCGCGCGAGGAATGGATTGCCGCCCGCAAGGCGCTGATGGCGCGCGAGAAGGAGCTGACGCAAGCCCGCGAAGCGCTGAGCCGGCAGCGCCGCGAACTGCCTTGGGTCAAGGTCGACAAGGATTATGTGTTCGACGGACCCGATGGCAGGGTGACGCTCGGCGATCTCTTCAAGGGCAGGCCGCAGCTTGTGGTGCAGCACGTGATGTTCGCGCCGGACTGGGACGAAGCGTGCAAGAGCTGCTCGTTCTGGGTCGATGGCTTCGAGCGCATGGTTCCGCATCTTGCCGCGCGAGACACCACGATGATCGCGATCTCGCTGGCGCCGCTCGCCAAGCTCGAGGCATTCAAGGAGCGGATGGGCTGGACCTTCGACTGGATCTCAGCCGGCGACAATGATTTCAACTATGACTATGGCGTCTCGTTCACGCGTCAGCAGATCGACGCAGGGAACGCGCAATACAATTATGGCACGACCCCGCCCTACGGACCCGAGCTGCCGGGAATCAGCGTCTTCTTCCGCGACGAGACCGGCAGCGTGTTCCACACCTACTCGACCTTCGCGCGCGGCCTCGACATGATGAATGCGGCCTATCACTATCTCGACCTCACGCCGCTCGGCCGTCATGAGGAGGGCTTGCCGTATCCGATGGATTGGGTGCGGCTACGTGACCAGTACCAACCGGCGCCCGTTCAGGCATCCTGCTGTCATAGCTGATTGTCATTGCGAGCGAAGCGAAGCAATCCATCGCGCCGCAAGCGTCGAAATAGATTGCTTCGTCGCTTCGCTCCTCGCAATGACACCAACAACAGCAGGAAGTGCCAATGCCCTATGTCGATGGTTTCGTCGTCGCTGTGCCGAAGAAGAAACTCAAAGCCTATGCGCAGCTCTCGAAGAAGGCCGGCAAGGTCTGGCGCGAACATGGCGCGCTGGATTATCGCGAATGGGTTGCCGACGACGTCAAGCCCGGAAAATGGACGTCGTTTCCGCAAGCGTGAAACTGAAGGCCGGCGAAACTGTCGTGTTCGCCTGGATCACCTACAAGTCGCGCGCCCAGCGCGACAGGATCAACGCCAAGGTGATGGCCGATCCGCGCCTGGCGTCGATGGGCAAGGGCGATGTGCCGTTCGATGCCAACCGGATGATCTATGGCGGCTTTGCGAACCTCGTGAAGGTGTGAGGCGGCGCACATTCGCCGCAATCGGTGCGGTAACCGGCCGTTAAACATGCCGATCGGCAGGCGGCGCGATGCCGCTTGCGTTTACTTGGTGATCCCGTATACTTTGCAATACAAAGTCCGGGCGAATCATGCGTGATCTCGACAAGGCGTTGGCCGACATTCTCGCGATCCGCAACCAGATTGCGGCCGGAACCGCATTCCGCGGCTACGGGCCGGCGACGGTTGCGGCCACCAGCGGCATCGCGCTCGTCACGGCGCTTGCGCAATATCTCTGGCTCGACGATCCGACCGGGCATCCGATCGCGTTCCTCGCGGGCTGGGCGGCGGCCGCGCTGCTGTCCGCGGGGTTGATCTGGACCGAGATGCAGGCGCGCTCGCGGCGGCATCATTCCGGCCTCGCCGACGCGATGGTGCAGCAGGCGATCGAGCAGTTCGTTCCGGCAGCGATTGCCGGCGTGCTGCTCGCGATCCTGCAATGGAAATTCGCGCCTGAGACGCTGTGGATGCTGCCCGGCCTGTGGCAGGTGCTGGTCAGCCTCGGCGTGTTCGCCTCGGTCCGCCTGCTGCCGCGCAGCATCGCGTTCGGAGGCGCCTGGTATTTCCTGTCCGGCTTCACGGTGCTGCTGATCGCAAGCCAGAGCCACGCGCTATCGCCCTGGACCATGGGACTGCCCTTCGCGATCGGCCAGTTGCTGATCGCAGCACTGTTGTATTTCGCTTCCGGAGGCCATGATGCCGAAGACTGACGTGACCAGCGCGCCATTCGCCTATGATGGCCTCGACCGCGTCATCCACGAGAAGGCGCGGCTCGGATTGTTGACCTCGCTGATGGCGCATCCGAAAGGGCTCGCCTTTGCCGATCTGAAACAACTCTGCGGCCTGACCGACGGCAATCTCAGCCGGCATCTGCAGGTGCTGCAGGAGGCCGGCCTCGTCGACGTCATCAAGGGCTATGAAGGCAATCGCCCGCACACCACCTGCCGCCTGACCAAGAGCGGCCGCCGCCGCTTCCTCGATTATCTCGCCGTGCTCGAGCAGTTGGTGCGCGATGCGGCCAAGGCCGCCGGCACGGCTGAAAAGTCCGCCGGCAAGCCTGAAAAAGCAGCCGGCAAGGACGAAGGCGCGTCTGCCCGCCTTGGTATCCAGCCAGTTTGATCATCCCATTTTTTGTCCGGAGACTTTGTGATGCAAAGCAACGTTGCGCTCAAGCCGGAGGTCGCCATGCGGCTCCACGTCGGCATCATCATGGACGGCAACGGCCGCTGGGCGACGCGGCGCGGCCTGTCGCGGCTGCGCGGCCATGAGGCAGGCGTCGAGGCGATCCGCCGCATCGTCGAGGCCGCGCCGGACCAGGGCGTCGGCACGCTGACGCTCTATGCATTCTCGAGCGACAATTGGCGCCGTCCGAAGGCTGAAGTCACGGCGCTGATGGGGCTGCTGCGGTTCTACCTCGCCAACGAGATCGCGGCCCTGGTGCGCAACGGCGTCCGCCTCACCGTGATCGGCCGCCGTGACCGGCTGCCCGACGGCATCGCGACCGCGATCACGCGCGCCGAGGCCGCAACCTCCGACGGCACCACGCTGCATCTGCGCATCGCCATCGACTATTCGGCGCGCGATGCGATCCTGAACGCGGCCGCGCGCGCCGCCGACGTCGGTCAGTTGAGCCGCGAAACCTTCGCCGATCTGATCACCGGCGAGGCCGGCCTGCGCGACGTCGACCTGATCATCCGCACCTCGGGCGAGAAGCGGCTGTCGGATTTCCTGCTTTGGGAAGGTGCCTATGCCGAACTGCATTTCACCGAGCGGATGTGGCCCGAATTCGACGCCGACGATCTCGCTGACGCGCTCGCCTCCTTCCATCGCCGCGAGCGCCGCTTCGGCGGGTTGACCGCGATCGCGCCGGCGGAGGTGCCGAACCTCTAGCGCGTCAAGCCGCGCCTGCTGATCTCTTCTCAAGCCCGGCCGGGGGGTTGGGCTCTCCTACCACAAGATGCGGGGACGAACGATCACGCCAACCAAAGCGGGAGCGATCATCCATGCGCATTCTTCTTGTCAACGTGCCTCACCCTGCGATCGGCAGCCGGATTCCCGACGACCATCTGCCGCCGCTCGGCCTGCTATCGATCGGCGGGCCGCTGATCGACGACGGACACGACGTCCGTCTTCTCGATGCCGAGTTCGGGCCGATGCCGGTCGAAGCCCTCGTGGCGGAGGCATCGCGGTTTTCGCCGGATGCCGTCCTGTTCGGTCATTCCGGCTCGACGTCGGGCCATCCTGTCATCGCCGAGGTCGCGCAGGCCGTCGTCAAGGCCGTGCCCAATGTGTGGATCGTCTATGGCGGGGTGTTTCCAACCTATCATGGGCGCGAGATCCTGCGCGAGGAGCGCTACGTCACTGCGATCGTGCGCGGCGAGGGCGAAGAGACCGCGCGGCGTCTGATGCGGGCGCTGGAGACCGGCGGCGATCTGCGCATCATCAACGGCATCGCATTCCGCGATGACTATGGGCCGCGCGTGACACCGCCTGCGCCTGTGATCCGCGATCTCGACGCCTATCGCGTCGGCTGGGAATTGATCGATCATAACAGCTACAGCTATTGGGGCGGCCTGCGCGCCGTCGTCGTGCAGTTCTCGCGCGGCTGTCCGCATCTCTGCAATTATTGCGGTCAGCGCGGTTTCTGGACGCGATGGCGGCATCGCGATCCCGTGCGTTTCGCCAAGGAGCTGGCGCGGCTCTATCGCGAGTACGGCGTCAAGGTAATCAACTTCGCCGACGAGAATCCGACCGTCTCGAAGAAGGCCTGGCGGACGTTTCTCGAAGCCCTGATCGCGGAGAATGTCGACCTGATCCTGGTCGGCTCGACCCGCGCGGACGACATCGTGCGCGATGCCGACATCCTGCATCTCTACAAGAAGGCGGGCTGGCAGCGCTTCCTGCTCGGCATGGAGAACACCGACGAGAAGACGCTGGAGCTGATCCGCAAGGGCGCGACCACGACGATCGATCGCGAGGCGATCCGCCTGATGCGCCAGCACGGCATCCTGTCGATGGCAACCTGGGTGGTCGGCTTCGAGGAGGAAACCGATCGCGATCACTGGCGCGGGCTGCGGCAGCTTCTGTCCTACGACCCCGATCAGATCCAGATGCTCTACGTCACGCCGCATCGCTGGACGCCGTACTTCCGTCTTGCGGCCGAGCGGCGTGTGATTCAGGCCGATCGCCGGCTCTGGGATTACAAGCATCAGGTGCTTGCGACACGGCACATGCCGCCGTGGCGCGTGCTGCTCTGGTTCAAGTTCACGGAGATGGTGCTGCAAAGCCGCCCGAAGGCCCTGCTCCGCGTGCTGTTTCACCGCGACGCCGGACTTCGCCATGCGATGCGCTGGTACACGCAGATGGGACGCCGGGTCTGGCCGCACGAAATTCTCGGCTTCCTGCGCGACAAAAGGCTGAAGAGCGGGCCGACGGTGCGGGAATTTTGGGGCGCGCCACAGGATATGGAAGAGGAATCGATGTCGTCGCAGCGGCCCGAGCGCCGCGTCGCGACATCGCGCGCAGCGTAAGTCGATACCGTTGCTCCGGGTCTGGATAACTGGCGCTGATGACTGGATCTTGGAGTCATCAGCGCGATAATTTCCGGATCGGCTGCGCAGAACAAAAAGAACCGTGGCGGTCGAGGCGTCGAGTTGAGCATCCAGGTTGCGATTCTGAAAATATTGGCCAGTCACGTCAGCGGCAGGGCCACACTCGATTCACTCAAGCACGACCTCGCCATTCTCTCGTCAAGCGGCGAGGATTGGCATGCGCGGATCAAGCGGCTGGCGTCGCGGGTTCCCGAGCTCGATATCTTCAGCAGCTTCTATGTGCTGCGTGACGTCGAAGGCTGGCAGATCACATCGGCCGGACGCGAGTTCCTGCAGGCGCTGGAGGCCGTGACGCAAGACAATCTGTCGCCCGCGCCGACGGACGACAGCGCAATCCGTGCAGAGGGCACGCTGATTGTGGTCGGTCATCGCTTCAAGAATCGAATGCGAACGCAGCGCGATCCCGAGCAGGGCGTATCGCCACGCCGCCGGCCGTTCCGGGAGCCGCATTGAACCTCGCCGCGTTGCGCGCGACCTAATCTTGGGGCGTGGCTCTGGAGGTCGCAAATGACTGCTTTGGCTCAATCGATTGCTCGCGCGTTTGCGGCCAATCCACTTCGGAGCGGCATCGCCCGGCATGTTCTGCTGTTCGTCCTTGCGGTGTTGTTCGTCGCGGCGTTGAGGGCAAGCTATGGCCTCGATCTCAGCGCGGGGTTTTTCTGAAGCATGATCCGGAAAAGTGTGAAGCGGTTTTCCGAAGAGATCATGCTCAAAAAGGCAACGCGAAGAATTTTTCCGGCGGCAACGTCATATTGGGTTAACCGGATCGAGATAGCTAAGCGCACGCTTTCCTTGCATCTCGAACCCGGGCCGATCTCCCATGGACAAGCCGATGCGCTGCCGGTGCGGCAGGACGCGCACCATCGTGCTCGACAGGCATTTCCGCACCGCGCTGGTATGCCCGAAATGCGACGAGATCGAGCTGGCCGGGCCGGCTAGGCCGGAGCAAGAGCCGCAGGAACAGGTGTTAACCGCACGATAGCGCGGTCGTTTTCGGCGCCGAAACCCGCTAGGTTCCGTCTGACGAAACGGACCAAAGCGAAACCCGATGCCGCATCCTTCCGATACCACCGCCGTGACCGGCGCTAGCGTAACTCTTGCCGACGTGCGCCGCGCCGCCGAAATCATCAAGGGCGCGGTCATGGTCACGGCGTGCAACGAGAGCCGCACGCTGGGTGAGATCTGCGGCTGCCGCCTGTTCCTCAAATTCGAGAATTTGCAGTTCACCGCGACCTTCAAGGAGCGCGGCGCGCTCAATCGCCTGCAGGCGCTATCGCCCGAGGAGCGCAAGCGCGGTGTGATCGCGATGTCGGCCGGCAATCATGCCCAGGGCGTGGCCTATCACGCGAAACGGCTCGGCATTCCCGCCACCATCGTGATGCCGATCGGCACGCCGATGGTGAAGATCGAGAACACCAGGCGGCACGGCGCCGAGGTCATCATCACTGGACAGACGCTGGAAGAATGCTTTGCGTTCGTCAGCGCGCATGCCGCGCAGCACGGCCTCATTCTGGTCCACCCCTATGACGATCCCCTGATCATTGCCGGCCAGGGCACGATCGGGCTCGAAATGCTCGCGGCGGTGCCGGAGCTCGACATCCTGGTGGTGCCGATCGGCGGCGGCGGGCTGATCTCGGGCATCGCGACGGCCGCCAAGGCGCTGAAGCCGTCGGTGCAGATCGTCGGTGTGCAGGCGCAGCTCTATCCATCGATGTACAATGCCGTCAAAGGCGAGCAGTTGCCGATGCGCGGCGACACGCTCGCCGAGGGCATCGCGGTCAAGTCGCCCGGGCAGATCACCACCAAAATCGTCCGCGAGCTCGTCGACGACATCATCCTGGTCAGCGAGGACCAGATCGAACGCGCAGTCGCGACCCTGATCTCGATCGAGAAGACGGTGGTCGAGGGCGCCGGCGCCGCCGGCCTCGCCGCGGTGCTGTCTGCGCCCAAGCGCTTCGCAGGCAAGTCAGTCGGCCTGGTGCTGACCGGCGGCAATATCGACACCAGGCTGATCGCCTCGGTCTTGACCCGCGAGCTCGCGCGCGAGGGACGGCTGACCCAACTGGCGCTCGACATCGTCGATCGGCCAGGTCAGCTGGCGGCGGTGTCGATCCTGCTGGCGGACGCCGGCGCCAACATCATCGAGGTCTCGCACCAGCGCACCTTCTCCGATCTGCCGGCCAAGGCGACGCTGCTTGAGCTCGTGATCGAAACCCGCGACCGCGCCCATCTGGAAGAGGTGCTGACGAGGCTCAACGCCGAAGGATTCGTGGTGCGGGAGAGCTAGCGACGTAACCCGCGTTTGATCCGTCATCCTGAGGAGCCGCGAAGCGGCGTCTCGAAGGATGAATCGGCCACCAGCCGGGCCGTGCATCCTTCGAGACGCGCTGCGCGCTCCTCAGGATGACGGTTCACAGATAGTCCGAGAAACTCTCTAATCCCCCGCCGTCAACTCGGCGAGCTTCGCGATCGTGTTGATATTCCGCGCGGTGCCCTGGACGGCTGCGGGGATCTTCAGCTTCGAGCGGCCCATGCCGCTGCCATAGGTGACGTAGATCTCGCGCTTGCCGAGCCGTATCTGTTCGTCCTGCTGGCCTTTGACGTCCTTCAGGGCGTTCCTGGCCGGCGGCTCGTCGAGGAAGATCGCCACCGTATGGTTCGGCGGCTCGTTCGGAAACGGATTGGCCTGCAGCACCGCGGCGATCTCGTCGGCGCTCCTGACCACGACGCCGACCGGCTTGCCGGCGTAGGCGTGCAGCCGCTTCTCCAGCGCGGCCTTGACCTTTGCAGCTGCGAGCTTCGAGGAGAACACGACATTGCCGCTGGCGATGTAGGTCTGCACGTCGGCAAATCCCGCGTCGACGCACATCGCCTTCAGTTCGGTCATCGGCAGCTTGCCGGTGCCGCCGACATTGACTGCGCGCAACAGCGCGACGTAACGCGGCATCACGGCCTCACGTCAAAAGCAGCGCCATGCCGGGATCGCCCTTCTGCATCGCGCGCTGATAGGCCGGGCGCGCGGCAATGCGGCCGAGATAGTCCCTGATGTTGGGGCGGCGGCCGAGGTCGTAGGGCAGGAAATAGCGCATGGTCGTGAGCGAGAAGCCGATCATGATGTCGGCCGTCGTGAATTCGTCGCCCGCGAGATAGCGCGCGCCGCCGACCCGCGCCTCGATCAGATCGAACGAGCGGTCGACCCGCGCCTTGGTCGCCACCAGCATCGGATTGTCGGCCGCGAGGTTGAGGCGGTTCAGGATCATGCTGCGGCCCATCTGCGCCTGCAGCGTGCCATTGGCGAAGTGAAACCAGTACAGGAATTGGGCGAAATCGGGATCGCTGGGCTTCAGCGTCAGCCGCCCGTTGCCATATTTGGCGAGGATGTATTCGACCACCGCGCCGGACTCGGCCAGCACCAGCTGGCCGTCGGTGATGACGGGCGCGGTGCCGATCGGGTGCAGCGCCTTGTAGTCGGCCGGCGCCAGCATCGTGACGGGATCGCGCGCGTAGCACTTCAGCTCATAGGGGATCTCCAGCTCTTCGCACAGCCAGACGATCCGTTCCGATTGCGACTTGCCGAGATGGTGGACGGTGAGCATGCGTGCTCCTTATCAGGCGGCCGCTTTCTTCTTCGCGGGCTTCTTCTCCGATTTCGCCTCAGATTTGTTCTCAGGCTTCTTCTCGGGCTTCTTGGCCGGCGCCGGCTCTTCCATCGCCTTCTTCATGGCGCGGGCATAGGCGTCGGCCGCATTCTCCGCCGAATTCTGCAACCGCTTGGCGGTCGCGGTGGCGTTCAGGATCGTGCTCTTGGCGAGGTGGCGGAAGCGCGCCTTGGTCTCCTTGTCCTTGGCCTTGGCCGCGCGCGCGACCCAGACGGCCTGGCGCTTCTTCGCGGCCGCCATCACGGCTTTGGTCTGCGCTCTTGCGGTTTGCCGGATCACGGCGTCGAGGTCGGCTTCGGCCATTCAGATGCACTCATTGACTGGACAGGCGCCGGGCGGGCGCACGGAGGGAGGGGAACTATCACTAGCGCAACCGGCGCCGTTTGAACATCTGGTCCTTTATCGATCGCCGGCGGATGCCGCCACCGTCTGCTGCGACCATGCCGGCATCACCGGCAAGGCTATCGGGCGCGCCGTTCGGCATGATATAGCGGCGCGGCCTGACGAGGGGCGGCGCAGTCCAATCGAGGTTTCGATGCACGCAATCAGCCGAAGGAGCCTGCTTGGCGGCCTTGCCCTGCTGGCCGCATCGCCCTCGCTTGCGGCGGTGCCGGCCGAGACGCTGAGCGTCGATGCCAGTGAGGGCCGCGTCGCGCTTAACCATTTTGCTTCCGGGCGCACCGGCAAGCGGCCGGCCGTGCTTGTCCTGCACGGCTCGCGCGGCTTCGATCTCAGGCCGCGGGCCTATGAACGCTATGCCAATGCGCTGACCGCGGACGGCATCGACGCCTATTTCGTTCGCTATTACACGCCGGCCGACGAGCAAGCGTTCGAGACGATGCACACGCACGTGATCCGCGAGGCCTATGAGACCGGGCGTTTCGACGCCTGGGCCGCGCGGGTCTCGTCCGTAGTGACCGCGGTGCTGGCGGGCGCGGACAGTTCCGGCCGGATCGGGCTGCTCGGCTTCTCGCTCGGCGGCTACGTTGCCGCGGCAGCGGCGGCCCGCGACGAGCGGGTGGCTGCGCTGGCCGTGCTGTATGGCGGCATGCCCGACAAGGTTGTGCCAGAGGTCAAGCATCTGCCGCCGATGATCGAGTTGCACGGCGAGGCCGACCGCAACGTGCCGCTCGCCAAGGGCGAGGAGCTTGTCGGTCTCGGCAAGTCGGTCGGTGCCGCGGCGGAGATCGTCCGATACCCGGGCAAGGCGCACGGTTTCGACTTTGCGGACAATGATCCAATGACCGCCGACGCAGTGAACCGTGTTGCCGGCTTCTTCCAGGCGCGCCTGAACGTGGCCTGAGGCCTGATGGCCGAGCTAGTCCGCGGACGGACCCGGCGGCACCTTGGCGCCGGCGAGCAGTCCGGCCAGCTCCACCTGCCGGCCGAGCCCGGTCTTCGCCAGCACGGCCTTGAGCTGGTTGCGCACGGTTTCGCGGGAGATGCCGAAGGCGATGGCGATCGCCTCGACGGTTCGTCCCTCGCCGATGCCGCGCGCGACCCGCGCTTCCGCCGGCGTCAGGTCGAACAGGCCCTGCAACACCTCCGCAGTCGGCACCTCGGCCGGTACCACCGGCGTCACGATCACGATCGCCAGCGCGCGATCGAACAGGTCACGCGCCGAACCGTGAATCGGGATCAGATGCACGATCAGCGGTGGGCGATCGTCCTGTGCCGCGATCGGCACCGAGCGGACCTCGACGCTGATCAGCCCGTGATCCAGCGCTGCAAGCGCCTGGGCGAACAGCGCGTCGGCGGTGGGCGCCGCCAGCGCCAGGCGCTCGGCGCGATCCTGCATCACGTCGAGCACCAGGCGGTCGAACAGCGTGTTGGCCGCCATCAGGCGGCCGCCGCGCCGCAGCACGGCCGCGGGCAGTCCGAGCATCGCCAGCGACTCGGTTGCCGCCCTGGCGCGCTCCATCCCGAGCCGGGCTGACAGCAATGCGGCACGCGCCAGATGCGGGCGCAGCGCATCGAGCTGCTCGATCGCTTCGCGCTCGATCGGCCCGTGCTGGTATTCGCGCTCGACGCTGTAGATCAGCATGTCGCCGCTCGGCACCGGGATTGCGGTGCCGGCACCCCAGCCGAGCCCACGCGGCCGGAAGAATTCGCGGATCTGGAAATCCTGCTGCACCTCCTCGGGCGTATCGAACACGTCGATGTCGCGCAGGAAGCCGGCATGGTTGGCCGCGAGCAGGCGCGGCAACCGCCCATTGCGCTGGTGCCAGCCGCCTTCGACATAGGCCGCCGTGTCGTCGTGCATGTCGGGGGATGCGATCCATCGGACGTCATGCGGAGCCGCCGTCAGCAGCACGGTACCGCGCGCACGCGCGATCTCGCCGACCTGATGCAGGACGTTCGGCCACAACTCGGGGAGGACGGCGGCCTCGTAGGCCAGTTCAATCAGACGCTCGTGCAGATCGTTCGTCATCGGCCATCCCGGAAAACTTGTTAACCAATAGATAAACCCTTCGGCCTCGGAAATATTGCGTAGAGCAATTCGGCCGAGCCCACGAGTCCGGGCTATTCCGGTGCGTCGAAGGGTATCATGGTGAATCCCCGCGTTTCGCCGGTCTTGTTTGCGACCCTCGCGCAGATGTGCCGGGCGTTGCTCGTTTGGCTGCGGCTCGCTCCGCGGCCGGCCGAAAGTCGCTGAGGTCAATCCCAAAACCCGACAAGCAAGACCTGACGATCAAGACCCGACAATCGAAGTCCGGCGATGGAGCCTCCGCCTTGTATGGCGGAATTGAAGCCGCGTGACAGTCAGAAATATCCTGAAGCGTCTCGAAACGCATTCGGCGTGTATCGTCGATGCGTTCGGCCTTCCAGCGTGGCGGGATTGCAACGCCGCGCGCGATCATTCGACGATGAACATCCTTTAATTTGTGTCCGCGCGGTCTGTGGCGCCAGCTAGGGCCACCTTGTCTCATTCAATCGAACCGCAAGCGGGCTCGGGGAGGGCCGATGATCAGCCGCAGGGCTCTTTCCGGATTGTTGATGACGCTGGTCGGCCCCTCGTCGGTTGCCGGCAACAACACGCTGGCGCTGAGTCATTGCAGGGGATCATGCGCGAATATCGATTTGCCGACGCTTGGCTACGACAAGTTCTGCCGGTCGTTCTTCGATATCGCGACAAGCGGCAAGCTGCGCGCGGTCGCAACCGGCCCGGAAATCCGACGCGAGATGCGGTCTCTTTTCCAGGGACCGCGGCTCTATCGGCCGTCGCGCGACGAGATCCGGATTCTCTGGCGCGCGCCGGCGGACGGATTCTCGGTCGTGAAGGTCGAGTTCGATCTGGAGTGCGGCGTACCGGTGCGCGGATGCCTTGGCATTCCCGACGGAGAGTTCAAGGGATTGATCCTGCTCGGCCACGGCATGGCGAGCACGCCGGAGCGCTGCTTCGATGATGCCGACAACGACTACATGAACGCGCTCGGCAAGAGCCTGTGCCGGGACGGCTATGTCGTCTGGTGTCCTTACATCGTCCAGATCGGCGATCAGGCAAGTCAGAACAACATCGCCGCGATGCTGGCATCCCATGGCGTCTCCGCGCACAACGTGTCGTGCGCATCGATCGACGCCGGCGAAATCGTCTGCCGGAAGCTGACAGGAGCATCCGGCCTGAACGTCGGCGTGTATGGGGTGTCGTGGGGCGCGTTTCTCGTGCTCCATCTGGAGGCCGCCACCGGACGGATGCGGCCGACCGTCGTCTCCGGATATATGCGCGACGAGAAGAAGCTTCTGATGTCGTCCGTCATCAGCAAGAATCTCGGCGTCGAACTTGCGACCTACATCCATTTCAGCAGCAGCCGCGCCAGGTACACAGGCGCAGAGCTGGCTTATCTGATATGCCCGTGTCCGCTGTTCGTCGAGATTGGCAGCCGCGACGGCGGCAACACGGTGGAACTGGGGCGGGACGAGAAGTTCGCGGAAATGCAGTCGGTCTACGCATCATCTGATCACCCGCATGCGATCGACATGGGCATCTTCGACGGCGTGCACGAGGCCAGCGGCGAGCGCGCGCGGCCATGGCTGTACCAACATCTGGAGTCGCCCGCTTATCAAGAGATTTCCCGTTTGAAGAACGCCATCGCGTTGTGAGCGGAATGGGCGACGCCACGCCCTTCCATTCGCCGTCGAACATGCGCAAGCATTGGGCAACTGTCCGCAGCAATCGTCTGCCGGCACCAGTGCGCCACCTGGCCGTACCCAGGTAGCAACGCCTCATCACGTTGACGGGAGCGTACGGTGCACCGGGCCTGTCGGTGTGGCCGTGATCGCCGTGTCATTGCAGCGTCGCGGCGCTTTCTCACAGTGGCGTGTCGTCGGGATCACCGCAACGGGGCGATCCGGTTCCAGGATTGTCGGATTGGGCGCGTTATGATCTCCTGCAATGCACCTTGCCCATCCTGACCTTCCCGGTCTGAGGGAACTCGACGTCTGGTAGAGCTTGTTGGTAGCCGAAAGGTTGGACAGCATGAGTGGTCCGGAACGAATGCTTGGGGGATTGGCAGGGCTTCTGGTATCGGCGGGATTGGCGGCTATCGGGATTTCGGCGGCGCATGCTCAGGCGGGCCCACCCGGGCCTCCTGCCGTCGGCGTGTTCGAGGCGGTGAAGCGGCCGATCACCGAAACCAATGAATTTCTGGGACGCATCGAGGCCCCCAACCGCGTCAACGTGGTGGCACGTGTGACCGCCTTCCTGGAGAAGCGGAACTTCGTCGAAGGCTCCGAAGTCAAGGCCGGCGACCTGCTGTATCAACTCGAGCGTGGCCCGTTCGAGGCCGACCTTGCATCGAAGAAGGCGCAGGTCGCCCAACTGCAGGCGACCCTGGTCAACGCCAAGCTGACTACCGATCGCGCCAAGTCCCTGCTCGGCGGACCGGCCGGCCAGCAATCGAGCGTCGATGCGGCGGTCGCCAACCAGCAGAGCCTCGAGGCGCAGGTGCAGGCCGCGCAGGCCCAGGTCGACCTGTCCCAGATCAATCTCGACTACACCGAGATCCACTCGCCGATCGACGGCAGGATCGGGCGCACCGCGGTCACCGAGGGCAACGTCGTGACGCCGAGTTCGGGAACCCTGACGACCATCGTCAGCCAGGACCCGATGTATGTCACCTTCCCTGTGCCGGTGCGCGAGGCGCTCGATCTGCGCGACCGCTACGCGACCCGCGGCGGCTTCAAGGCCGTCGTCATCCGCGTGCGTTTGACAAACGGCCGGCTCTACAATCAGGTTGGTGAGCTGAATTTCGTCAACAACACAATCACCCAGAACACCGACACCATCTCGTTGCGCGGCACCATTCCCAACCCGTCGACGTACACGTCCGTCGCTGCCGGCGGTGCGGTCCGTGAGCTCACCGACAACGAGTTCGTGACCGTGCTGCTGGAAGGCGTGCAGCCGGTCGAGGTGCTGGCGATCCCGCGCTCGGCGGTGCTGTCGGATCAGCAGGGTGAATATGTCTACGTCGTCGGCGCCGACAACAAGGCCGAGCAAAAGCGGATCCAGCTTGGCCAATCGACCTCGACGATTGCGGCGGTGACGAGCGGCATCGCGCTCGGCGACAAGGTCGTCGTCGAGGGATTGCAGAAGGTCAGGCCGGGCGAGGTGGTCGCGCCGGGGCCCGCCAGCGCGCTGATCCAGTCAAGCATGAAGGTCTCGGCGGACGGCGGCGCAAGCAGCACGCCGAAATCGACGGGCAACAATCCATGATCTCCGCTGTCTTCGTCGATCGTCCGCGGCTTGCGATCGTCATCGCTTTCGTGATCACGATCGCCGGCGTGCTGGCGATGATGCAGATCCCGGTTGCCCAGTTCCCGGACATCGTGCCGCCGCAGGTCACGGTCTCGGCCGTGTTCCCCGGCGCTTCGGCCGAGGTGGTCGAATCCAGCGTCGCCCAGCCGCTGGAGGCGCAGGTCGTCGGCGTCGACAAGATGCTCTACATGAAGTCGACCAGCGGCAATGACGGCAGCTATACGCTGACGGTCTCGCTCGCGCTCGGCACCGATCCCGACATCAACACCGTCAACGTCAACAACCGGGTGCAGAGCGCCCTCGCGCAATTGCCGACCGAGGTGCAGGCGCAAGGCCTGACTGTGCAGAAGAAATCCTCGGCGGTGCTGCAGTTCATCGTGCTGTACAGCAAGAGCGGCGAGCAGGACCCGCTGTTCATCACCAACTACGCCATCATCAATGTGCTGGACGCGATCTCGCGCACGCCCGGCGTCGGCCAGGCGTCGCTGTTCGCCAAGCTGAACTATTCGATGCGGATCTGGTTCGACACCCAGCGCCTGACCAGCCTCAATCTGGCGCCGTCGGACGTGATCGCCGCGATCCGCGCCCAGAGCGTGCAGGCGCCGGTCGGCCGCATCGGCGCGCGTCCGATCTCGAACGACCAGCAGTTCCAGTTCAACGTGCAGACCCAGGGCCGCCTGACCACCTCGACGCAGTTCGGCAACATCGTGCTGCGGGCCAATCCGGACGGATCGGTGCTGCGGATCAAGGACGTCGCCCGCGTCGAGATCGGCGCGCAGAACATGGACTCGGAATCGCGGATCGACGGCAATCCCGGCGTGCCGATGGGCATCTATCTCGCGCCCGGCGCCAACGCCGTGACCACCGCCAAGGCCGTGCAGGCCACGCTTGCGCGGCTGTCGGAGCGGTTTCCGCCAGGGCTGAGCTATCTCGTGCAGTACGACTCCACGACCTTCGTCTCCGATACGATCAAGGAGGTGATCAAGACGCTCGGCGAGGCCTTTGTGCTCGTCGTGATCGTGGTGTTCCTGTTCCTCGGCAATCTGCGCGCCACGGTGATCCCGGCGGTCGCGGTTCCGGTCAGCCTGATCGGCGCCTTCGCGGTGCTGCTGGCGCTCGGCTATTCCGCCAACACGGTCTCGCTGCTGGCGATGGTGCTTGCGATCGGCATTGTGGTCGACGACGCCATCGTCGTGGTCGAGAACGTCGAGCGCGTCATGGAAGAGGAGCCGGAGCTGTCGCCGGCCGACGCCACCAAGAAGGCGATGGCGCAGATCACGGCGCCGATCATCGCGATCTCGCTGGTGCTGCTCTCGGTGTTCGTGCCGATTGCGTTCATCCCCGGCATATCCGGCACGCTGTTCCGCCAGTTCGCGGTGACGATCAGTGCGGCGATGGTGATCTCGGCGCTCAACGCGTTGACATTGTCGCCGGCATTGTGCGCCGTGTTCCTGCGCCATGGCGGGCCGCGCCGCGGCATCATGGGACGGGTGCTCGGCGGCATCGACTGGGTGCGCGACCGCTATGCCGGCGTGGTGCAACGGCTGGTCCGCGTGGCGGTGTTGTCGCTGGTCGCGGTGCTGGTGTTTGCCGGCGCGGTGTTCGGCGTATCGAAGATCACGCCGACCGGATTCCTGCCCGAGGAAGACCAGGGCGCGTTCTTCATCGCGGTGCAGCTGCCTGACGGCGCCTCGGTGGCGCGCACCAGCGAGGTCACCAAGCAGGTCGAGGCGCTGTTGAAGAAGAACCCGGCGATCGACCACGTGCTGTCGATCATAGGCTTCTCGCTGCTCGATGGCGGCAACGAGCCCAATTCCGCCTTCATGGTGGCGCGCATGAAACCGTTCGAGGACCGCAAGGCGGTCACCGATTCCGTGCAGGCCGCGATCCGGCAGACCTTCATCGCGGGATCGCAGATCCGTTCGGCCTCGGTGCTGCCGTTCAACCTGCCGCCGATCATCGGGCTCTCGACCTCCGGCGGCTTCGAATATCAGCTCGAGGCGCTCGAGGGGCAGGACCCGGCCGCGCTCGGCAGCGTGATGGGCGGGCTCATCGCCGCGGCGAACCGCGATCCGCGGCTGACCCGCGTGTTCTCGACCTTCACCGCGACCAACCCATCGATTTTCCTCGATATCGATCGTGCCAAGGCGCAGGCGCTCGGCCTCAACATGGCCGACGTGTTCACCGCGCTGCAGGCCACGCTCGGCGGCATCTACGTCAACAATTTCAACCTGTTTGGGCGCACCTGGCAGGTCAATGTGCAGGGCGACGCGGCCAACCGCGCCGACATCCCCGACATCTGGCAGATCTATGTGCGCAACAGCGGCGGCGAGATGGTGCCGATCCGCTCGATCGCATCCTTGCGGATCGTCACCGGCCCTCAGGTGATCACGCGCTACAACAATTATCGTTCGGTCACGGTGAATGGCGGTCCGGCGGCCGGCGTATCGTCTGGCACCGCGATCGCCGCGATGGCTGAACTCTCGAAGACGACGCTGCCGGCGGGCTATTCCTACGAATGGACCGGCACTGCCTATCAGGAGCAGGCGGCCTCCGGCCAGACCGGCATCATCCTCGCGCTCGCGGTGCTGTTTGCCTATCTGTTCCTGGTGGCGCTGTATGAGAGCTGGACGATTCCGATCCCCGTGCTGCTGTCGGTCACGGTCGGCGTGCTGGGCTCCTATCTCGGCATCAAGCTTGCGGGCCTGAACCTCGATCTCTATGGCCAGATCGGCCTCGTGGTGCTGATCGCGCTCGCCGCCAAGAACGGCATTCTGATCGTCGAATTCGCCAAGGAGCAGCGCGAGGCCGGCAGGCCGATCACGGAGGCCGCGATGATGGGCGCGCAGATGCGCTTCCGTGCGGTCATGATGACCTCGATCGCCTTCATCCTGGGCCTGGTGCCGCTGGTGGTCGCGACCGGCGCCGCGGAAATCAGCCGCCGTGCAGTCGGCACGGCGGTGTTCGGCGGCATGCTCGCCGCGAGCTCGATCGGCATCTTCCTGGTGCCGATGCTTTACGTCACCATCCAGCGCTGGCGCGAGGCTGCCAAGAACCGCTTCGGGCGTAGGGGCAAGACGGAGCAACCCGCGGCGCATTAGATCCAACCTAATCCCATCGCGCATTAGCGGGGCTGATAAGGCGGGGCTATACTGCCTGCCTCATTGACGGAGTTCTGGATTGAGCGTTGCCTTCACCAAGGAAGAAAGTGCCGAGACCGCGTCCGAGACGCTGCTGCCGGACCGTCCGATTTCGCCGCATCCCAATCTGGTGACCGAGGCAGGACGCAAGGCGCTGGAGCGCCAGCTCCAGGAGGCACGCGAGGCCTTGGAGATCGCGCAGCAGCTGGACGACGTCAACGAACGGCGACGGCAGTCGGCCGTTCCGTTGCGCGACACGCGCTATCTCACGGAACGGCTCCGCACGGCGCAGGTGGTCCCTGAGCCTGGCTCGACCGAAACCGTCGCGTTCGGAAGCACCGTGACGTTCAGCCGCGCCGATGGGCGGGTGCAGACCTATCGCATTGTCGGGGAGGACGAAGCCGATCCGAAGGCCGGCTCGATTTCCTTTGTCGCGCCGGTGGCGAGATCGCTGATGGGCAAAGCCGTGGGCGATATCGTCGGGTCGGGCGATCAGGAGCTGGAGATCGTGGCGATCTCCTAGCCGCCTGCGACCCGCAAGCGATTGCAAATCCCAGATCACGCCGCCGGCAACGCAAGACGCTCGATCGTCTGGATATGGCGTGCGAGCAGGCTGCAGGCCTGCTCGATGTTGCGCGCACGTACGGCCTGCAGGATCATGCGATGATCCTGGCTGGGCCGCGGCCGCCAGCCGGCGTTGCGCGCCATCGCGAACACGAGCCGCGAATTGGCCAGCTGCAATCCGTCGAGGCTGGCGAGCAGCCGCGGCATCGCGCACGGCGCCACCAGCGCGTGATGAAAGGCGCGATTGGCCATCTCGAAATCCTGAACCGTCTCGGCATTGTCGCCTTCGATCAAGGCGAGCTCGATCCGCGCCAGATGCGCCGACGTGAACCTCGGGGCGGCATTGCGGAACGCGACCACCTCGAGCGCGGCGCGCATCTCGGCGATCTCCTTCACCGATTTGGTGTCGAGTGGAGCAACCCGCACGCCGCGACGCGGCACGGCAACGACAAGGTGCTGCGCCTCCAATTGCCTGAAGGCCTCGCGCACCGGCACGTGGCTGGAGTGGAATTCCCGCGCGACATGATCCTGCCGGAGCGGGGCGTCGGGCAGCAATCCGCCGCTGATGATGCGCTCGCCGATCGCGCCGGCGATGCGCCCGGCGGTGGTCGTGTTCTCTGCTTCGCTGACCATAGATTATCTATCACAAAAACGGATGCGCATCCGCTCGACCTCGGCTAGCATCATTCTAAGTCAATGATCATAGATAACAGATCATATTATCTATGATCCATAGCAAACGAGAAGGCAAGCCCGATGGTTGATGTGGTGGAAATCGAACGGACCGACAGAAGCAGCAGCGCCCCGCTGCGCAAGACCTGGGAGCGCGTCGAGGCCGAAGCGCTCTACAATTTGCCGTTCGCCGACCTGATGTTTCAAGCGCAAAGCGTCCACCGCGCCAACTTCAATCCGAACCACGTCGAAACCGCGAGCCTGCTCAGCATCAAGACCGGCGGCTGTCCGGAAGATTGCGGCTACTGCTCGCAGAGCGCGCATTACGACACCGGCCTGAAGGCGACCCGCCTGATGCCGCGGGATGAGGTGGTCGCCGTCGCGCAGCGCGCCAAGGATGCCGGCGCAAGCCGCTTCTGCATGGCCGCCGCCTGGCGCAGTCCCAAGGACCGCGATCTCGATCAGGTCTGCGACATGGTCAGCGCGGTGAAGGGGCTGGGCATGGAGACCTGCGTCACGCTCGGCATGCTGACGCCTGGTCAGGCCGAACGCCTCTCCGAGGCCGGGCTCGATTTCTACAACCACAATGTCGATACCTCGCCGGAGTTCTACGACAAGATCATCACCACCCGCACCTTGCAGGACCGCATCGATACGCTGGCGCATGTGCGCGACGCAGGCATCAAGGTCTGCTGCGGCGGCATTATCGGCATGGGCGAGCAGGTTGAAGACCGGCTCGGCATGCTGATGCTGCTCGCCAATCTGCCCAGCCATCCGGAAAGCGTGCCGATCAATCTGTGGAACGAGGTCAAGGGCGTGCCGGTCAACGACACCGCGGAGCGGCCCGATCCGATCGCGCTGGTGCGGCTGGTCGCCACCGCGCGGATCATGATGCCGAACAGCGTGGTCCGCTTGTCGGCCGGGCGGCAATACATGACCGATGAGCTGCAGGCGATGTGCTTCCTCGCCGGCGCCAATTCGATCTTCATCGGCGACGTGCTGCTGACCACCAAGAACCCGCAGCGCGATCGCGACGCCGATCTGCTGGATCGGCTCGGCATCACGTCCCGTCTTGCCTAACCGCAAACTTCGGCGAGCGCGCAACGCTGGTTGTGCGCAATCGACAATCTTCCTGTGAGTGAAGCATGAGCGCAATCCATGCGGCCAAGGTCGCTGATTACGCCGCGGCCTTGCATGCCCTGAGCAAGGACGATCGGCTGCGCGGCCTCAAGCCGCGCGCGGGCATCGATTTGGTATCGAACGACTATCTGGCGCTGGCGAGCGCGCCGCGCATCAAGCAGTCAGTTGCGGCCGCGCTCGAGGCCGGCACGCCGATCGGCGCCGGCGGCTCGCGGCTGCTGCGCGGCAATTGCGAAGAGCACGAACGGCTAGAGGCCGAGGCCGCCAGGTTCTTCCGCGCCGAGACCGCGCTGTTCTTCGGCGGCGGCTACGTCGCCAATTTTGCCGTGCTGACGACGCTGCCGCAGCGCGGCGACCTGCTGGTGCTCGATTCGCTGGTGCATGCCAGCATCCATGAAGGCGCGCGTGCCGGCCGGGCCGAATTCCGGTTCAGTGAACACAATGATCCCGGGTCGGTCGAAGATACCATTCGCGATTGGCGCGCCCAGGGCGGGACCGGCCGGGTCTGGATCGTGGTCGAAAGCGTCTACAGCATGGACGGCGATATCGCGCCGCTCGACGATCTCGTCGCGATCGCCGAACGGCACGACGCATTCGTGATGGTCGACGAGGCGCACGGCACGGGCGTCTATGGCGAGCAGGGCCGTGGGCTGACGGCGCCCTATGAGGGACGCGACAACCTCGTGATCGTTCATACCTGCGGCAAGGCGCTGGGTGCCGCCGGCGCGCTGGTCACCGCGTCCGCCGTGCTGCGCGACTTCATGGTCAATCGCTGCCGCCCGTTCATCTTCGCGACCGCGCCGTCACCGCTTGTGGCTGTTGCCGTGCGCGAGGCGCTTCTGATCCTGCAGGAGGAGCCCGAGCATCAGCAGCGCCTCGCAAAATTGGTCGCGTTCACGCATCGCGAACTCTATCTGCGCGGCTGGCAAAGTCCGTCGCGCTCGCAGATCGTGCCCTATGTCGTCGGCGACAATGCGCGCGCGATGCAACTCGCGTCAGCATTGCAGGCGCGTGGTTTCGACATCCGCGGCATCCGGCCGCCGACCGTGCCGGCGGGAACCGCGCGGTTGCGCATTGCACTGACCCTCAATGTCGACGAGGGCGACGTGCGCGCACTGCTCGATGCGCTGGTCGAGGAGACTAAGGGCTGGTCGCGATGACCAGCCGGATCGTGGTGACCGGCACCGATACCGGGATCGGAAAGACGATCTTCTCCGCAGGCCTCGCCGGCTTCCTCGGCGCGGACTACTGGAAGCCGGTGCAGTCCGGACTTGAAGAAGAGACCGATGCGCAGCTGGTGGCGCGGCTCGGCGGTCTTGCGCCCGACCGCATCGTGCCCGAGCGCTATCGGCTGCGAACGCCGGCGTCGCCGCATCAATCCGCCGCGATCGACGGCGTGCGCATCGATCCGGCTGCGCTCGATGTGCCCGCGACCTGTGACCGGCCGCTGGTGATCGAAGGCGCCGGCGGGCTGATGGTGCCGCTGAATGACGACACGCTATATATCGACATCTTCGAGCGCTGGCGGCTTCCGGTGGTGCTCTGCGCCCGCACCGCGCTCGGCACCATCAATCACTCGCTGCTGTCGATCGAGGCGCTGCGCAAGCGCCGGATCGATCTTCTCGGCATCGCCTTCATCGGCGACAGCAATCCGGAGAGCGAGCGGGCGATTTGCCAGATCGGGCAGGTCCAGCGGCTCGGCCGGATGCCTTGGCTTGCGCCGCTTGCGGCGGACACGCTGCAGGCCGCGTTCAAGGCGTCGTTCCGCCACGACGATTTCAATCCATGACGTCACCAAAGAAGTCGCCGATCTGGCACCCGTTCACCCAGCACGCGCTGCACGGCCCGATGACCAGGATCGTGCGCGGCGAGGGCGCCTACCTCTACACCGCGGATGACCGCCGCATCATCGACGCGATCGCATCCTGGTGGGTCGTGACCCACGGCCATTGCCATCCGCATATCGTGCGCGCGATCCAGAGCCAGGCGGAGCAGCTCAACCAGATCATCTTTGCCGGCCATACCCACGATCCGGCCGAAGCGGTTGCCGCGCAGCTCCTGAAGCTTGCGCCTGATGGCCTCGACTATGTGTTCTTCTCCGACTCTGGCTCGACCAGCGTCGAAGTGGCGCTGAAAATGGCGCTCGGCTATTGGCACAATATCGGCGTGCCGCGCACGCGCATCATCGTCATGCAGCACTCCTATCATGGCGACACCGTGGGCACGATGTCGGTCGGCGCGCGCGGCGTGTTCAATGCGGCCTACGAACCGCTGCTGTTCGACGTTGCCTCGATCCCGTTTCCTGCCACCGGGCATGAGCAGGCGACGCTCGATGCGCTGGAAGCCGCATGCAGCAAGGAAAACGCGGCCGCGTTCATCGTCGAGCCGCTGATTCTGGGCGCCGGCGGGATGCTGATGTATCCCGCCTGGGTGCTGAAGGAAATGAAGCGCATCTGCGAGGCCGCTGGCGTGCTGTTCATTGCTGACGAAGTGATGACCGGCTGGGGCAGGACCGGCACCTTGTTCGCGTGCGAGCAGGCGGACGTCACGCCTGACATCGCTTGCTATTCGAAGGGCCTCACCGGCGGATCGCTGCCGCTCGCGGTGACGCTGTGCCGCGCCGACATCTACGATGCGCACTATTCCAGCGATCGATCGCGGATGTTCTTCCATTCCAGTTCCTACACCGCGAACCCGGTTGCCTGCGCCGCGGCAAAAGCGAATCTCGAGCTCTGGCAACACGGCGCGCACGAGCGCGTCACGTCGCTCGCCGCGATGCAGGAGCGCCTGATCGCACCCTTCCGCGCCGATCCGCGCTTCGAAAACGTCCGCCGCACCGGCACCGTCACCGCACTCGATCTTAAGGCAAACGATGCGGGCTATCTCGCAGGCATCGGCCCAAAACTTCTGGCCTTCTTCGAACGGCGAAACCTGCTGCTGCGACCGCTCGGCAACACGATCTACGTGATGCCGCCCTACTGCGTCACGGAGGCGGATCTCAATGAGATCTACGCTGGCATCGGGGCTGCGGCCGACGCGTTGGCCTGACGCGTCTTGCGGCTGCAGTCGCCAACATCAGTGAGATCGCCGCGCACTATCGCGCGTCAGCTTCATCACTGCGCCAAATAGTCGAATTTTCGATTTGAATTGGACGACCACCCCCTGCGCGTCATCAATCAATGATGGAACATCCGGCTCCCGAAAGGCCGGGCAGGGAGGTTTGGCATGGCGCGATCCGCCGACATCGACATCAACGCGGGCGCACGCCTCGACAGGCTGCCGATCTGTGGATTCCACTGGCGCATCCTGGCGCTGATCGGCGCCGGCATGTTCCTCGACGCCTTCGACATCTATCTGGCCGGCGGCGTGCTGGGGACCGTGCTCAAGGAAGGCTGGTCCACTCTCGAGCTCAACGCCGCCTTCGTCTCCGCGACCTTCGTTGGCATGACGATCGGTGCCTGGTTCTCCGGCATCCTCGGCGACCGCTTCGGTCGGCGCTTCTCCTACCAGATGAACCTCGCGATCTTTGGCCTGGCGTCGATCGCGGCGGCTTTCGCGCCCAGCATGACCGTCCTGATCGGCCTGCGCTTTATCATCGGCATTGGCCTCGGCGCGGAGATCGTGGTCGGCTACGCGACCTTGACCGAGTTTGTGCCGGCCGCCTCGCGCGGACGCTGGATCGGGCTCTTGGCCGTGATCACCAACTTCTCGCTGTTCGCGTCGTCGATGATCGGCCTGTGGGTGATCCCGACGCTTGGATGGCGCTACATGTTCGCGCTCGTCGGCGTCCTCGCGATGATCGTCTGGGTCCTGCGCAAGTCGATGCCGGAATCGCCACGCTGGCTCGCCGCCAACGGCCGCGCCGATGAAGCCGAGAAAATTCTCGCGGCAATCGAGGCGGAGGCCGCGCGCAAGGGCGCGCTGGCTCCGGTCGCCGCCGGCGCGACGGAGCAGCAGCCTCCCGGCCCGGTGTGGCGCCTGTTCCAGCCGCCATATCTCAGCCGCACGCTGCTCGGTAGCCTGTTGCACATCGTCGTCGGCTTCAGCCTCTATGGGTTCATCGGCTGGCTTCCGACCTTCATGATCAAGGGCGGCCACAGCGTGGTCTCCTCGCTGGGTTACACCACGGTGATGGCCCTGGGCGGGCCGGTCGGATCGCTGATCGGCCTCGTGCTGGCGGACCGGCTCGGGCGCCGGCTGTCGATCGTCTGCTCGTCGATTGCGGCAGCGGCGCTCGGTATCGCCTATCCCACCATGCCGGACGGCGTTGCGCTCGCAGGCGTCGGCTTCCTGCTCGTCACCGCGATCTACGTCATGCTGGCGACCGGGTTTGCGATGCACGTCCCGGAACTGTTCCCGACCCGCTACCGGCTGCGCGGCACGGCGATCTGCGCCACGTCCGGACGCATCGCGACCGCGCTGGTTCAATACGTCGTGGTCGCGATCTTCGCCTGGCAAGGCTTGACCGGCGTGCTGACGACGTTGGCCGGCATCCTCGTCTTCCAGGCCGTGGTCTTCCTCATGTTCGGTTTCGAAACCAAGGGACGATCGCTGGAGGATGCGTCAGCGATCGTGGACGCTGACGCAGGAAGTGAGCGGTCGATCGCGCGTAGACCAGCGGACATCGGCGCCTAACCTAGATCGGAGCAGGCCGCCCTGAGCCGGTCGCGGAGCCAGCCATTCGCATTGCTCTGGTCGTATCTGCGATGCCAGTACAACATCCAGTCGAAGGGCGCGGACTCGAACGGCAGGTCCTCCATCCGCAGCTCATCGTCCATCAGCACGGCGGCGAGGTGCCGCGGCATCACCGCGAGCAGGTCAGTCTTCTTCAGAACGTGGGGCACGACGAGCCAATGCGGTACGTTCAGGGCGATGCGTCTTCGATGGCCGCGTTCGGCGAGCACATCGTCGACGAACCGCAGATCAGTCGGACTCATCGAAACCTTCATGTGCTCCTGCGCGATGAAGCGCTCGAAGGTCAACCGCCCGCGCTTGATCTCGTGACCGCGCCGCATCAGACAGACCATACGGTCGCGCAGCAGCGTCTCCGAGCGGATCGATGCGGAGTGCTCGAGACCCATGCTGACCGCGACGTCGATCTCGTCGCGCTCGAGCGCATCGATCGTCAGGGAGGGCGACAGATGGATCGTGTTGTAGGAGATCCGCCCGTCCGCCGGCCGCGCCGCGGCGAGTCTCGGCAGCAGCAGGCACGCGAGAATATCCGACATCCTGATCGTGAAGGTGCGTTCGGTCCGGTTTGGGTCGAAGCCGGCATCGCTCGCCATCACGCGCTCGACCTGGCGCAGGACCTGGCGCAGCGGCTCCGCCAATTCGGTCGCGCGCGGCGTGGGCTGCATCCCGGTCGTCGTCCGCACCAGAAGTTCGTCCGCGAACATCGCGCGCAACCGGTTGAGCGCGTTGCTCATCGCCGGTTGACTGAGGCCGACACGATCGGCGGCCTTGGTGACGTGACGCTCGGTCAGCAGCGCGTCCAGTGCGACGAGCAAGTTGAGGTCGATGGATCGAAGGTTCATCCGCCATTCATATCGTGAATAGTGAGAGATCACAAATCCATTTCATCCATGGTGATCCCGCGGAGTATCAGTGGGTCTGAACCAAGGAGGCACCCATGAGCTTTGAGACAATCAAGCGCGACGTGAAGATCTGCATGTTTGATCAGTACGGCACGGTGGTCGACATGCAGGGCGGCCTGACCAGGATCGCGGCGCCGTTCCTTGCGAAGAAGGGCTGGAAGGGCGATCCGGATTCCTTCGTCACGTGGTGGCGCCGCACGCATTTCGAGAATTCGATGATCGATGCGCTGCTGCATCGCGAGCACACGCCCTATCGCGAGATCGGGCACCGCGCGGTGTCCCACGTGATGGACCGCGCCGGGATCGACCACACGATGGACGATGTGTGCTACCTCGTCGGTGAGATCGAGAAGCTGGTGCCGTTTCCGGAGGTGCCGGAAGCGCTCGCGCGGCTGCAAGCCAAATACAAACTGGTGGTGCTTTCGAACGGCGATCCCGACATGCTCGAAACCGCAAAGCAATATCACAAGGTCCCGTTCGACCGCGTGATCTCGGTGACCGAAGCCAATTCGTTCAAGCCGCATGTCGCGACCTACACCAAGGCGGCCGAGATCATGGGCGTGAAGCCCGAGCAAGTGCTGTTCGTCGCCAATCATGCCTTCGACTGCATCGGCGCCAAGTCCGCCGGCATGCGGACGGCCTTCATCGACCGGCGCAGCCGCCCGTTCGGCATCACCCCGCACCAGCCCGACATCCTGGTGCCGACGATGAAGGACCTCGCCGATGCGATCGTCTGATCGCGAGCCGCTGTCGGGCATCAGGGTCCTCGACCTCTGCCGGGTGGTCTCCGGCCCCTTTGCCACGATGCAGCTCGGCGATCTCGGCGCCGACATCGTCAAGGTCGAGGATCCCAGGCAAGGCGACGAAAGCCGTCGCTACGGGCCGCCCTTCATCGGCGGCGAGAGCGCATACTTCCTATCAGTGAACCGCAACAAGCGAAGTTGCGCCATCGATCTGAAGTCGCCGGCGGGCTGCGACGCGGTGCTCGAACTTGCCTCCGTGGCGGACGTCGTCATCGAGAACTTCCGCCCGGGTACGCTCGACAAATGGGGTCTCGGCTTCGACGCGCTGCGCGCTCGCAAGGGCGACATCATCCTGTGCAGCATCTCGGGGTTCGGCCGCACCGGTGCCGACGCCGGACGTCCCGGCTACGATTTGATTCTCCAGGGCGAATCCGGTGTCATGGACATCACCGGCGATCCGGACGGACCGCCGACCAAGGTCGGCACCTCGATCGCCGATCTCGTCACCGGCCTGTACGCCTCGCAGTCGGTGCTGGCGGCCCTGATGCGGAAGAGCCGCACTGGCGAGGGCGGGCGGGTCGACGTCTCGATGCTAGACGCCATGGCGTCGCTGCTGACGTTCAACGCCGGCATGTACTTCGCCTCGGGAGAAAGTCCGAAGCGCAGGGGCAATGTCCATCCGACCATCAGCCCGTACGAGCCGTTCGAGACCAGCGATGGCTGGATCAATGTCGGGGTCGCCAACGACAAGTTCTGGATGGCCTTTTGCGACGTCATCGGCCGTCCGGACCTCATCGAAGACATCAGCTTCGCAACCGCCCCGAAACGCGCGGCGAGCCGAAACGAGCTCGTCGCGATCCTCTCACCGATCTTCGCCAGCAAGACCCGCCGATTGGCTGCAGTCACTCGGCGCAGCGGGCATTCCCTGCGGCGCGATCAAGTCGGTCGGCGAAGTCTGCGAGACGCCGCAACTCACGCAGCGGGGAATGGTCCAGACCGTCAGCCATCCGGCCGCGGGGGACGTGAGGTTCATCGCCAGGCCGACCCGGTTCGGCGATGAACGGCCCGCGCCTTCCACGCCTCCACCCATGCTTGGCGAACACACTCGTGAGGTGCTTGCGGAATGGGTCGGCTGGACCGACGATCGGCTTGAGAGATTCGCGGCCGAAGGTGCGTTCGGAGAGTTTGGACGGAACTTCGTGCGATCGCCCAAGAGAGCGTCGTCATGAGAGCATCGCCATGAGAGATATCGCCGAGCAGATGTTGCGTCGCGCCGTCGAGGATGAGCGGCAGGAATTCGGGTCGTTCTTCCTGTCCCGCTTGTTCGGACTTGATATCACCTACCAGGGCGAGACGTGCATCGTGTCCTTCGACGTCGAGAGGCCGCTGTTCAACCCGCAAGGGACGCTGCATGGCGGGGTTCTCGCGACGGCGCTCGACATTTCGATGGGGCATCTCGTCAACCACGTCGCGGGTCCCGGCACCACGCTCGAGATGAAGGTGCAGTATCTCGGCGCTGTCCGCGAAGGGCGCGTGACCTGCCATGCGAGCTTTCTGAAGAAGGGCCGGAAGACCTTCTTCCTGCAGTCCCAGGCCTCCAACGCGGCCGGCGAGCCGATCGCGCATGCCACATCGACCTGGCAGCTGCTGAGCCGAAGCTGACGGGCCGCGGCTGGATGCTTATACTATTGAAATGGCGATATAATTATCGCGCTGACGATGCAGTTGCGGCGCTGCGCCGACCGCGAAGTTTTGTCCGGCGCTGATGTGAAATCATGCAATCTCCTGCTAGATTTGCCGCAAACCAGTCAGCTTCGCGGGTCCAACCCCTTCTGGAGACAAGTGGAGCGTGGGACGGGACGCATGGGTCACCATCCGCGTTCGCTCATTGTTGAAGGGCCATTCGCAACCGATGTCTGATCGCCAGCCCATCGTCAGCGATCCCGCGACCATCCGCGCACGCGCCATGGAAACGCTGTTTGAGCGCCTGGATGATCTCTGCGAAGGCGCCATCGCGATCGATCGCGACGGGCGCGTCGTTTACGTCAATGAAAAATATCTTCACTCGCTTCGCCTTGGACACGTCTCCGAGGCGATCGGACGCCCCATCGAGGAGATCATCCCGAACAGCCTGATGCGCCGCGTGGCCGACACCGGCGAGCCGATCCTGCTGGATATCATGGAACTCGGTGGCGAGCAGCTTGTGGTGACGCGCATGCCGATCGAGGACGAGAACAGGAACGTCATCGGCGCGATCGGCTTCGTGCTGTCGGACCGTCTCGACAATTTGAAGCCGCTGATCGCGCGGATGGGCCAACTCGAAAGCGACCTCAGGCTGGCGAAACGGCAATTGTCGCAACCGCGCAGCGCGCGGTTTACCTTCGATGATTATGTCGGCAAGACGGAGCGCATCGGGCGCGCCAAGGACCTCGCCCGCCGGGCGGCGCGCCAGAATGTGACGGTTCTGCTGACCGGAGAAACCGGAACCGGCAAGGAGCTGCTGGCGCAGGCCATCCACAACGCTTCGGCGCGCGCCGAAAGACCCTTCGTCAGCGTCAATGTCGCCGCTGTCCCGGATACGCTGATCGAGTCCGAGTTCTTCGGGACAGTGCCGGGGGCCTATACCGGCGCCGACCGCAAAGGTCGGGACGGCAAGTTCAGGAGCGCCGATAGCGGCACGCTGTTCCTCGATGAAATCGGTGAAATGCCGCTGCAACTGCAGAGCAAGCTGCTGCGCGTGTTGCAGGAGCGGGAAATCGAGCCGGTTGGCTCCGACAAGGTCACGAAAGTCGACGTCCGCGTCATCGCTGCGACCAACGTCGACCTGCAGAAGCGCGTCAACGAAGGCACCTTCCGCGCCGACCTGTTCTACCGCCTCAACGTGCTCACGATCGCGCTGCCGCCGTTGCGCGATTGCGCCGGTGATCTTCCGGACATCTGCGCAAGGCTTTTGGACGACATCGTCCGCTCCGGCGATTACCTCAACGCCAAGATCACGCCGTCGGGCCTCGCCGCGCTCGCCTGCTATGACTGGCCTGGAAACGTCCGTGAGCTGCGCAACGTGCTGGAGCGCGCCCTCATTCTCAGCGACTCGGGCCGCCTCGCCGGCGATGACTTCGCCCGTATCCTGTCAGTTGGCGCCGAGGAGAGGGGCGCCGCGCCGCAGGCGGCGGGCGCAGTCGTCCCTTATGCCCAGGCCGAGGCTGCATTTGAGAAGCGGACGCTTGAAGGCGCGCTTGCGGCCGCCAACGGGCAGATTGCGGAAGCGGCCCGGATGCTGCGCATCTCGCGCGCGACGTTCTACAAGAAGCTCGCCAAGTTCGGGCTGGCCGCATCGGACTCCTCGCCTGTCTGACGATCGAGACTGAAACTGTCGCGAGTCTCGGAAAGTTGACAGGCAACTCACAGCCCCGACCAACCGGCTGCCGGCCGAATTGCCGGAATTTCAAGCATTTTGCATCATCGCGAGGCAACTGGCCTGGAGCTTGCTCTGCTCGCGGGATGACGCATCTCGAATGCGCAAGAAGAGTCCGAAAAGAACAACACCCCGGGAGAGAAACAGATGAGCTTTCTGGTCGCACTGGCCGCGCTCGTTTTCCTGATGTTCGTCGCCTATCGCGGCTTCAGCGTCATCCTGTTCGCGCCGGTCGCCGCGATGGGTGCGGTGCTGCTGACCGATCCCGGCGCGGTGCCGGCCGCCTTCACCGGTCTCTTCATGGACAAGATGGTCGGCTTCGCGAATCTGTATTTCCCGGTGTTCCTGCTGGGCGCAGTGTTCGGCAAGGTGATCGAGCTCTCCGGCTTCTCCAAATCGATCGTGGCGGCGGTGATCGGTCTCGTCGGCAGCCAGCGTGCGATGCTGGCGATCGTGCTGGTCTGCGCGGTGCTCACCTATGGCGGGGTCTCCCTGTTCGTCGTGGTGTTCGCCGCCTATCCGTTCGCCGCCGAGATGTTCCGGGCCGGCAATATTCCAAAGCGTCTGATTCCCGGCACGATCGCGCTCGGCGCCTTTTCGTTCACGATGGATTCGCTGCCGTTCAGCCCGCAGATCCAGAACATCATTCCGACCACCTATTTCAAGACCACCAACGGCGCCGCGCCGATCCTCGGCACGATCGGTGCGATCTTCATCTTCGTGTTCGGCTTGCTCTATCTTGAATGGCGTCGACGCCAGGCGGTGGCTGCCGGCGAGGGCTATGGTGAGGGGCACAGCAACGAGCCGCCACCGGTCGATACCACCGAACTGGCGCCGGCGGCGGTCGCCTTTCTGCCGCTGATCGTGGTGTTCGTGGTCAACCTGCTGCTCGGGGGCTTTCCCGGCGTGTTCGGCGGCCTGATCGAGCGTGTCTATGGCACGAGCTACGATCTGACGCTCGCGCTCGACCATTCGATTGCCACGCCGATCGCCAGCATCAAGGCGATTTGGGCAGTGGAGGGCGCACTGATCGCGGGCATTCTCACCGTGTTCGCATTCGCGTTTCCAAAATTGAAAAAGACCTTCGCCGAGGGCAGCAAGGCCGCGGTCGGCGGTGCGCTGCTGGCGGCGATGAACACCGCGTCCGAATATGGCTTCGGCGGCGTGATCGCGGCGCTTCCCGGCTTCATCGTCATCAAGGATGCGCTGAAGACGATCCCAAATCCGCTCGTCAACGAAGCCATCACCGTCACCTCGCTTGCCGGCATCACCGGCTCGGCCTCGGGTGGCATGTCGATTGCGCTCGCCGCCATGGCAAAGGATTTCATCGCCATGGCGGAGGCGGCGCACATCCCGCCCGAGGTGCTTCACCGCGTCGCGTCGATGGCGAGCGGCGGCATGGACACCCTGCCGCACAACGGCGCCGTCATTACCCTGCTTGCGGTGACCGGGCTGACGCACCAGCAGTCCTACAAGGATATCTTTGCGGTGACCTGCCTGAAGACGCTGGCGGTGTTCTTCGTGATCGCGGTCTATTACGTCACCGGGTTGGTCTAGAGCCCGTTCCGATTGAATTCGGAACGGGGCTCCAGGATCTAACGATAATCGGGAGGAATGACGTGAGCCAGCATCCGGCCCTGTCCTATCTGCGCACGACGGAGAAGGGCAAGATCGTCATGGCCGCCGAAGCGGTGCGCTTGATCCGCGATGGCGACACGGTCGCGACCGGCGGCTTTGTCGGCATCGGCTTTGCCGAAGAGATCGCCCTCGCGCTGGAGGAGCTCTATCTCGCCAACGAAACCGACGCTCCCTACGCGCAGGGCAAGCCTCGCAATCTCACGCTGGTCTATGCGGCGGGACAGGGAGACGGCAAGCACCGCGGCCTCAACCATTTCGCACACGAGGGCCTGGTCAGGCGCGTGATCGGCGGCCACTGGGGGCTTGCGCCCAAATTACAGCAGCTCGCGATCGCAAATCAGATCGAGGCCTATAATCTGCCGCAGGGCGTCATCACACATCTGTTCCGCGACATCGCGGCGCGTCGCCCCGGCCATATCTCGCGCGTCGGCATCGGCACCTTCGTCGATCCGCGCCAGGGCGGCGGCAAGCTCAACGCCCGCACCATCGAGGAGCTGGTCGAACTGGTCACGCTCGGCGGCGAGGAGTGCCTGTTCTACAAGACGTTTCCCATCGACGTCGGGATTATCCGTGCCACCACCGGCGACGCCGACGGAAATCTCACGATGGAGAAGGAAGCGTTGACGCTGGAAGCGCTGGCGATCGCCATGGCGGCGCATAATTCCGGCGGCATTGTCATCGCTCAGGTCGAGCGCGTCGCAGAAAGCGGCAGCCTCAATCCGCGCCAAGTGAAAATCCCCGGTGTCCTCGTCGACTGCGTCGTGGTGGCAAAACCGGAAAACCACTGGCAGACCTTCGGCACGCATTACAACCCGGCCTATAGCGGCGAGATCAGGCTGCACGCCGGCTCGCTGCCGCCGATGCCGATGAGCGAGCGCAAGATCATCGCGCGCCGGGCGGCGTTCGAGCTCAAGGCCAACAGTGTCGTCAATCTCGGCATCGGCATGCCCGAAGGCATCGCCTCGGTTGCCAACGAGGAGCGGGTGATCGACCTGATCACGCTGACGGCCGAGCCCGGCGTGATCGGCGGCGTGCCGGCGAGCGGGATCGATTTCGGTGCCGCCGTCAACACGCAGGCAGTGATCGACCAGCCCTATCAGTTCGATTTCTACGATGGCGGCGGCCTCGACGCTGCGTTCCTCGGCCTCGCCCAGGTCGATCGCGCCGGCGATCTCAATGTCAGCAAATTTGGTCCCAAGCTCGCCGGTGCCGGCGGCTTCATCAACATCAGCCAGAACGCCAAGAAGGTGATTTTCGTCGGCACGTTCGGCGCGGGCCGCCAGCGCATTGGCGTAACCGACGGCAGGCTGGTGATTGCCGAAGAAGCCAAAGCCCGCAAATTCGTCGAGGCAGTCGAGCATGTGACCTTCAGCGGTGCCTTCGCCGCCAAACGCGGGCAGACCGTGCACTACGTCACCGAGCGCTGCGTGCTCGCGCTAACCGAAGGCGGCCTCGAGCTGATCGAGGTGGCGCCCGGCATCGATATCGAGCGCGACATCCTCCGCTTGATGGATTTCAGGCCGCTGATTCCGCGCGATCCGCCGCTGATGGACGCGCGGATCTTCCGCGACGGCCCGATGGATTTGCGCAGCGATCTGCTGACGATTCCGCTCGACCGGCGCTTCACCCTGGATCAGCAGCAGAACCTGTTCTTCGTCAACCTGGAACGCTTCGCGCTGCGCAGCCGGAGCGACATCGATGCGATCGCGCACGCCGTCGAAGCCAGGCTCGGCGGCCTCGATCGCCGCGTCTATGCGATCGTCAATTACGACAACTTCTCGATCGTTCCCGAATTGCTCGACGAATATTCGGCGATGGTGCAGGTCTTGACCGACCGTTTTTATTCGGGCGTCTCCCGTTACACCACGTCGGGCTTCCTGCGCATCAAGCTCGGCGAAGCGCTGGAAAGGCGCGGCGTCGCCGCGCACATCTTTGAAAGCGCGGAAGACGCGCGCTCGGATTGGCGCAATGTCGAAGCTGGCGGCACTCCGCAGCCGGACCGAAACGGGCGCGCGGCGGTATAGGCCAGCAAACCTCGGCAGCGAGATCAACCCGGCGCCGGACGCCCGGAATTCGCATCGCCGGAAGGGGCCGCGCCCCCGGAAGCTCGCCGCCGGGCAGGTCGCGTGCGCTAAAAATGTAGAGCCATCCTACAGCTTTATTCCTTCCATCGACTTTCTCAACTCATCGGCCGACCGTTTGGCGAGAGCGGCGCCCTGCACGCTGACCCACGTCTCGGGCCATGCCTTCTTAATTCTCGAGATCGTGTGCCCGCCGAGTTTCGGGGGCGGGACCGAGCCGCTGCTGTCGATCACTAACGTACCCACGAAAACGTCATCGTTGCTGTGTGCGCAATTCGAGAGGCCGATGCAGTGGACGAGCTCGTGCACCAGGATGTGGAGACGCATGGCCTGCCCAGCGTCAACCCTGCCGACTTTCGGAGTTGCGGGCACCCGCAGCTTCACTGAATCCATCGAAGGGCCGCTGCGGGAGTCGATGATGGTCTGCACGGCGCTGCCGTGGAGGCCGGAACCCGGATAGGTCTCGGCAACGATCGGGCTGCCAGCCGCCCTGTCAGCCTTCTTAAAGGCGAGATAGACGCCATTCTGCTTGAGAAGGTCGTTAATCGTCGTGATCGCTGTATCGAGATCATTCACCCAGACACTCGGGGTGAAACTCGCCCCGGGGAATACCTTTAGCTCGCCGGTGCGCCGGACCCGATCGGGCCAAGGAGTGATCTCCGGTTCCGTACACGCCACGACGAGGCTCCTGCAAAAAATCGGGAACTGCCTAGGTCTATGTCTCGCCGTTGTTCGACACGGTTCAAACCGGTGGCGCGGTACACCGCCCAGCGGCGCCGCAATTTGGTGAGTTCGCGCGACGGGAAACTGTGTCGCACTCGCAACGTGGCATGAGTTCCGGCTGTGGATAAGCATCTCTGGACTCCACGGCATTGCGAATCCGCCGTCAAATGCTGCCGGACCTTCGGCGGCGTTTTCATTTCCAAGACGTTCATTTGAGATGAGGTCCAAGAGGCCGCTGTCCAGCGCCAGCGGCCTCTTCATTAACATACATTGATTGCAATCAGATCGTCCGACGCCAGGCAGCGTCAATCGTACTGCATTAAGTCATGGAGACAAAAATGATTGAAGGACTCAAACCTTACGTGGCATTCGGAGTCGATCCGGCCGGCGTCGCACGCGCAACGTACGAACTTCGTTGCAGCAACGACGAAGAGGCGAGGCGGCAAGCCGAGGATTATCTCGACGCGCACGAGTTCATCGAGTTGTGGATTGACTACAAACGGATCGCTCGTCTGAAGCGCAGCAGGTCTCGGGGCTCCAGCCAATAAATTCCGACTGTCATTGCATCAACTCGAACAATTCGAGGACATCTGCCAAGCATACGCTGTGATAGATTTCGCTTCAGCACAAGCTTTGGAGTCAATGGCCTAGCGGTCTTCAGCGCCCCCGTGGTTTTTACGGGCTGAGCATTAACGCTGTTAGCACCGCATGGGAGCCTAGCCCTTGTCAGGAAACGGCTAGGCCGCTTAATTCGTGCGATTGCACTACGTTAATTATTTTGCAGAGTTGCTCTTAATGAAAGCCATCGAGCAAATCGTCGCCGGCTTCGTGTCGTTGAAGGATCGTCAGGCGCTGGAGAAGCTCAAACATCATCGGCGGCAGCTGTTGGATGATGTTCAAACGCACGGGGTCGGACCGTCTGTCGTGAGCGATATCCTCCGCGGGGAAGTCGAGATCATCGAAGCAGCATTGGCGCGCTTCGACGAGAATCGAGCATTGTCATGAGCGAAAACCGCGAGGAGATCGAGACCTTGAGGTTAATCAGAGCGTTCTCGAAAGTTAGAGATCCCCAAAGACGAAAGCTCATCATTGAATTCACCGAGACCGCGGTGCCTGAGGTTGGCACTGTTGCAGAAGGCAATCCGAGCGATCTCAAGCCTGGCGGTGAGCGGCTTCGTTGATGGGCCTCGACGCATATCCAATGTAGCCGTAGCCCATTTACGTCATACACGCTGTGCCAATGGGCCTGGTCCAAATGGATTACATGGCCGCACCGTAGCCCGCGGCGTCCGAGGCATCGGTGCGCTGTATGAGAAAAATATGATCTCTTCAGCGTATCACCGAGTAGTGATTGCTGGCTTGGCAGGGGCCTGCGTGGGGCAATGGTAGTAGCGCGCCGCAGCAAGTGCGAATCTTGGTAGACCAAATTCGGGAAAGCCGTAACGTCACAAGTGGAGGCTGGCCGCTCAGCCTCCTAGCCCCGGCAGCCCCAGCTCACCCCCTGAGTTGGGGCTCGCCGCGTCCTTCAGACCCGCACCTCAAGGCGCAGGCCGAGGACCCCGTTCTGAGTTGATCAAGATGGATGGCGTCGAGTACAGCCTGATAGGTTTAGCGCTGCTATCCTTCATCACCGGCGTGGGCGCTCTTCTGTTCGGATGAAGTGATCGGCGAACCCTTTATCGGTCGCCCGTTCCACATCCGTGGCTTATCGCTCTCCGAGCCACCATGCCGACGGCGGGTTCCCGAACGATCGGTATTCAGCGTCGTTAATGCTAATTGCGATCAGACAAATTGCGGGTTGCCTTACGAAGGCAAGTTCTGCAAGAAAATCCGCAAGGGACGAACGCTACACGTCCCTAGAACTTCAGCACCAGCGCTTTCGGCGCTGGTGTTTTTTCGCGCGAACGGGTCATTCCCGGCTCGCTCCCACGCCTGCGCGGGTCCAGCGGTATCAAATTCCGAACGAGTGCCTCATCTGAGCCGCCATGCGCTGGACGGCGTAGGTGTACTTGCCTTGGGCGAACTGCTGATCCGCTATGTAAAGAGCCACAAGAACGGCTATCGCCAACAACAATCCTTTCACCGAAATCCCCCACGCGGCGGTTAAGAAATGCAGATGGCTTCGAGGCTACACACTTCAATGCAAATGGCATGGCTCAAATAGGCTACGCCAGAGAAGACCGATTGGAACTCGACCGCAGCTGATGACGTTGAGTCGGGTCGTGTTGGAGTACATTGCGATGACCAATCACCGAACCGCTCTGATCATATTTGCAGTCGCGCTCGCGATTGCGCTTATCGCAGCGATTTTTGCGACGTTCGAGAACGTCAATACGCGCGTGGCCAGCAATGAGGTGCCACCGGGTACGACCGGGTTGGCTCGGCCACATCCGCCGTTTGATCTGGCGCCCGGCGCACCAATACGGATGCCACAACAGAGGTAGGACAGGAGTCGCCCGGGCGGCGAGCACCGCCCGGCTCATCCGGGTGCGGGTTGAGCCGATCATCATTGTTGTGACAGCCGGCACAGCCTCCGCTCGTCGCCGCGCGAGGGCGCGGCGGACATCTGCGCGACGATACGAAAGTATGGGGGTGCCGTAGAGCGAATGTAGGGGGCAGAAAACAGCACGATCGGCGCTATAGCGTGCGCAAGTCGCGCGCAGCGCGCGCATCATTCTCACGACAGGGGAGGAGAGCTTGATACGCCTGCTATTGCTGCTGCCGTTCATCGGGTTGATGATCGTGCCCTTCTACAACATCAAAGAGCCGATGCTGTTCGGTTTCCCGTTTTTCTATTGGTATCAGCTTGCCTGGGTGCCGCTGACCTCGCTCCTCACCTGGATCGTCTACAGGAGCGTGCGCAATGTTGAATGATGTCGACAGCGCGGCGCTCGCCGTTTTCATCGCCTTGTTCGTGCTCGTCACCGGCATGGGCTTCGTCGCCTCGCGCTGGCGCAAGCCGGAGACGCTCGCCCATCTCGACGAATGGGGCCTCGGTGGCCGCAAGTTCGGGACCTGGATCACCTGGTTCCTGGTCGGTGGCGATTTCTACACCGCTTATACAGTGATCGCTGTTCCGGCGCTGGTCTATGCGGTCGGAGCCTACGGCTTCTTTGCCTTGCCCTACACCATCATCGTCTATCCCTTCGTGTTCGCGGTGATGCCGGTGTTGTGGAAGGTCGCGAAAGACAAGGGTTACGTGACCGCCGGCGACGTGGTGCGTGGCCGCTACAACTCGCGCAGCCTCGAGCTTGCCGTGGCCGCCACCGGCGTGCTGGCGACGATGCCCTACATCGCGCTGCAGCTGATCGGCATGGAGGTCGCGATCAAGGCGCTCGGCCTGCACGGCGAGATTCCGCTCGTGCTCGCCTTCCTGGTGCTCGCGCTCTACACCTATTCGTCGGGCCTGCGCGCACCGGCGCTGATCGCCTTCGTCAAGGACATCATGATCTATATCGTGGTGATCGCCGCAATCGCGATCGTGCCGTCGAAGCTCGGCGGCTATGGCGAGATCTTCACCGCGGCGGACGCTGCCTTCAAGGCCAAAGGCTCCGGCGGCATCCTGCTGGCACCGGCTCAGGTGGTCCCCTATGCTTCGCTGGCGCTGGGTTCGGCGCTGGCGGCCTTCATGTATCCGCACACGCTGACCGGCATTTTCGCGTCATCGGGAGGCAACACCATTCGCAAGAACGCGGTGCTGCTGCCGGCCTACACGCTATTGCTCGGCCTGCTGGCGCTGCTCGGCTATATGGGCCACGCGGCCGGACTGAAGCTCGCCAGCAACAATGACGTCGTGCCGGCGTTGTTCAAGATCCTGTTCCCGGGCTGGTTCGCGGGCTTTGCCTTCTCCGCGATCGCGATCGGCGCGCTGGTGCCGGCGGCGGTGATGAGCATCGGCGCCGCTAATTTGTTCACGCGCAATTTCTGGAAGGTCTGGATCAACCCGGCCGTCACGCCGGCGGGCGAGGCCAAGGTCGCCAAGATCACCTCGATGCTGGTGAAGGTCGGCGCGCTGCTCGCGATCCTGTTGATGCCGACGCAGTTCGCGCTCGACCTGCAGCTGCTCGGCGGCCTCTGGATCCTGCAGACCTTGCCGGCGCTGGTGTTCGGGCTCTACCTGAACTGGTTCTCGAGCACGTCGCTGCTGGTCGGCTGGGCGGTCGGTCTGGTCGGTGGTTCGCTGATCGCCTGGTCGGACGGTCTGAAGCCGCTGCACAGCATCGACTTCGGCGCGGGCAAGGTTGCCATCTACACCGGCCTCATCGCCCTCGCGGCCAATGTGGTGGTGGCGGTTGTGGTCAACCTGGCGCTCAAGGGGCTGTCGCAGCCGCGCCCGGCCAGCGAAGCGGCCTAAGGCCGACGGCTCGATTGGCGGCCGGGTCCCGAATCCGGCCGTCGATGCCCTCGGTTTTGTCTTGACGCGTTTTGTTCACGCCAACCGGTGTCCACTTCGCTGGAAAACGCTCTAGTATCGGCGGCCCGCGACCTGTCGCGGGCCGATCTCGTGCGTGAGGTGTCCTTGCAGGGCTGGTTCGTTCTCGCAATCTCGGCGGCCTATGTGACCGCGCTGTTCCTGATCGCCTGGTGGGGCGACCGGCGCAGCGTCGACGGTCCGCTGGTGTCGCCGACATCGTGGACGGCCGCGGTCAGCTATTGCCTGACGCTCGCGGTCTACAACACCTCCTGGAGCTTCTACGGGTCGGTCGGCCGGGCCGCGACCAGCGGGCTCGACTTCGTCACCATCTATCTCGGCCCGACGCTGGTGCTGCTGTTCGCCCAGCCGCTGCTCGTCAAGGTGATCGCGATCGCCAAGGCGCAGAACGTGACCTCGATCGCCGATTTCATCGCCGCGCGTTACGGCAAGAGCCAGTCGCTGGCCGCGCTGGTGACCCTGGCCTCGTTGCTCGGCGTGCTGCCCTATATCGCGCTCCAGCTGAAGGCGGTCGGCAAGAGTTTTGACTATCTCATCCTGCAGCCGGAACGGGCCGGTGGCGCGGCGTTGCAGTTCTGGCAGGACTCCGCCTTTGGAGTCGCCGCATCGATGGCGTTGTTCGCGATCATCTTCGGCGTACGCCATGTTCATGCCAGCGAGCATCATCGCGGATTGATGTTGGCGATCGCGTTCGAGAGCGTGGTCAAGCTGGTCGCGTTCCTGATCGTGGCGCTGTTCGTGCTGTTCGGCATCGCCGGCGGACCGGGCGAGCTGCTGTCGCAGGTTCGTCTCGATCCAGAGCTCGCGCAGGTCCTGTCGCTCGATATCGGCCAGCCGGTCTGGCCGGCGACCATCATCATCTCGGCGATCGCCTTCCTGTGCCTGCCGCAGGCGTTCCATGTCGCGATCGTCGAGAACGAACAGCCCGCGCATACCCGCACCGCTGCGTGGCTCTATCCGCTCTATCTTGCGGCGTTCAGCCTGCTGATCCTGCCGATTGCCGCCACGGGCCTGGCCCGGTTCGGCGGCATGATGGATCCCGACACATACGTGATCTCGCTGCCGATCGCCTCCGATGCCAAGACCGTCAGCCTGATCGCGTTCCTGGGCGGGCTGTCGGCCGCGACCGGCATGGTGATCATGACCGCGGTGGCGCTGAGTACGATGCTGTGCAACGACGTCATCATGCCGCTGCTGTTGCGCTGGCGCTTCCTCGGCCGGCGCGCGGCGAACTGGTCGGTATCGCGCACGCTGATGGCGGTGCGCCGGTTCTCGATCGTCGGCATCCTCCTGCTGGCCTATCTGATGCACCGTCTGGTCAATCACGGCTATCCGCTGACGGTGATCGGCCTGTTGTCGTTCGTGGCGGTGGCGCAGTTCGGGCCGGCCTTCATCGGCGGCCTGTTCTGGCCGCGCGCCAACAAGGCCGGCGCCTCGGTCGGGATCGCGGTCGGCTTCGTGATCTGGGCCTACACACTGCTGCTGCCGTCCGCCGGGCTGTTATGGCCGGCGCTCGCGCCGATCGCGCGCGATGGATTGCTGCCATGGCTCAAGCCCGGTGGGCTGTTCGGTCTCGAGGGGCTCGATCCGATCTCGCATGCCACGCTGTGGAGCCTCAGCGTCAATATCGCCTGCTTCGTGCTGTTCTCGCTGCTCGGACGGCAATCGACCATCGAGCGCAATCAGGCCGCGGCTTTCACCCAAGGCGCGGCGCGTGGGACCGCCTCGCCATTGTCGTCTCGCGTCCTGGTCCGGCTCGATGATCTGCGCGCGCTCGCGATCCGCTTTGTCGGCAGCGAACGCGGCGTGGCCGCCTTCGACGCCTATCTCGCCGCGCGCCGCGCCGGCCATGCGCCGGCACTCGACCCGTCGGGCCTTGTCGATCTCGATTCGATCCGTTTCACGGAAAACCTGCTCGCCGGCGCCATCGGCGCGGCGTCGGCGCGCGTGGTGATCGCGGCCTCGCTCGAGGGCCATTCGCTGTCGCGGCGCGCGGCGATGGCGATGCTGGACGAGGCCTCCGAAGCGCTGCGCTTCAACCGCCATCTCTTGCAGAGCACGCTGGAGAGCGTGCCGCAGGGCATCTGCGCCTTCGACGCCGACTTCAACATCTCGGCATGGAACGGTCGCTTTATCGAGCTGCTCGATCTGCCGCGCGATCTCGTGCGCGTCGGCCTGCCGCTCGCCGATCTGATTGCCTTCAACGTCGATCGCGGCGAATACGCGGCGGCCGAGTTCTCCGCGCTGTTGGTCAATCGCGACGTCGCGACGCAAGTGTGGCCCTATGTCTACGAGCGCAAACGCCCGGACGGCACCGTGCTCGAAATCGTCTATGACCGCATCGCCGGCGGCGGCTACGTCTCGACCTACACCGACGTCACCGAACGGCATCGCGCCGCCGAGGCGCTGCGCCGGGCCAATGAGGATCTGGAGCTGCGCGTGCGTGAGCGGACCGAAGCGCTGGAGCGCGCCAAGGCGGACGCCGAGCACGCCAATCTCGGCAAGACGCGCTTCCTCGCAGCCGCCAGCCATGACCTGCTGCAGCCGCTGAACGCGGCGCGGTTATTCCTGTCGGCGCTTGACGAAAGCTTGCGGGTACAGCCGAGCGCCGGTGACAAGGACCGGAGGCTGGCCGGTAGCGCGATTACGGCGCTGCGCTCGACCGAGCATATGCTCGACACGCTGCTCGACATCTCCTCCTATGATTCCGGTGCGGTGCGCGCCGAGCCGGTCGATTTACCGATCGCCGATCTCCTGGCGCAGCTCAGCGTCGAGTTCGACGCCATGGCGCGTGAGCGCGGCCTGTCCTTGCGCGTCGTTGATTGCGCCTGTGTGGTGCGGAGCGATCCGCATCTGCTGCGCAGAATCCTGCAGAACTTGTTGTCGAACGCGGTGCGCTACACGCCGAAAGGCCGTATCCTGCTGGGATGCCGGCGCAAGGCCGGCGCGCTCCGGATCGAGGTCTGGGACACCGGTATCGGCATCGCCGAGACGGACCGCGACCGGATATTCGAGGAGTTCCAGCGGCTCGTGCCCGCGGCCGACAAGGGGCTCGGCCTCGGGCTTGCGATCGTCGACCGCATCTCGCGCCTTCTCGGACACACCGTTAACGTGCGCTCGCGTCCCGGCCACGGTTCCTGTTTTGCGGTCACCTTACCCCTGGCGTCCGGTCCCGGTGCGACGCTGCGCCGTGCGCGCGCTGCGGCTGCGCCGCTGCCGGCCGAGCAACCGCTGACGATCCTGTGCCTCGACAACGATGCGACGATCCTGCAGGGGCTCATGGCGCTGCTCGGGGGCTGGGGCCATCATGTCGTGACTGCGACAGACCCGGCCGCGGCGATGGCGGCAGCAACCGCCGGGCCGCCCGATGTCGTGCTGCTCGACCACCACCTTGACGGCGGCCGCAGCGGTCTTGATTTTCTCGACGATCTCAGGCGCGCATCGGCGTACAACGTGCGCGCGCTGCTGATCACCGGCGATCGCAGCGAGGAGGTTCGCAGCGCGGCGAAGGCGCGCGGCTGCGAAATCCTGCTCAAGCCGGTCAAGCCGGCTGCGCTGCGACGTTTCCTGAGCGGCGAGGCCTTGACCCGTCGGCTCGCCACCCATGAGGACCGTCACCCGGCATGACCACACGCATCGTCATCGGCGACGACCATCCGCTGGTGCAGGCCGCGCTGCAGAGCGCACTGTCGGCCGTGCTTCCCGATCTCGAGATCATTCCCTGCCAGTCGCTCGACGAGGTATTGGCGGCGGTGCCCGGCCGCATCGAGGAGATCGACCTGATCCTGCTCGACCTGACGATGCCGGGCATCCAGGGATTTGCGGCGCTCTTCGTCCTGCTCGCACAGTTTCCGACGGTGCCGGTCGCGATCATCTCGGCGCGGCAGGATGCGGCCACGATCCGCCGCGCCATCGCCTATGGCGCCTCCGGCTATATCCCGAAATCGCTCGGCCTGCCGGCGATGGCGGACGCCATCACGCGCATCCTGGGCGGCGAAATCTGGATGCCGCCGAACATCGGCGGCCGGGGCTCGATCCAGAGCGAGGACGTGGAGCTGGCGGCGCGCGCGGCCTCGCTGTCGCCGCAACAACTGCGCATCCTGGCGATGATCGTCGAAGGCAAGCTCAACAAGCAGATCGCGGCCGAAATCGGCATCGCCGAGCAAACCGTCAAGGGCCATGTCTCGACCATCCTGCGCAAGCTCGGGGTGGGATCGCGCACCCAGGCCGCCGTGCTGGCCGAGCGGCTGGCGTTCGGCAGCGCGCGAGGCGTTTCATCGCCTGCACAGCGAGAAGGGTGAAGGCGCCGAGGATATCCTCCTGGCTGCCGTCGCCGGCAAACAGACTGAGAACGGAAATGTTCGTGGTTTTGTACGCAAGTGGCGCACCCGACACGATTCGAACGTGTGACCTTTGCCTTCGGAGGGCAACGCTCTATCCAGCTGAGCTACGGGTGCGTGCAGGCCACCATTTAGCTGATTGCCCCAAGGTCGGCAACGGCGTTGTCCGGCCGGTTAAGGGCTGTAAACTGCCTCTGCCAATATGACAGGCTGCGTAAAAGGCCGTCTTTCGAGGGAGTTTGCCCATGCGTCCGCTGGAATTCGGCTGGTATCTGCCCACGCATGGCGACACCACGGCCTATGAGCTGATGGAGGCGCAGGTCGCGGGGTCGCCGGAACTCTGCGAGCGGGTGGTCAAGGCCGCCGAGGACGCCGGGTTTGAGTATCTCCTGATCCCGGTCGGCTCGGTGTGCTGGGAGGCCTGGATCTCCGGCGCCTTCATGGCGGCGCGCTCGGAGCGGATCAAGCCGCTGATTGCAGCAAGGCCCGGCTACATCAACCCGGTGCTGATGGCCAAGATGATCTCGACCTTCGACCAGATGTCGGGCGGGCGGATCTGCATCAATCTGATCGCCGGCCAGAACGAGAGCGAGGTCGAGGCCGAAGGCGTACGCTACGCCAAGGAAGAACGCTACGCGCTGATGGAGGAGGAGGTCTCGATCCTCAAGGCGCTGTGGACGACCCGTGGCCCGGTGCATTTCCAGGGCAAGTTTCACACGATCTCCGGCGCGCATATCAGGCCGCGTCCGCTGCAGCAGCCGTTTCCAAAATTCTATCTCGGCGGCGGCTCGCGGCAGGCCTGGGAGGTGTCGGCGAAGCATTCCGACGTCCATCTGTTCTGGGGCGATCTGCCGGAGCGCATCGCGGAGAACATCGCCGAGATCCGGCGGATGGCGCGGGCGCATGACCGCGAGGACGCGATCGGCTTCGGCATGCGGCTGCAGGTGATCTGCCGCGAGGACGAGACGGACGCCTGGGAGGCGGCCGACCGGCTGGTGCGCCACGCCACCGAGCGGCAGAAGCAGGAGATGAAGACGCTGTACATCCGCTCCGAGGCCAACCAGCGCGTGCAGCAGCTCGCGCGCGACTATGGCGATCTGTTGATGCCGCATCTGTGGACCGGCATCACCAGGGTGCGGCCGGGCGCCGGCATCGCGGTGGTCGGCAATCCCGCGCAATGCGCTGCGACGTTGCAGCGGTTCATCGACGCCGGCTGCCATTCCTTCTGCCTGTCCGGCTATCTGCATGACGAGGAGGCCGAGCGGTTCGGCCGCCTGATCCGCCCGATCCTCGCCGCCAACAATCGCGGGCGGCTCGCGGCCTGAGGCGCAGTCCCGAAGCTTTCCGAAAATTCATGGGTGAATCGGCGCCTGACGCGCCATGATCAAGCTTCATCTCATCGCCGCTAGCGGCACCACGGAGTTGAACCATGCATCATCGGGCCTGGCTTGCGGCATTGGCGCTGCTTGTCATGACGGCGGCTCACGCGCCGATCGCGTCGGCGACGCCGGCGCAGACCGAGCGCGACCAGAAGCCGGTCAAGGAGATCGCGAGCGGACGCGTTGCCGTCGGCAGCGCGACCTTTCCGCTCTACCTGTCGGCCGACTGGTCCAATCCGCTGCCGGACGTCACCCGCGCGGTCCTCGTGCTGCACGGCGTGCTGCGCAATGCCGACGATTATTTCCGCGCGGCGCTGAGCGCGCAGGCCGCGGCCGGCGATGCCGGCAAGGCGACGCTGATGATCGCGCCGCAATTCCTGATCGAGCCTGACGTCGAGGCGTTCAAGCTGCCGGCGGAGACGCTGCGCTGGAGCCTCTATGGCTGGCAGGGCGGCGAGCCCGCGATCGCGCCTGGTCCTGCGAGTTCGTTCGAGGCGCTCGACGCCATCTTGGCCAGGCTCGGCGACCGCAGACTGTTTCCGAACCTGAAGGACGTCGTCGTGTTCGGCCATTCCGGCGGCGGCCAGGTGGTGCAGCGCTATGCGATCGCGGTGAAGGGCGATCAGGTGCTGCTGCGCGAAGGCGTCGGCGTGCGCTACGTGGTCGCCAATCCCTCCTCCTATGCCTATTTCACCAAGGAGCGGCCGCTTCCCGCGATCGCGGCGAACTGCCATGGTTACAACAAGTGGAAGTTCGGCATGGACGACCGTCCGCCCTATCTCGCCGGGCCTTCACCGACGGCGCTGGAGCAGGCCTATGTCGCGCGCCGCGTATCTATCTCCTGGGAACGCTCGACACCAATCCCGATCATCCCGCGCTCGACAAGTCCTGCATGGCGGAAGCCGAGGGGCCGTATCGCTACGCGCGCGGGCATTCCTATTTCGCCGCGATGCAGGCGCGCGACGGCGGCACGCCGAACCACAGGCTTTGGGACGTGCCCGGCGTCGGCCATGAGGGCGGCAAGATGCTCAACTCGCCCTGCGGCCTCACCGCGGTGTTCGATATCCCCGGCTGCGAGGCGGCGCACTGAAGCCGCGCACACACCGGAATGTGTGCGGGGGCCCGGTGGCGAGCGCAATCGATATCGCTTACGCTCATACCGCAATGTGAGTGGAGCATCACAACCGACGACGCAATGGAGGACATCATGAGGTTACGTTTGCTCGTGGTTCTGGCGGCCGGTACATTCCTTGGCTTGACGGCGGCCAATGCCGCGGAGGGCTGTGGCGACGGTTGCCACAGGACCTCAAGAGGCGCTTGCGTGGTTGACGGCTGGGGCACCAGCGCGCGGGTCAGGAACGAATGCCCGGTCACCTCGCGTCCAACTCCGCCGTGCGGTGGCCGCGGATTTATCTGGCGGCGCGACTACCAGGCGTGCAGCCAGACGACGCGGGATTGGCTGTAGAGCTTCGGTTCTGAGCGGCTACGGCCGCGTCACGCCGGCACGATCACCTTGCCGATCGGCCACAGCGCGATGCCGGCAAGCTTGAGATGCGCCCAGGCGAACGGGATGCCGATGATGGTCACCGCGAGCAGGATCGCGGTGATGACGTGGCCGATCGCGAGCCACCAGCCGGCCAGGATGAACCAGATCAGATTGCCGATCACGCCGAGCGGTCCGGTTCCGATATCGGACGTGCCGGTGACTTCGTCGCGGCGGACCGCGCGCGAGCCGAACGGCAGCAGCGTGTAGACCGCGATGTTGAAGGCGGCGCGCGCCCAGGGCAGCCCGATGATGGTGATGGCCATGATCACGGCGGCGACCAGCCAGCCGAACGCCATCCATGCGCCACCGATCAGAATCCAGAGGATGTTCAGGAGGATAGACACAGGCTGCATGACTGACACCTTGGCGCCGCTTCGAATGTCTCCAATATAGGCTGATGTCCGGTGTGGCGGTAGGTGTCGCCCACGCGCGCAAGCGGCGGCGGGGCGCAAATCGCGAGCAGACCCGTGAGCTGCGCTGCGGCTGAGGCGCTGAAGATAACCCTCATTTCGTTGCATCTCCCTTGATCGCAATTAAGCTTCCGCGGCCGGCAACGCGGCGAAAGGGAGAGCAACAGTGAGAAAAAAACTTCACACGAGAAAAATACCTCACACCGGAAAACTACTTGGGGCAGGACTTCTGGCGGTGCTGGCATTGAGCACGCAGGCCGCGCCAGCTGAGGAGGCCACCCGCTTCCCGCCGCTCAAGGCCGAGGAGCTGTCGCCGGCGCAAAAGGCCTGGGTCGACGTGATCAGCGCGCCGCCGCGCAACGCCAAATTCACTGCGCCGCCCTACCGCGCCTATCTCCGCAATCCCGATCTGGCGCCAAAACTATCGAACCTGTCGGAGTATCTGCGCTGGAATACCTCGCTGCCGGCGCGGCTCAGCGAAATGGCGATCCTGATCACGGCGCGGCACTGGACCGCGCAATATGAATGGTCTGCGCATTATCCGCTGGCGATGAAGGGTGGGCTCGATCCCAAGATCGCGGATGCGATCGCCAGGGGCAAGCGGCCCGAAGCCATGAAGGACGACGAGGCCGCGCTCTACGATCTCGGCATCGCGCTCTATCGCGACAAGAAGGTCAATGATGCCGTCTACAAGGCCGCGCTGGAGAAGTTCGGCGAACGCGGCATTTTGGATATCATCGGCATCATGGGCTACTACGACATGGTCTCGATGACGCTGATCGCGATGCAGGCCGGCTCCGCCAATGACAGCGTTCCGCCGCTGCCGGTGCTGGAGAAGTAGGGCTGTTGCCGTCGTCATGGCCGGGCTTGACCCGGCCATCCACGTCTTTCTTCAGGTGGAACCAAAGACGTGGATGCCCGGGACAAGCCCGGACATGACGGGCTTGCTGGGCAAGCCCCTCGCTCCCCGAACGCACAGCATGACCGTCATATGCGATAGCCTTGCTCGTAAACGTGAGACGAGCAGCCCTACCGCCGAAAACCGCTGGCGCGCGAATAGCTCTGGCGGTTCTCCTGCGACGGGCGCGCTGACATGCTGGCGCGAGTCTCGCTGGCGACGGGCGTCGCCGGCTTGAGATCCTCGAGGAAGATCGGCTTGGCGAAGTAATAGCCCTGGGCATAGCGGATCTTGGTCGCCGCCTGCAGATAGGTGAGCTCCTCGTAGGACTCGATGCCCTCGGCGATCACGGTCATGCCGAGCGCATCGCTAAGCGATTCGATCGCGCGCAGGATGCCCTGGCTGCGCGGCCGCTGATGGATGTCGGTGATGAAGGAGCGGTCGATCTTGATCTCGTCGGCGGTGATATCCGCCAGCGCCGACAGCGACGAATAGCCGATGCCGAAATCGTCGATCGAGATGCCGACGCCGATGCCGCGCAGGATCGGCAGGATCTGGTCCTGGAAATGCGACCGGGTCACGAACGCGTCCTCGGTCACCTCGATCATGAAGCGTTTCGGGAAGCCCGTCTCCTCGATCGCGCGCGCGAAGCGGCGCATGAACTCGATGTTGGAAGCCTGCTTGGCGGCGACGTTGATGCTGATCGTCGCGGTGGGGCCGAACGTGTCGTTGATCAGGTCGATCGACTTGACGATCTCCGCCAGCACCAGGAATGTCAGCTCGTCGATCAGTCCGAGCTCGACGGCGAGATTGATGAAGGTGCCCGGCGCCTGGATCACGCCCTCGTCGTCGCGCAGCCGCACCAGCGCCTCGATGCCCTTGACCTCCAGGCTGCGGATATCGACCTTGGGCTGGAATGCGCAGCAGAAGCGCTTTTCCAGGATCGCCAGCCGCAGCGACTGCTCGATCTTCATCCGCGCCAGCGCCTCGCGCTCCATGCTGTTGTCGAAGAACGCGGTCGCGCCCTTGCCGTTGTTCTTGACGCGGTACATCGCGATGTCGGCATTCTGGCGCAGCGCCTCGTAGCTCCTGCCATGCATCGGGTAGAGGCTGACGCCGATCGAGGTCGAGGCGAAGATCTCGGATTCCTCGATGAAGAACGGCGCCTTCAGCCGCTCCTGCATGACATCGATGAATTCGGCAACCTCGTCATTGCCGCTGATCGGGTTCAGCAGCAGCAGGAATTCGTCGCCGGAGATGCGCGACAGGATATCGGTGGCGCGCAGCGCGTGGCCGAGCCGCTTGGACAGTTCGACCAGCAGCGCATCGCCGATCGCGTGGCCGTAGTAATCGTTGATGTGCTTGAAGTTGTCGACATCGAGAAAGGCGAGCGCGAAATCGCTCTGGGAGGAGTCGCGGATCAGGCCGTTGACGCGATGCTCGATCACCCGGCGGGTCGGCAGGCCGGTGAGTTCATCGTAATAGGCCGAGCGGAACAGCTGGTCCTCGAAGGCTTTCTGCTCGCTGATGTCGGTCGAGGTCGAGATCAGGAGATTGCGTCCGCCGATCTGGACCGGCCGGTGCGAGGTGAGGAACACGTATTTGGTGGCGCCGCAGGAGAGGACTTCCTCGAGTACCACCGGGCGGCCGCTGCGCAGCAGGTCCAGATTGGCGGCGTGGCGTTCATCAACCGGCGTCGCCTGGCTCGCGCTGGCGGCGAGCTGCAACTGGGTTGCGGCGGCTTCGTTCACCAGGATGAACTGGCCCTGCTCGTCCTGCACGGTCACGCCCGCCGGCAGCAGCTGGAGGAGATCGCGCAGGATGCGCGATTCATTGTTGGAAATGTCGTCCTGGCCGGTCGCTGCCGCGCCCGCCTGAAAATCGATCCTGGTGAAACTGTGCATGTGCCGACCTTGGCAAAGTCCGTTGTAGTTTTGGTTAAGCGGACTTGCGAAATGCCGTGACAGAATGAGACCGCGGCGGCTTTCGCAAGCCGTCGCGGCAATCGTCATTAATAGAGTATCAATGGCGGCTTCGCCCGCCGGCGAAAGCGATTGCGGACCGCGCGGTTGCATCGGCACGAGCAAAAAATGCGCGTGTGCCGGAAAGCCTACTTTTCAACAGTTGGGCAACTTGCACTGCATCGTGCAGTGAACACCGGTCTTCAGGTAACTGATCTCGGTCTTGCCGTCGAACGGCCGCAGTGCCGACTTCAGCAGCTTGGTGCCGAAGCCGGCTTCGCCGATCGCCTCGACCACCGGCCCCTCGGTTTCGTCCCAGATCACGTTGAGACGTCCATCGTCCACTGACCACGATACCTGCAGAAACCCGCGCGGCGAGGAGAAGGCGCCATACTTTCCTGCGTTGGTTGCGAGCTCGTGGAAGATCAGCGCCAGCGAGACCGCGAGCTTGGCGGGCAGGAACAGCTGCTCGCCGTTCAGATTGAACCGCACATGGCCGTAAGGTCCGAGCTCCGAGCGCAGCAAATCCTTGATATCGCAACCATAGCCGTCGACCCGCGCGATCAGATCGTCGGTTGCCGAGAGCGCGCGGATGCGATGGTCGATGCGCTGCCAGACCTCGGGCCGGTCCTGCAGCGCCTGGTGCAGCACGGCGTGAATGGTCGAGGACTTGTTCTTCAGCCGGTGCTGCAACTCGTCGACCACGATCTTGCGGTACTGTTCCTCCTCGATCAGTCGCTTCGAGACTTCGCGCTGCTGCGCGACCAGGGAACGGTAGTGCTCGACGCCCCAGATCGCGATGCCGCACACCACCCAGAAAATCATCAGCAGCGCAAAGCGCGCCGGATCGGCGGTCGCGCCGCTGAAATTGAGGACAACGCCGAGCAGGCCGCTGGCCAGCGCGGTCGTAATCCCGATCCGGAAACCGCCCAGGGCGGTCGCAAAGAACACCGCCGGGAAATAGGGCGTGAAGAACACGTCCGGCCTGATCTGGGCGAGCCCGAAGCGCGCGGCCGTGGCCAAAACGAGACAAAGCACCGCGAAGGTGCCCGCAAGCAGCGTCGACGGCTGGGAATCGCCCCGCCAACCCGCCCTGAATTCGTCGATCCACTTCGCCATCGCTCGTTCCAGTTCACGTGAACAGGCGACCCAAAATAAGGCCGCTGCGACCGAAAAACCGCAGTTGTGGCCTTCTGGCCACAGGCGGACCTCGCAAACCCGGAAGCGTGGCTGTGCTTGCGTTGTCCGAAGTGGCTGGGGAATATCTGCAACATCATACGTCAGTTGGGGGATCGGCATGGGACGGCTGGACGGCAAGGTCGCGGTGATTACCGGGGCGACCAGCGGCATCGGGTTGCGCACGGCGGAAGTCTTTGTCGCGGAAGGCGCGAAGATCGTGATCGCCGGCCGCCGGGCGCCGGAAGGCGAGGCGCTGGCGCGACAGCTCGGCGGGACTTGCGTGTTTCGTCAGACCGACGTCACGGTCGAGGAACAGATGCAGGCGCTGATCGCGTTGGCGGTCGAGAAATTCGGCCGGATCGATTGCCTGTTCAACAATGCCGGTGGCCCGGCGCAGACCGGCGGCATCGAGGGCCTCGACGTCGAGCGGTTCGACGCCGCGATGGCCACGCTGGTGCGCAGCGTCATGCTCGGCATGAAGCACGTCGCGCCGATCATGCGCAAACAGGGTTCCGGCAGCATCATCAACAACGGCAGCATCGCCGGACGGCTCGCCGGCTTCTCCTCGTCGATGGTCTATGGCGCGGCGAAGGCCGCTGTTATTCATTTCACCAAATGCGTGGCGATGGAGCTCGGCGAGTCCGGTGTCCGCGTCAACTCGATCTCGCCCGGCGCGATCGCCACCGGCATTATCGGCAAGGCGCTCGGACTGTCGACCGAGGATGCCGAGAAGACGGCGGCGGTGATGCGCGAGGTCTACAAGGCAGCGCAGCCGATCCCGCGCGCGGGCCTGCCCGACGACATCGCGCATGCCGCGGTGTTTCTGGCGAGCGACGAATCGAGCTTCATCAACGGCCACGACCTCGTCGTCGACGGCGCCATCACCGGCGGCCGCAACTGGAGCCAGCAGCAGGCGGGCTACGTCACGCTGCGCAAGGCGTTCGATCAGGGGGCGGGGTAACGGAGTCACCGGGACGGGAGCATGAACGCGAAGCTTGAAAGCCGGCTGCGCTATCTCGCCGCGATCATTGTCGCGGGCGCGGTGGCGAGCATCGGAATCAATCTCGTGCAAGGCCGTCACACAATTGGGCCGCTGATGGCGGGCTTCGCTTATGCCCTCGTCACCTGCGTGGCGATCGGAGGGATCGAACTGTTCATCCTTCGGGGCCCGATGATGGAGCGGCTCAATCGCCTCTCCTTCATTGGACTTCTTGCTGTACGCAGCGCGATCTACGCCGGGATCATCATCGTCATTCAATTGCTCCAGGTCGGTGAGCGGGTTGCCGGGTTTCCGCTGCAAACCTCGATCGCGGATTTTGGAGTCAGCATCGCCTATTCCGCGGCAGTCTCGGTGCTCCTAAACCTCGGCTTCAGCATCGCCAATCTGATCGGCCCGCGCGTCTTCATGAACTTCGTCTCCGGCCGCTACCATTCCCCGGTCGAGGAGAACCGCTTTGTGCTGTTCGTCGATATCGCAGGCTCGACCGGGCTTGCCGAGCGGCTCGGCGGCATCGGCATTCATCGTTTTCTCGATCGCACCTTTCGCCTGCTCACGGGATCGGTCGTCGATTATCGCGGCGAGGTGCTGAACTATGTCGGCGACGAGATCATCGTGACCTGGCCGGAACGCCTTGGCGCGGTCGATTGCCGGCCGCTGCGCTGTTTTGTGGCGATGCGCGCCGCGCTGCAAAAGGCGGCGTCACAATTCGAGCGCGAGTTCGACGCGGTGCCGCAGATCCGCGGCAGCCTGCATTTCGGGCCCGTGATCGTCGGCGAGATCGGCGACGTCAAACCGGCCATCGTGTTCAACGGCGACGTCATGAACACCGCGGCGCGGCTGGAGGAGTTGAGCCGCAAGGTCGATGGCGGCTTTCTCGCCTCGCGCACGGCGATGGCGCGCTTCGCCGCCGCGCCGCCGTTTCCCGTGCACGATCTCGGCCGGCTCCCGATCCGCGGCCGCGTCGACGGCATCGACGTCGTAGGGATCGGCGCGGCGGCATGACCTTTCGCCTCCTAAACGGCGCCCTCGTCAGGAATATTCAGCACGGTGCCGCACGCCTTGCAGTGGACGGCATCGATATCGTGACGAAGAAGGCCACAGGAAGGGCATCTGAACCGCACCTTGCTTGGGCTGAACAATACCTTTGCCAGATTCAGGAAGAGCGTGACGCCGAAGATCATGATCACGACCGTAATCATGCGACCCGGCGTTCCCGGTAAAGTGATATCGCCAAAGCCCGTGGTCGTGAGCGCGGTAATCGTGAAATAAAGTGCGTCTGCGTAGTTCTTGATGCCGGGGTTCACGCCTCGTTGCGTTTCGTAAACCACGCCCGTCATAATGAAAACGAAGACGGACAAATTGATGATTGCGATCAAAAGTTCTTCGTTGCGACGAAAGAAGACGCTGTCCTCACGGAGGAATTGAACCACGCGGTACGTTCGCAACAGCCGAAACGTGCGGAGTACGCGCAAGAAGCCGGCGGCTTCGCTCGCTGTTGCTGCCAGCAAGGATACAATCGCAGCGACGTCGGTCCAGGTCGTGATGCTGAGCAGTTCGCGGCTCACCCGACGACTTCCTGCCATGCGCAAAATCAACTCGATGAGAAAGGCGACACCAATAGTAACATCGAGGCCCCGCACCAATTCGCTGCGCGGCAGGAACGATGTGCCGATGATGAACAGAAGTGAGACCAAATCAAAGACCAGGAGCGCATAGAGAAAGAGACGCGAATTGGCGCTGCGTCCACAATACAGGTGGCGCATTGCAGTCCGAAATCGAGAAAGCGGCGTTCGAGGAGAGCCCTCAGCCTGCGCTCCCAGTGCTGACACGCTTGTCGCCTCCACAGGCTATGACGATCCTGCGTTTGCAGTGATGTTCGTGGTCGAACCTGCCGGCCGCCCGGCACCTTGCCCAACTTTCCTGTGGCCACTCCAAATGACCAAGCTTGATGTAGATCAACGCGGGAAAAACTGGCGCCGGTCAATTCCGACAGTCTGTTGCCAAAGCTGCGGGGTAAATCCATGAGCGTTATCTGGACGATTATTATTGGTTTTATTGTCGGAGTGATCGCCAAGTTCATCATGCCTGGCGACAAGTCGGAGCCCAAGGGCTTCATCCTCACGGCCGTTCTGGGAATTGTCGGTGCGTTCGTAGCGACCTACCTTGGCCAGGCCGTTGGATGGTACGGGCCCGGGGAGAGCACAGGCTTCATCGGTGCTGTTGTCGGCGCAATCATTCTGCTGGTTCTTTACGGCCTCGTGACGGGCCGCCAAGGGCGCGCTTGATTGATTGGCCATCGGTGGTCGTCGATACGGGCCGGCGATCCATGCCTCGCGGCTGGCCGCTACCCCTCGGAAGGATCGCGGAACTCGCCGATCTTGCGGACTGCGACGTCGATCGACATCCCCAGATAGTCGTTCGCATCGCCAAACCACGAACCAGCCAGCGGGATCGCCTGGCCTGGATGGCGGGCGATCGCCACCGGGATCAGATCAAATCCGGCACTGATGCTGTTGGTCGGATCGTAATCCAGCCAACCGGCACCGGGAAGAAACACCTGCAGCCAGGCATGCGTTGCGCCGGAGCCGGTCATGCCAACGGCGCCGCCATCCACGGCTGCATCATAGAGGTAGCCGCTGACGAAGCGCGCCGCGAACCCTAGCCGGCGCAAGGTCTCGATCATCAGCCAGGCAAAGTCCCGGCAGGTACCAGATCTTTTGTGGAGAGTATCGGAAGGCGATTGCGTCCCTTCAGTATCCCTCGCGCAATAGCTGAAGGAGCGAAACGAGCTGAGCATGCGCTGCAAAACATCGATGGTTTGATCCTGGTCACCTGCAACGAAATTCTTGGTCCATGCCGCCACGCTGCCGTCGGGATCCTCGGCATGAGGACGTAGATAGCCAGCGAGGTCGGTCCACTCATCCGGGGTGTATTGTACGGGCACCTCATCGGCTCGAGACTCGAGTGGAAACGCCTCGACTCCCTTTACGCCGAAGTAGACTCCCCGAACCTGGAACGCAATTTTGAGTTCGCGGGCCGGCTCACTGAAATCCATCACCGTTATGGCGTTGGTCCGGGAGTCGGTAACCCAGCGGATCGTTGAGGGCACGCTGGTCTCTACCGACCAGCTCAGCAACCGCGCGGAGGCGCCGCGTCGCGGCAGGAACATAGCTCGATGGGTACCGAAGGTGACAGGCCTCGCGTATCGGTAGGTGGTGGTATGGCTTATTTCGCCAAGCATCGCCATACGAGCCTTCTCCCGGTTGGGCCGTCGCGCCGAGGAAGAGCAAAGATCGGGTTATCGCGTGGCCGAAGCAGTGGAATGCGCCGCTAACCGAACTTGATGCAGAAGAACGCAAGTCGATATTGATCTAGGTCAACACGCCGCGTTGCGTGGAACTGAGTGCGCGGGCGGTACCCCTGGTTTCGTCCAATTGTTCGGTCAACTGCCGCCCGCGGGTCACAAGGCGAAATAGGCTAGCGTCGCCAAGGTATCAGGCTGCGACAAATTAACCCGACGGGCAAATTTCCGCTTCGCGTTTCACCCAACTCAGATGTCCGCGCGCGACACCTAAGCTGTCATGCTGGGGCGCGAAGCAACCGAACTGTACCATCGGCGCGACGCCCCGTTTTCCTCCGGCGTGGATAATCCTAGAGCCTTGCTGGCGAAGTCGATTGCGGCGATCGCGGTGATGTCGGCGATGCTGAACTTATCACCCGCAACGAATGGCGCCTCGGACAAGCGTGCCTCGAGGTCGCCGTAGAAGTCGGCGATCCGGCGCCGGCCGCGGACGACCAGCTCGGGGATCTGATCGTAGCCGTGGGGACCTGCGATTGCGCGCCCTTTGAGGCCGGCGGCCCCGTTGCGCACGGCCTCCATCACCGAAGCGAAGCCCTCCAACTCCATCCGGCGTTCCCACATGGTGACGATCGCCTTTTCCTTGGACGAACCTCCGAGTAACGGCGGGTTCGGATGCGTTTCTTCGAGATAGCGGATGATCGCTGGTACTTCCGCTATGGCCGTGCCGTCGTCAAGAACGAGGGCGGGCACGACGCGTCGTGGGTTGATCGTCGCGTAGGCGTCCGAGAACTGTTCGCGCGTGCCGAGATCGACCGGCACGAAGGGCATCGTTATGCCCTTCTCCGCCAGGTAGATCCTGACGCGGCGCGAGTTGGGCGAGCTGGAGGACTGGTAGAGCTTCATGGCTGGTCTCCCGAAGTCAAAGTTTTGAGCCGCCGCCGACCTGGATGGTGTCGCCGGTCACCCAGCGGGCGGAATACGAGGCGAGAAAGGTCACGACGTCGGCGACGTCGTCGGCATGACCGATCCGTTGCAGGGCTTGCATCTTGAGCGCGTAGTCGCGGCCCTCATCCGTCTTGGCGAATTCCGACATGTCGGTGTCGATGATGCCCGGCGCCACTGCATTGACGCGGATTCCGCGCGGTCCGAGCAGCGAGGCGAAGTGCTTCACCATCGTGTCGATCGCGCCTTTGGTGGCTGAATACGCCGACAACTGCCCGACAGCGGCCCGCGCCGCCAATGACGATGTCATCACAATGCTGGAGCCGTCGCCCATCAGGGGGAGCAACTGCTGCACTAGGAAGAACGGCGCGCGGACGTTGACCGCGAACATGCGATCGAAATCCTCGACGGTCTGCGCTTCGATGGTGGCGGGCACCGCAATTCCCGCGTTGGCGACCAGAATGTCGAGTTGGCCGACGACGAGCTTGCGCACCTCCGTGGCGAGCCTCTGTGCGCCATCGGATGCGGACAGATCGGCGCCGACGGCGTCGGCCTGCCCACCGGCTTCGCGGATTTCCGCGACCAGTGAATGCGCGTCCTCGGCGGAATTTCCGTAGTGAACGATGACGCGGGCGCCGGCGAGAGCAAGCGCGCGGGCGGTGGCGCGGCCGATGCCTCGAGAGGCACCGGTGACGAGGGCGGTTCGGCTGATGAGGTCGGTCATGGTTGGTCTCCTGGTTGGATTGTTATCGGTGTGTCTTCACGCGGCGGTCTTGCCGCCGTTGACGCTGATGATCTGGCCGGTGATGAACGACGCCTTGCTCGAGGCCGCAAACAGGATGGCGTCCGCGAGCTCCTCGGGGCGCCCCGCACGCTTCAGCGGAATTCCCGCGACCATCCCGGCCTTGCGACCGGCGGTGCCCGTGAACCTGTCGAGCATCGCGGTCTCTATCGGACCGGGTGCGATCGCATTGACGCGAACGCCGAAGGCGGCCGCCTCCAGGGCGGCGGATTTGGTCAAGCCTTCGACGGCGTGCTTGCTGGCGACGTAGAGCGAAGCATTCGGCGCGCCGCGGCTGCCCATGGTCGATGAGATGTTCACGATGCTGCCGAAACCTTGTGGCTGCATGGCCCGGAGCTCGTGCTTCATCGACAGGAGGACACCGAGCACGTTCGTGTCGAACGTCGCCGCGTAGCTCTCGGCGGTTTGCTCGGTCACCGGACCGGGCGCGCCTTCCGTGCCGGCGTTGTTGACCGCCACGTCGAGGCGGCCGAACCGCTTCATCGTCCGCTCGACCAGTGCCGAAACGTCGCTCTCGCGCCGGACGTCGGCGCGGACGAATTCGGCCTCGACGCCGTGCGAACGGAGTTCGTCGGTCAGTGCACGGCCTGCATCGTCGTGGCGACCGGAAACAACCAGGCTGGCGCCCTCGCGAGCGAAGGCGAGCGCCGTGGCGCGGCCGATGCCGGTAAGGGCACCGGTAATCAGGACAACGGGATTGTTCATATCACTCTCCAGCCGGTCCGGCCGATATGCTTGATCGGCCTGGTTCGTCAATCCGTCCGCAGCGGAGCCTCGGAGGCTTTTGCGTTGGTTTGGCTTCAATGACCGGAGATTTAGGAGAGGCTGGCTTCTTTGAGAAAGACTTCGTAAGGTGCGAGGTATGCTTTTTAGGACTAGCTATGGAGCTGAGACACCTCCGTTATTTCGTTGCCGTGGCCGAAGAGGGCAGCTTTTCGGTTGCGGCGGAAAAGCGTCTGCACACCGCGCAGCCGTCACTGAGCCGTCAGATCCACGATCTTGAACTGGAGCTCGGTGTGCAGTTGTTCGTGCGCGGACCGCGCGGCATTGAACTGACGCCATCGGGGCGCGTGTTTCTTGACCATGCGCGAGTGGCTCTGCTGCAGGTCGAGGCCGCCGCCGAAGCCGCGAGGCGCGCCGCACAGCCGGCGAAATCGGCTTTTTCGATCGGGTTTCTGACTGGCTACGAGATGGACTGGCTTCCGGCGGTCATGAATATCCTGCGCGGCAAGCTGTCGAGCACGGAAATCACGATCCGTAGCGAGGACTCTCCCGACCTCGCTGCGGCACTGACGCGGGGCAAGATCGATCTAGCGTTCATGCGTCCGGAGAAGAGCACCGCGGGTCTTCAGTTCAAGTTGCTCCGCCATGATCCGATCCTGGCCGTGATGCCGCGAGACCATCCGCTTGCGGCACGCACCTCGATCCGACCGAAGGATCTGATGGGGGAGAGCTACATCGGCGTTTCCCTGGTCAGGGCGCCAATGCTGCGCGCGGCGATCGATGACTTCTTCAGGCGTCACGGGTTGACGATCGAAGCAGCGCACCAGGCGGAAAATCTGGCCATGGCCGTTTCGCTAGTCGCCTCCACCGGCGGCATCAGCCTCCTTCCGCTCTACGCGCAGAACTTGATCCCGAAAACCATCGTCTTCCGTCCGATTCAGGGCGCGCCGCCCATGGTCGATCTGGTGATCGGCTACAATGAGAGTAATCGCTCTCCGTTGCTGGAGTTTGTTCTCTCGAGGGTAGACGAGATCAAGTTTCAGGCGCTGAGGCACGAGGGGGGATAGCGTCGGCCGAAACCACCAATATGCCTTTTCAGCGAAGATGCGGATCACCGAGTTGCCGGGCGGGTCAAGTCCCAGTTACTTCGCTTTTACAGAATTTTCTCTTGGCGCCGACCCCAACTCACCGGTTTGATGCCGCCGTCTCACCCGATCGAGGGGCGCTTCGCGGTCGTCACGAACGCGGTGTGGGATGCGGTGGACGCCGAGCGTGGAGCTGACGAGAGCGCGCGAAGCGGACGGTGAAGTCGTGTGGTCCTGACGCCCTAGCGGCCGGTGTCTCTCCGCAAAACGCGCAAGCGCTTTTGCGGAGACGGTGACAAACAAGCCCAGTCTCGCCGGGGAGAGCGCGAAGTAAGCCGTAAAACCATCGCGCAGGGAAAGCCGGATTGCTCCGGTTACACCTGTGGTCCTACCCCCGTGCTTTCACGCTTTGCACGGGGCCCATGGGTGCGATCGGCACCCGGCTTTCCCTGCGCCCTCTGTCTGAAGAGTGGCGAAATGAGATGCAAAGCTAGGACGATTCATGTCGCGAGAATGCGAAGCTGCGCGCTGGTCGAATCCAAGCGGGCGCCACATATTCGGTGTCGTCCCGGCGAAAGCCAGGACCCATTACCCCAGTCGCTCGCTATTGCGCGACGCTGGGGCCGCGACCCCTTTCACAACTATCGCCTGTAGTTATGGGTCCTGGCTTTCGCCAGGACGACGCGGTGAGGGCGGGACGCCCAATCCTTCCCGCGTCGCGCAGAGCCAACCCGTGCGTTCACGCCTTCTGCTTCGCCGCGGCCTTCGCGAGATCGGGCGCATTGACGGCCGGAATCGCGACGCGGCCGGTGCCGGTATGCTGAAGGGCGGCGGCGGCCTTGTCGTTCTGCATGATCTTGGCCATCACTGCCTGGCCGGCGCGCTCGAACACGGCGCGGTTGTCGATCAGGAACTGGCGCGACTTGCGCAAGCCGTCGATATAGCCGTTGATCTCGGGCACGACATAGCGCGCGACCATGTCCCAGCTGCGGCGGGTGTTTTCCGGATTGGCCCAGTCGTGGGCGAAGCCGACGATGGTGCCGACGCCGCCGGAAACATCGACCAGGTTCTTGATCATCTTCACGAGATCATCCGGCGTGCCGATGGTGGACGCAGCACCCTCGACGAAGGCGGTCTTGTCGACGGCTTCATCCGGCGAGGCGAACGCGGTCAGGCCCGGCCGCATCAGGGTGCCGACATTATATTCGTTGTGCCAGCGCATCAGGCCGGCGCCGGCCTCGCGCCGCGCCTGCTCGCGGGTCTCGGCGATGTGCCACGACAGCAGCACGCGCCAGTTGGCGCGGCTCACCGTGGTGCCGGCCTTGGCGGCGGCGTCCTCGGCGAACTGCCATTGCTGCGGCAGCGCCATCAGGCCCTGGGTCGACATCGAGCCCAGCGAGATGATGCCGATGCCGTACTTGCCGGCGAGCGTCATGCCCGACGGCGAGATCTGCGAGGCCACCACGAACGGCATGTCCTCCTGCAGCGGCAGGATCTGCAGCGCGGCGTCGTGCATCTCGAACCAGTCGGTCTTGGCGGTGACGCGCTCGCCGTTGAACAGGCGGCGGATCACCGCGATCGCTTCGTCCTGGCGGTCGCGCTGGGTCATCGGGTCGATGCCGAGCGTATGCGCGTCGGAGGCAAGCGCGCCCGGGCCGGAGCCGAAGATGGCGCGCCCGCCGGTCATGTGGTCGAGCTGCACCATGCGCTGGGCGACGTTGAAGGGGTGATGGTAGGGCAGAGAGATCACGCCGGTGCCGAGCTTGATGCGCTTGGTGCGCTCGCCGGCGGCGGCCAAAAACATTTCCGGCGAGGCGATGGTCTCCCAGCCCGAGGAATGGTGCTCGCCGCACCAGAATTCGTCGTAGCCGAGCGCGTCGAGCTGTTCGACGAAATCGAGGTCGCGGCGGAATTGCAGCATCGGATGCTCGCCGATCGGATGATGCGGGGCGAGGAAGGCTCCGAATTTGAGGCGCGCCATAGGTCGTTCTCTCCGGATTATTGTTATCGGGGGCTTTCCGCCAACCTACGGGGTGGCCCGGGGCAAGGCAATGCTTGGGGGCTGCGGCGCCCGCATGGTTGTTGCGCAAATCGGCGGCGTTTGCCGCCGCCCGGAATGTTTCCCAGCGCATCAACGCAAATTGGCGCCGGCGCCGCGGATCGGCGGGATAGCCATGGATGACGTGCCCGTGAACCAACGCCTACCTCTGAGGTAATCGAAGGGATGACTGGAATCTGCTGATGTCGGCCGCAATCTCATTTCGGGCAGGACTGCACCACATGCACCAGATCGTCGCGACGCGAGCGGAGACATCCCGCCGCTGGTGGGTGCTTGCGATTGTGGTGTCAGCGCAATTCATGTTCGGCGTCGATGCCTTCATCGTCAACGTCGCGATCCCAACGATCGCGGCCGAGCTGCATGCAACGCCGGCGCAGATCGAGGCTGTCATCGCGATCTATTTGATCGCCTACGCCACGCTGGTGGTCACCGGCGGCCGGCTCGGCGATATCTATGGCGCGAGGGGCGTGTTCATCGCCGGCGTCGCGGGCTTCTCGGCGACGTCGCTGTGGTGCGGTCTCGCGCAATCCGGTCCCGAGTTGATTCTGGCCCGGCTCGCGCAGGGCGCAACCGCAGCGCTGATGGTGCCGCAGGTGCTGGCGACGCTGCATCTGTTGTTCTCCGACGCTGCCCGCGCGCGGGCCTTCGGCATCTACGGCATCGTGCTGGGGCTCGCCGGCGTGACCGGATTCGCGCTCGGCGGCGCGCTGGTGACGCTCGATCTCGCGAGCCTCGGTTGGCGCGCGGTGTTCTTCGTCAACGTGCCGTTCGGGGTCGTCATCATCGCGGCCGCGCTGAAGATCATGCCGATCGCGCCGCGCCGCGCCGGCACCCGGCTCGATCTTCCCGGCGCCATCGTGCTGTTTGCAGGCCTGCTGTGCCTGATCGGCCCGCTGCTGTTCGGTCACGATCTGAACTGGACGGCGTGGCTGTGGCTGGTGATGGCGGCGGGCGTTGCTGTGATCGCAGCCTTCGTGCGGCTCGAGCGCCGCGTCGCGCGCCGTGGCGGCATGCCTCTGATTGATCTGTCGCTGCTGTCGGATCGTGCCTTCATGCGCGGCCTGGTCGCGGTGTTTTTCTTCTTCTTCGCCAATCTCTCCTTCTATCTGATCATGACCATGTTCATGCAGAAGGGCTTGCAGATTCCGCCGTTGCAGGCTGGCTTGGTGTTCGTGCCGCTGGCGCTGACCTTCGTGATCGCGTCGCGTCACAGCGGGGTGCGCGCCAGGCATCGCGGCACGCTGGTGCTGATCGAGGGCTGCGCCGTGCTGATCGTCGGACTTGCCGTGCTCGTCGCGACGGTTGAGGCGGTCGTCGCACCATCGGCGCTCTCGCTCGCGCTGGTGCTGATGATCTTTGGTTACGGTCAGGGTCTGGTGATGGCGCCGCTGTCGAGTGCGGTGCTGTCGAGCGTGAAGCCGGCAAGCGCCGGTGCCGGCTCCGGCATGTACGGCACGACGACGCAGATCGGCAACGCGGCCGGCGTCGCCGCGATCGGTGCGGTCTTCTTCGCCGTCGAGAGCGCGACGTCAGCACGTCTGGCGCTGTTTGCGGCATGCGCATTGTTTGTGCTGTCGATCACTATTTCGGCCGCATTTCTGTCATGGATGCGCCGCGCGACAGCATGAATCCACGGAGGTTTGGCGCGCTTTCTCGAAAAGTTCATGCTCAAACAAGGTGCTACGGCAACTATTCATCGCGCGTCGCCGTCCGATCACGCGTTAACGCCGATTCTCACATTTCCGCAGGGGAAGACGGCACACGGCCTTTTCATTTCGCAGTGCAGCAATTATCTGATCGGGTGACACAGAAGAATGAATCACCTCAGGAGTTGCTGTTGTCTCTGGTCAACAACGTCGAATTCTTGCGTCATCTGCCGAAGATGAACGCGTTCAGCGGTCTCGGCGCGCTCGCGCCGGCCGTGCCGACGACGCTCGTCGAGACGACCGAATTCGGCGTCAACCCCGGCGATCTCAAGATGTACTCGTTCGTGCCCGCGCAGCTGGCGCGGTTGCCCGCGCTCGTCGTGGTGCTGCATGGCTGCGGCCAGACCGCCGCGTCCTACGATCTCGGTGCCGGCTGGTCGGCGCTGGCGGCGCATTACGGCTTCGCGCTGCTGATGCCGGAGCAGCAGGCCGCCAACAACGGCAACACCTGCTTCAACTGGTTCAATCCGCAGGACGTCGCGCGCGGGCAGGGCGAGGCCTCCTCGATCAGGCAGATGGTCGCGCATATGGTCGGCGCGCATCAGATCGACCCGCGTCGCATCTATGTCACGGGACTATCCGCCGGCGGCGCGATGGCCTCGGTCATGCTCGCGACCTATCCGGAAGTGTTCGCAGGCGGCGCCATCATTGCCGGCCTGCCGTACGGCGTCGCCACCGATCTGCGCGAGGCGCTGCATGCGATGATGCATGCGAGCGCGCTGTCCGCGCCCGAACTCGGCGGTCTCGTGCGCAATGCGTCCACGCATAGCGGCGCATGGCCGAAAATTTCGGTGTGGCACGGCAGCGCCGACCGCACCGTCAGTCCGGCCAATGCCGATGCGATCGTCCGGCAGTGGCTCGACGTGCACGGCCTGCCGCTTGCCGCCATGTCGAAGTCGGATGTCGACGGCTATCCCCGCGAGGTGTGGTGGAATGTCGATGGCGAAACGCTGGTCGAATCCTTCAGCATCACCGACATGGCGCATGGCACGCCGCTCGGGCTTGCCGACAATGACGAGCGCTATGGCGTGGAAGGCGCGTTCCTGATCGAGGCCGGGATCTCCTCGTCCTATCATATCGCGAGCTTCTTCGGCCTGACCGACCAGGTCCGTCAGCCGCATATCGCGCCGACCGGCGTGCCGCGCGAGCGCGCGGACACGATCTCGATGACGATACCGGTGCCTGCCGAAGCGCCCGAGGTCGCATCCGGCCGCAAGAGCGACCGGCCGCGTAAGCGGAGCGGCAGGAGCGTCGACGTCGGCGCTGTCATCACCCGGGCGCTGACGGCTGCGGGGCTGATGAAACAGCCCTGAGATATCCGCGCCTCGCGCGCCTACATCTCGCCGGTCAGGAACGGGTTCGTCATCCGCTCCTGGCCGATGCTCGATCCGGCGCCGTGGCCGCAGATGAAGCCAACATCGTCGCCGAGCGGCAGCAGCTTCTCCTTGATCGACTGGATCAGCGTCGGATGGCTGCCGCCGGGGAGGTCGGTGCGCCCGACCGAGCCGGCAAACAGCACGTCGCCGACATGGGCGAAGCGCAGCTCCTTGTTGAAGAACACCACGCTGCCCGGCGAATGGCCGGGGCAGTGCAGGATGTCGAAGGTGAGGTCGCCGATCGAGACCTGATCGCCCTCGTCGAGCCAGCGATCCGGCCCGAAGTTGCGCACCCCGGTCATGCCGAAGCGCTCGCCGCTCGAGACCACATTGTCGAGCAGATATTTGTCAGCGATATGCGGACCCTCGATCTTGACCTGCAGCGCATCGCGTAAGTCTGCGGCGCCGCCGACATGGTCGATATGGCCGTGGGTCAGCCAGATCTTCTCGACCGTCACGCCGGTCTGCTTGATCGCGGCCTGGATCTTCGCCACGTCGCCGCCGGGGTCGATCACCACGGCCTTCTTGGTCGGCTCGTGCCAGATGATGGTGCAGTTCTGCTCGAACAGCGTCACCGGCACGATGATCGCGCCGGCCTTCGGTTTGGTTTCGGTTGTCTCGGTCATGAGGGGCACCATAGGCTACCGGGAAACGCCGTCAACACGCACCGGAAATGCGTCTGCTCCGGCGTGTGATCCCAAAATGGACCGTGATAAGGTCGCCTCCAGCAGCACACATCGAGAGCTGGCCGGTATGCGGCTGCTCTCGCGCATGAGTTAGTCCTCGCCGTCCGGAACCCCATGACCCAGGCTCCCAACTCGCCGCTCGGCGGACCCCGGACCACCGCCCGCGCTTTCTTCGTCGCGGACCGCATCAACACGTCCGGCCTCGAGCGCGGCGACGTGCTGGCCACGACGCCCTTGGCATTTCGCGTCAATGAAAATGGTGTAGCGGTCCTGTTCCGCTACGGCGTCGTCGTCTTGATCGGCCTCAATGCGCTGGAGGAGGATGAATTCCTGCGCAGCCTGCAGTCGCGCATGACCGGTCTGTTCACGCGGCGCGAGGAAGAGATCGCGATCATCGAGCTCGCCGCCGAGAAGGAGGATCAGATTCCGCCGGGCGGCCCGATCTATCTGCAAAGCCTGTCGCCGGAGCGGCTGATCCTGGTCGGCGAGGCGCTGGCCAAGAGCGTGGTGCTGGCGCGGCATGAGCGCGAGGTCCGGGCCGTCTTCGACACGACCGAGCCGTTGGCGCGCGAGCTCGCCAAGGGCGGGCGAGTCCATCGCGGCCGCGTCGCGATCCTCAAGCACATCGGCAACGCGCTGTTGGTGCGGCATCGCGTGGCCGGCCCGGTCGAAGTGTCGGAGAAGCCCGACATTCTCTGGGACAAGCCGCAGCTCGAGCGGCTCTATGCCCGGCTCGAGGACGAGTACGAACTGAAGGAGCGTGCGGAATCGCTCAACCGCAAGCTTGCGGTGGTTGCCGAGACCGCGCAGGTGTTGACCGATATCATCGATACCGGCCGCTCGCTGCGGCTGGAGCTGATCATCGTTTTCCTGATCCTGTTCGAGGTGCTGATCACGATCTATCAGCTCGCTGTCGCCCGGCACTGACGCGCTGCAGCGCCATTTTTCCGTACTGAATTGTGCGTCATCCCTGAACCGATGGGCGGCCCCGGGGACACGGGGTCGGACCACGAGCGAGGGGGACCGGGATGGATCAGGACCACAGGGACTGGTGGCGACGCGGCATTTTCTATCAGATCTATCCGCGCTCGTTCGGGGATAGCGACGGCGATGGCGTCGGCGATCTCAGGGGAATCATCGCGCGGCTGCCCTACCTGACGCGGCTCGGCGTCGACGCGGTCTGGCTGTCGCCGGTCTTCCCGTCGCCGATGGCCGATTTCGGATACGACATCTCCGACTACACCGGCATCGACCCGCTGTTCGGCAGCATCGAGGATTTCGACGCGCTGGTCGCGGCCGCGCACGATTGCGGCCTCAAGCTGATCCTCGACCTGGTGCCCAACCACACCTCCGACCAGCATCCCTGGTTCATCGAGGCGAAGAGCTCGCGCGATAATCCGAAGCGCGACTGGTACATCTGGCGCGATCCGGCGCCTGATGGCGGCGTGCCCAACAACTGGCTGTCGGAGTTCGGCGGCAGCGCCTGGGCCTATGACGAAGCCTCCGGCCAATATTATTATCACGCCTTCCTCGCCCAGCAGCCCGATCTCAACTGGCGCAATCGCGAGGTCAGGGACGCGATCTACGACGTGATGCGCTTCTGGCTGCGCAAGGGCGTCGACGGCTTTCGTGTCGACGTGATCTGGCACCTGATCAAGGACGCCGAATTCCGCGACAACCCGCCGAACCCGCATTATCGCGAGGGCCGACCGCCGCACGAGAAACTGCTGACGCAGTATTCGACCGATCAGCCCGAGGTGCACGCCGTTATCACCGAGATGCGCCGCGTCACCGATGAGTTCGACAACCGCGTGCTGATCGGCGAGATCTATCTGCCGCTGCACCGGCTGGTCGCCTATTACGGCAACGATTTGCGCGGCGCCCAGATGCCGTTCAATTTCGCACTGCTGTCGACCTTGTGGAGCGCGCGCTCGGTCGAGCAGATCATCGCCGATTACGAGAAGGCGCTGCCGCCGGGCGCGTGGCCGAACTGGGTGCTCGGCAATCACGACCGGCCGCGGGTGGCGAGCCGGGTGGGACCGGCGCAGGCCCCGGTCGCGGCGATGCTGCTGCTGACGCTGCGCGGCACGCCGACGCTTTATTACGGCGACGAGATCGGCATGCGCCAGGTTGCGATCGCGCCGGATCAGGTGCGCGATCCCTTCGAGAAGAACGTGCCTGACATCGGCGTCGGCCGCGACGGCTGCCGCACGCCGATGCAGTGGAACGCCGAGCGCCATGCCGGCTTCTCGACGGCGAGGCCGTGGCTGCCGCTCGCCCAGGATTTTGCGCGCGACAATGTCGCAACTCTCGAAGCCGAGCGGGCGTCGATCCTCAACCTCTACAAGGCGCTGATCGAATTGCGGCGAAAGCTGCCGCAGCTCGTCCATGGCAGCTATGAGCCGGCCGCGGCGCAGGGCGATGTCCTGCTCTACCGGCGGCGCAGCGCGGAGGGCGTGGCTGTGATCGCGCTGAATTTCGGCGCCGTGCCCGCGTCGATCTCCTCAAGCGCGATCGGCTTCAACAACGAGGTTTTGCTGTCGACCTTGATGGACCGGCAGGGCGAGAGGGTCGACGGCGTGCTCGATCTGCGCGCCAATGAAGGCGTGATCCTCGGCGCGCCGCAGAGCGATTAACGCGAGGTGCGGGGCTCCTTGGTGTCGATGTCGCTGCGCTTGAGCAGGTAGTCGAGGCCGCCGACCCTGTACCAGCGATAGCCGTAAGCCTCGATCAGAAGCTTGTGACGGCCGGCATCGTCGGCGCGGCTGTGATCCTCGGTCAGGAGGTTGACCAGGAGCTTTCCGGCGTCGTCAGGCAGCCCAGCGCTGAACGCGATCTCGAGCGGCTTCTCGGCGAAATTGTGCACGAACAGCACCGAGTTGTTGCGCCAGTCGTAACGAATGATCAGGACGGCAGGATTTCGGGTAGCGATAATCTTGAAGTCTCCCCAGCCGACCTCGGGCACTTCCTTGCGCATGCGGATGATGCGCTCGGTCCAATTCAGCATCGAATTGGGGTCGCGCCGCTGCTTGGCGGCATTGACGTGCTCATAGCCATACGGACCCTCGTCGATCACGGGCACGCTTGGCCGGTCGCTTTCGGTGAAGCCGCCATGCGGCTCGATCGACCACTGCATCGGCGTGCGCGCACAACTGCGTTCGGGCAGGTCGAGATTGTCGCCCATGCCGAGTTCATCGCCGTAGCGGATGACGGGCGTGCCGGGCAGCGTACACATCAAGCTGTACGCGAGCTCCAGGCGTCGCCGGTCGCCGCCCAGCATCGGCGCAAGGCGCCGCCGGATGCCGCGGTCGTAGAGCTGCATGCTCTTGTCCGGACCGAACGCCTTGAACACGCGCTCGCGCTGCGCCTTGGTGAGGCGGCCGAGATCGAGTTCATCGTGATTGCGCAGGAACAAGCCCCATTGCGCGGTCGCGGGCCGCGGCTTCGTCGCCGTCAATGCCTTCGCCAATGGCTTCGAATCGGCCGATGCCAGCGCGTAGAACAGATGCTGATTGACGTGGAAGTTGAACATCATCTGCATTCGGTCGCCGTCGCGCCCGAAATATTCCATGTCGGTCTCGGGCAAGACGTTGGCTTCGGCGAGGATGATCGCGTTGCCCTGACGCCATTGCAGGAATTCGCGAAACGATCGCAGCATGTCGTATTGCTCGACCGGCTTGCGCACCGAGGCGCCCTTGGTCGCGATCACGAACGGCACGGCGTCCATCCGGAAGCCGGAGACGCCGAGCTGGATCCAGAACCCCATGATCTTGAGGATCTCGGCCTGCACGTGCAGATTGGACGTGTTGAGGTCCGGCTGGAAATCGTAGAAGCGATGGAAGTACCAGGCGCCGGCCTGCTTGTCGCGGGTCCAGGTCGATTTCTGCACGCCGGGAAACACCATGCCGGTGTTGGCGTTGGCGGGTTTCTTGTCCGACCAGACATACCAGTCGCGGTACGGTGAGTCTTTCGCGCTGCGCGCCGATCGAAACCAGGCGTGCTGGTCCGAGGTGTGATTGACGACGAGATCGATGATCACGCGGATGCCGCGTTGCCGGCAGCCATGGGCAAATTCGACGAAATCGCCCAGCGTGCCGTAGCGCGGATCGACGCCGTAATAGTCCGAAATGTCGTAGCCGTCGTCCCGGCAGGGTGACGGCTGAAACGGCATCAGCCAGATCGCGGTGATGCCGAGCCCGTGCAAATAGTCCAGGCGCCGCAGCAGGCCTCTAAAATCGCCGATGCCGTCGCCGTTGGCATCCATGTAGGTGCCGACGGAAAGGCAATAGATCACGCCATTCTTGTACCAGAGGTCGTCAATCACCAGGCAGCCCTCATCGGTCCGCCTGTGGTGGCGGCCGTGGGATAAGCGGGGAGGTGACGACGGGTTCCTGTTCGGAGCTCCGTCCCGAAACATGGCGGGGCGGCGCTCCGTGCCAATAGCTACCGCTTGATCTGCGCCTTCAGCGTGTCCTCGACCACACGATCGAACGATGACGTTTTCGGCGCGCTCTTGCGGTGCTCGGCGACGTATTTGTCGCGCTTGGCGACGAGGGCGGCGAGCTTCTCGTTCAGCGCCTTGCGCTGGGTGATCTGCTTGTCGATCTCGGCACTGCGCGCTTCGGGTTTCATGGCGCGGAGATTGTCGGGCAGCTCCTCCTCCTTGACCTTCGCCACATCGTTGCGGCCGGCTGCGACGTCGGCGACCAGGTCGCCATCGCCGGTGACCGCCTCCGAGGTCGCCTTCGACCGCTTGTTGATGAAGCTCGCCATCTCCGAGGCCCGCGCCGGCGAAGCTGCGGCGACGCTTGCGAGCTGCTGGGTCTTGGATTCGGTGCGCTTCTGCAGCGCGCGCGGGCCGTAGGGGATCACGGTGCCGTTGATCTCGCGCTGCAGGATGATGATGTCCTCGTCGAATGGCGTCTCGATGGTGACGATCTGGCCGCCATCCTGCGGGATCGGGATGAATTCGCCATTGCCGTTCTGCGCGATATCGCGCCACACCCGCTCGGTGTCCTGCGCGTTGCCGGCGAGCACGGCGTTGACGATGATGTCGCGTTGCTTGGCGACCGCGAGTGTGACCGGGTATTTGGTGTCCTGCGCATAGTCCATGTGCGGCGGGGCGTCGCCGACCAGGAATACGATGCGGGTGCTGTCGCGCCCTTGCGTCCACTGCATCTTGTTGACGGCGACGTCGAGCGCCTCGTTGACGCTCTCCGGCCAGTCGCCGCCACCGCGCGCCTTGAATTCCAGCAGATTGGCATAGAGATCCTGGATGTCGCGCGTCAGTTCAACCTTCCTGGTCACATACTCATCGCCGATGTCGCGATAGGCGATCAGGCCCATCCGGATGTCGGCGTCGGGATTGGAATCGACGATCGCAGTGGCGATCGACCAGATCTTGCGCTTGGCGCCCTCGATCAAGCCGCCCATCGAACCGGTGGTATCGAGCACGAAGGCAACCTCGACCACCGGCTTGGCGATGGCCGAGGACAGTCCGGCGGACAGCGGAAGGGTTGCGAGAGCGAAGACGAGCGAGCGAAGCGAGATGCGTGACCGCATGGGTCTCTCCTCCAGTGGTTTCGTCCCTCGGAACCAAGGTTCCATCGGCTTCGCGGTGGCTTGAGGCCGAAATCGCGGCGGCCTGGGTGCAAATTTGCGGCCGATTCCGGCGCTCTGCCCCCGCGCAACGGAATCGGCTACTCTCGGCAGATGGACTCGCCCGCCCGCCAGATCGCGCTTGTGCCCGCGCCCGACCGACGCCAGTCGGACACCGCGCTTGCGATCGCGCGCGGCACGGCGAGGCTTCTGAGATCGCTGGGATTTTCCTGCATCAGCGAGCTGCCGCTGCCGTCCGGCCGCCGCGCCGATCTGGTCGCACTGAACGAGCGCGGCGAGATCTGGATCGTCGAGATCAAGTCGTCGGTCGAGGATCTGCGCGCCGACCAGAAGTGGCAGGACTACCGGGTGCATTGCGACCGGCTGTTCTTCGCCTTCACGCAGGATCTGCCGTGCGAGATCTTCCCCGTGGACACCGGCCTGATCATTGCCGACGCCTACGGCGCGCATCTGCATTGCGAGGCGCCGGAGCACCGCCTGCCGGCCGCGACGCGCAAGGCGATGACGGTGCGCTTTGCGATGGCCGCGGCGCAGCGCATCAACCGGCTGGTCGATCCGCAGGGGCACGCCGAGTTCTAGAAGCAGGCGAGATCGTGATCCCGTCATCCCCGCGCAAAGGCTTTGCCTTTGTCGCTGGAGGCGCGAGCGGAGCGAGCCTCGAAGGATGAATCGGCCCGGCTGGTGGCCGTCGACCCTTCGAGACGGCCGCTCCGCGGCCTCCTCAGGGTGACGGTGATAGACCTCGGTAGTCAGCGAAGCTTGCTGGATTCCGTAGGATGGGTAGAGCGAAGCGAAACCCATCACTTGGTGCCGCACTTGTCGCCGCGCCGCGAAGTTGGTGGGTTTCGCTTCGCTCTACCCACCCTACAAAAGCAAATGGCCGGGCAAGGCCCGGCCATCGCGAAACAGATGAAACGCCGCTTAGCGCGGGGCGCGCTTGGCGAGGATGCGCTGCAGCGTCCGGCGATGCATGTTGAGGCGGCGCGCGGTCTCCGAGACGTTGCGGTTGCACATCTCGTAGATGCGCTGGATGTGCTCCCAGCGCACCCGGTCCGCCGACATCGGATTGGCCGGCAGCTCGGATTTCTCGGTGCCGGTTGCGAGCAGGGCTGCGACGACGTCATCGGCGTCGGCGGGCTTCGACAGATAATCGACGGCGCCCATCTTCACCGCGGTGACGGCGGTGGCGATGTTGCCGTAGCCGGTCAGCACGATCGCGCGTGCGTCCGGACGCTTGCGCTTCAACGCCGAGACGACGTCGAGGCCGTTGCCGTCGCCAAGCCTGAGGTCGACGACCGCGAAAGCGGGCGCGGCCCGGCCGATCTCGGCGAGACCATCAGACACCGTGTCGCATGACTTCACCGCAAAGCCGCGCGTCTCCATGGCGCGCGACAGGCGCTCCAGGAACGGCTTGTCGTCCTCGACGATGAGGAGCGAGCGGTCGGCATGGTCATTCAGTTCAGTGATGGCGTTCACGGTCCATTTTTCCCTGTGGCAGACCCCTAACATATGGGCTCCTACTGCGGCGCTGCCAAGGCAGCCGAAAGTCGTGTCGGCTGCATCCGGTATGCCAGAGTTGCGGTTAAGAATCGTTCTTAAGCTGCGTCTTCGTCACCAGGCGCGGCTTCCTCGAAGCGCTCGCGGGGCCAGACGATCTGCACCACGGCGCCGTGATCGGGGAAGGTGCGATTGGTAAACGACACCTTGGCGCCGGTCCGTTCCAGCAGCGTCCTTGCGATGAAAACGCCCAGACCCAAGCCTCCACGGGCGTTTTGGGCCTCATCTGCGCCCCGGCGGCGCGACAAATAGGGCTCGCCGATCCGCTTCAGCATATCAGGCGCGATGCCGGGGCCGTCGTCGGAAACGACGATCTCGATGGTTTCGGCGTTCCACCACGCGTTCACCTCGACGGTCTGGTGCGCGAAATCGACCGCATTTTCGAGAATGTTTCCGACGCCATAGAGGATCGCCGGATTGCGTGCCGCGACTGGTTCACTCGTTGCTGCGACAGCAAGCCGCACCTTGATGTTGATGCCGAAATCGCGATGCGGTGCCACCGCCTCCTCGATCAGGGTCGACAGCTTCATGGTGTCGAACGGCGCGCCGCTGGAGGACAATTGCGCGATCTTGCTCAGGATGTCGCGACAGCGCTGCGCCTGTTCACGCAGGGTCTTCAGGTCGCCGGCGATGGAAGGGTCGTGCGCCGTCTTCTCGAGCTCGCGCGAGATCAGGAAGATCGTCGACAGCGGCGTGCCGAGCTCGTGGGCTGCTGCGGCGGCGAGGCCGTCGAGCTGGGTCAGATGTTGCTCGCGCGTCAGCACCAGCTCGGTCGCAGCGAGCGCATCGGAGAGCTGACGCGCCTCCTCGGTCACCTGGAATGCGTAAAGGCTGGTGACGCCGATCGCGAGCAGGATCGAGAGCCAGACGCCGATCAGATAGATCGGCGGCAGCACGAGCGGATCGTCGCCATCCCAGGGCAATGGCAGATGGTAGAAGAACAGCGCCGAGGCACAGGCAACCGCAAGGCAGCCGAGCGCGATGGTCAGCCGGATCGGCAGCACCGTGGCCGAGATCAGGACCGGCGCCAGGAACAGGAACGAGAACGGGTTCTGCAGCCCGCCGGTGAAGTACAGGAGCCCACCGAGTTCGACGATGTTGAAGGCGAGTAGGGCCGCGGCATAGGCCGGCTCCAGCCGCTGCATCGGGTTGAACGCGATCTGCAGCGCCAGATTGAGCAGCGCCGAGAATGTCACGATGGTGACGCAGGGGACGATCGGAACGTCGAATTCCAGTCCCTGGGCGACGATGAAGATCGCGACCAGCTGGCCGAGCGCGGCGAGCCAGCGCAGCCGCAGGATCGTATCGAGGCGGACATAGCGGCGAGGCTGGCGGAAATCGGAAGCGAAGTCGGTCATCTCGGGACCTTAGCTGTGCCGTGGGCAGCGCACAAATTCGCGACTTAGCGCAACGACGCGGGGCAAGCCTTGCGCTTATTGTCGCAATGGCTCAATGAACGGCCAGATGCAACAGAGCGAGACAAGTCAGGGGGAACCGCCCACGGCTCATGAAGCGCCCGCGGCTGAACAGGGCAGATCGGCCGCGATCGAGGTCGCGCATCTGGTCAAGGTCTACAAGACCACCCGCGCGGTCGACGGCATTTCCTTCCGCATCGCGCGCGGCAGCATCACCGGCCTGCTCGGCGGCAACGGCGCCGGCAAGACCACGACGATCGCGATGATCATGGGGCTGGTGCTACCGACCTCGGGCAGCGTCGAGGTGCTCGGCGCGAAAATTCCAGAGCAGCGCTATGACGTGCTGGGCCGGATGAATTTCGAGAGCCCCTATGTCGACATGCCGATGCGGCTCACGGTGCGGCAGAACCTGACCATCTTCGGGCGCCTCTATGCCGTGAAGATGCGCGAACGGATCGACCAGCTTGCCGCCGATCTCGATCTCACCGAATTCCTCGACCGTTCCAACGGCAAGCTCTCCGCCGGGCAGAAGACCCGCGTCGCGCTGGCGAAGGCCCTGATCAACGAGCCGGACCTCCTGCTGCTCGACGAGCCGACCGCGTCGCTCGACCCGGATACCGCCGACTGGGTGCGGCAGCATCTCGAGACCTACCGCAAGACCCATAACGCGACCATCCTGCTGGCGTCGCACAACATGCTGGAGGTCGAGCGTCTCTGTGATCGCGTCATCATCATGAAGCGCGGCAAGATCCAGGACGACGACAGCCCCGACAGGATTATGGCGCGCTACAACCGCGACACGCTGGAAGAGGTGTTTCTCGACGTCGCGCGCGGCCGGGTCCGGGAGGGCGCGCCATGAGCGAACTCGTCAGCCACCACCAGCGCGGGATCTCATTGCAACGCATCAATGCGATGGTGCTGCGCTATTGGTATCTGTTGATGTCGTCATGGCCGCGGCTGCTGGAACTGGTCTACTGGCCGGCATTGCAGATCATCACCTGGGGCTTCCTGCAGAATTACATCTCGCAGTCATCCGGCTTCTTCGCCAAAGCCGGCGGCACGCTGATCGGCGCCGTGATCCTGTGGGACATCCTGTTCCGCGGCCAGCTCGGCTTCTCCATCTCGTTCCTGGAGGAGATGTGGGCGCGCAATCTCGGCAACCTGATGATGAGCCCGCTAAAGCCGATCGAATTCCTGCTCTCGCTGATGATCATGAGCCTGATCCGGCTCGCCATCGGCGTGATCCCGATGACGCTGCTGGCGCTGTTCTTCTTCGGCTTCAACTTCTACGCCATCGGGCTGCCGCTAATCGCGTTCTTCTGCAATCTGATCTTCACGAGCTGGTCGGTCGGCGTGTTCGCCTCGGGCCTCGTGCTGCGCAACGGGCTCGGCGCGGAAAGCATCGTCTGGACATTGATGTTCGCGGTGATGCCACTGGCCTGCATCTACTATCCGGTCGAGGTGCTGCCGGGCTGGCTGCAAGTCGTCGCCTGGACGTTGCCGCCGACCTATGTGTTCGAAGGCATGCGCTCGCTCTTGATCGATCACGTCTTCCGCGCCGACCTGATGGCGTGGGCGCTGGTCATCAACGCGATCCTGTTCGCTGCCTCTTTTGCGACCTTCCTTGCCCTTTTGCAGAGCGCCAAGCACAACGGATCGCTGTTGTCAGGTGGTGAATAAATGTCACTTTCCCGTGGAATCTCGGTGTATTAGCCGGATAGTGCCCCTAAATTCAGTGAGCGGCGGATTGACGCATTGTTACGCATTCGTCAGGATGCTGCGGCGCAAAACAGGGGTCTGGAAACATTATGCCCATCGGTGAATTTGGCGGTGCCCCGCCACTAGCGGCGGAAGGCGGTCCGGGACTCACGACGCCGCTGTACTGGATGTACGAAATGGCACAGGCATCGCTCAATCCGGCGCGCGCGGTGACCGACGCCACCAAGATCCTGTTTCAGAACCCGCTCAATCCGTGGACCCACACCCAGCTCGGCAAATCGATCGCGGCCAGCTGCGAGCTGTTCGAGCGCACGACGCGCCGCTACGGCAAGCCCGACTGGAACCTGCCGACGACCGAGGTCAACGGCATCCGCACGCCGGTCGAGGTTCGCTCGATCTGGGAGAAGCCGTTCTGCCGCCTGCTGCATTTCGATCGCAAGCTGACGCGTCCGCTGCGCTCGCCGCAGCCGCGCGTGCTGATCGTGGCGCCGATGTCGGGCCACTATGCGACGCTGCTGCGCGGCACGGTCGAGGCGTTCCTGCCGACGCATGAGGTCTACATCACCGACTGGGCGGATGCGCGCATGGTGCCGCTTGCGGCCGGCCGGTTCGATCTCGACGACTACGTCGATTACCTGATCGAGATGCTGCACGCACTCGGCGGCAACATGCATGTGATTGCGGTGTGCCAGCCCTCGGTGCCGGTGGTTGCGGCGGTCTCGGTCATGGAAGCCAACCACGATCCGTTCGTGCCGTTGTCGATGACGCTGATGGGCGGCCCGATCGACACAAGGCGCAATCCGACCGCGGTCAACAACCTCGCCGAAGAGCGCGGCATCGAGTGGTTCCGCAACAACGTCATCACCAAGGTGCCGTTCCCGCATCCGGGCGTGATGCGCGACGTCTATCCGGGCTTCCTGCAGCTCAACGGCTTCATCAGCATGAACCTGGATCGGCACATGGACGCGCACAAGGCGCTCTTCGCCAATCTGGTGAAGGGTGACGGCGACCTCGTCGACAAGCACCGCGAATTCTATGACGAATATCTCGCCGTGATGGACCTCACAGCGGAGTATTACCTGCAGACCGTCGACCTCGTGTTCGTCAAGCACGCGCTGCCGAAGGGCGAGATGACCCATCGTGGCAAGCCGGTCGATCCCTCGAAGATCCGCCGTGTCGCGCTGATGACGGTGGAAGGCGAGAAGGACGACATCTCTGGCCTCGGCCAGACCGAGGCGACGCACGCGCTCTGCACGGCGATTCCGAACCATCGCCGCGTGCACTATGTGCAGAAGGGCGTCGGGCACTACGGCGTGTTCAACGGCTCGCGGTTCCGCTCCGAAATCGTGCCGCGGATCTCCGATTTCATGGTTTCGGCGGCCAATACGCGGCTTTCCTTAGTCGCTGCGGCCGAATAGGTATCGCCCCGGCCGCGATTTTCGCGGTCGCGCAAGCCACTGATTTAACTAAAAGAATCTCAAATCAGGCAGGGCTCAAGGGGTGAATATGGCTTCATCCTATGAACCTTGCTTGCGAGTCCGATTCATCAGAAAAATTCCGGTTCCGACCCCTGCCGGTAGAGGTCAATTAACGGCCAGCCCCTGTATATTGGGCAAATGATTTGTTTTTGCGCCGAGCGCTTTCCCTGGCGGCGGATATGGCAAAGTTCGGGCGAACTCCTGCTCCCCGGACTCTCAGAAATGGCTATTCGCGCGCTCCTTTATCGGCGGCCTGCCGAACCCGCGACCGTATTGGTCAGACACGGCTCCCAGTTCTTCACCGTCAGGCTGCGGCGGCACAGGCGCGCGCGCCGCTACACCCTCAGGATACATCCGACCGATCGTGAAGCGATCCTGACGATGCCGCCGCGCGGCACGATTATCGAAGCCAAGGAGTTCGCCAATCTCCATGGCGGCTGGATTGCTGCCCGTCTCGGCCGATTGCCGAAGGCCGCACCGTTCCAGCCCGGCACGGTGGTGCCGCTGCGCGGCGTGCCGCATCGGCTGGTGCATCGCTCGGGCGAGCGCGGCACGGTGTGGACCGAGACGCGCGACAGCGGCGAGAAGATCCTGTGCGTCGCCGGCGGCGTCGAGCACATGGATCGCCGGGTGCATGACTTCCTCAAGCGCGAGGCGCGCAAGGATCTGCAGAAGTCAGCGCAGCTGCACGCCGCGGAACTCGGCGTGCGGGTGCGGCGGATCTCGATCCGCGATCAGTCCAGCCGTTGGGGCTCGTGCACCTCGGCTGGCTCGCTGTCGTTCTCGTGGCGGCTGATTCTCGCACCGCCCTTCGTGCTCGATTACCTCGCCGCGCATGAGGTCGCCCATCTCGTCGAGATGAACCACTCGGCGCGGTTCTGGCGGGTGGTCGACAAGGTCTGCGCCTCGGTCACGCGCGCCAAGAATTGGCTCGACACCCACGGCAACGACCTGCACCGCTACGGCATTCAGGAATAGGCGGCGCTGTCTCCGCCACCTTTGCTGTCATCGCCCGCGAAAGCGGGCGATCCAGTATTCCAGAGGCATTTGTCATTGAGCCGATAGGCCGCGGCGTACTGGATCCCCGCATTCGCGGGGATGACAGTCGGAGTGTGATGCGACCTGCCTGGCTAGCGCCTATCGAAACAACCGATCGGCCAGCCAGCCATCCAGTCCCGCCGCAGCCTCGGGCCGCGCGTTCGGGTTGGGTGGCACCGACGCGCGTGCCGGCGTCGGCGGGGGCGGGCGATAATAGCCGCCGCCGGATGGGACCGGCGCGGGCGGCGGTGTCTGGGTCTGCGGTTGGATCTGCATCGGTGCCGACGGCGCGGTGATCTGCGAGGATATCTGCACCAGATTCGCCGGCGCCCAGCTGCCTTGCGAGTTCGGGATTGCCGCGACCGGCACGCCCTGAAGCGCTGATTTCATAAAGCGGGTCCACACTTCGACCGGTAGCCCGCCGCCGGTTGCCTTCTTGGTCGGCGAATTGTCGTCATTGCCGAGCCAGACGCCGGTGACGAGCTTGGCGGTGTAGCCGATGAACCAGGCGTCGCGGTAATCCTGGCTGGTGCCGGTCTTGCCGGCGGCGGTCCAGCCCGGGATTTCCGCCTTGCGCGCGGTGCCCGAGATCAGCGTCTCGCGCATCATGCTGTTCATCATCGCATCATAGCGCGGCTCGATCACCTGGTTGGGCGGATCGGCCGGGCGGTCATAGAGCAGCTTGCCCGTGCTGGTGCGGATCTTGGTCACCACATGCGGCGAGACGCTGTAGCCGCCATTGGCGAACGGTGCATAGGCGCCGACCAATTCGATCACGGACACTTCCGAGGTGCCGAGCGCGATCGAGACGTTGGGCTCGAGCTTCGAGGAGATGCCGAGCCGATGCGCGGTGCGCACCACATTCTTGGCGCCGACCTCGACGCCGAGCCGCACCGCGACCGTGTTCAGCGACATCGCCAGCGCCTGGGTCAACGTCACCGAGCCGAAATATTCGTGGGTGTAGTTCTCCGGTTTCCAGCCCTTGATGTCGAGCGGCGCGTCGGTGCGGATCGTGTCCGGCGTCAGCCCTGCTTCGACCGCGGTGAGATAGACGAACGGCTTGAACGCCGAGCCCGGCTGCCGCTTTGCGGTGACCGCGCGATTGTACTGGCTCTCGGCATAGTTCCGGCCGCCGACCATGGCGCGCACCGCGCCGTCGGGCGTCATCGCCACCAGCGCGCCCTGGCTGACATTGAACTTCACGCTCTTGGCGGCGAGCTCGTCGATGACGGCGGCTTCCGCGACGTTCTGCAGCTTCGGATCGATCGTGGTCTGCACCACGATGTCCTGGTCGATCTGGCCGACCAGGTCGTCGAGCACTTCGCCGATCCAGTCGGCGACATAGTTCACGGTGCCGGCACCGGCCGGCTTCACCGCGATCGAGGGCTGGCCGATCGAGGCCTTTGCCTGCGCCTCGGTGATGAACTTGGCGTCGGCCATCGCCGCGAGCACGATTTGCGCGCGCTGCTCCGCGCCCTCAGGGTTGCGGTTCGGCGCCAGCCGCGACGGCGACTTGACGAGGCCCGCGAGCATCGCGGCTTCCGGCAGCGTCACGTTCTTCGCCGACTTGCCGAAATAGCGCTGCGCGGCGGCCTCGACGCCGTAGGCGCCGGAGCCGAAATAGACGCGGTTGAGGTAGAGCTCGAGGATCTCGTTCTTGGAATGCTTGCGTTCCAGCCACAGCGCGAGCTCGGCCTCCTGCAGCTTGCGCTGCATGGTGCGCTCCTGGGTCAGGAACAGGTTCTTGGCGAGCTGCTGTGTCAGGGTCGAGCCGCCCTGCGAGACGCCGCGATGCAGGATGTTGGTCACCGCGGCGCGCAGGATGCCGACCGGGTCCACGCCGAAATGCGAATAGAAGCGGCGGTCCTCGATGGCGATGAACGCCTTCGGCAGATAGGGCGGCAGATCCTTCAACGCGATGTTGGCGCCGGCCATTTCGCCGCGCTGCGCCAGCACGCTGCCGTCGATGCCGACGATCTGGATGGTCGGCGGTCGCTTGGGAATTTCCAGTGACTGGATCGGCGGCAGATGCGCGCCGACCCACACCACGACACCGATCACCGCAATGCCGGCCCATAGCCCGAGTACCGCGGTCCAATAGAACAGCCGGCCGATGCCAAATCCGCGCGACTTGCTCCGCCGCTTGCTGCCGCTGCGCGAGGGGCGCGGTTTCTCGCTACCGGAATCGCCGCTCTTGTCACTGCTCTTGGACTTGGATTTGGCGGGTTTGTCGTCGCCGCCGCCGGGAATGCGATCGGACGGCGACAGTCTGAGGTCGGCAAGCGCGGCCGGAAGCCCGAACAGCGGCTCCTTGCGCGCACCGCCTTTTTTACGTCCCCACGTCATCCGCAACGCTCACACCCTGACCGCGGGCACGCTAGCGTTCCCGGTTTAAGGGGCGGTTACGCAAAGCTTAACGGGGGATTAGGAGGTGAGGCGGCGCGTTGCTAAATAAGGATGGAACAAAGAAACAGGGAGCACCGCATGGGCCATATCGATCCAACCAAGGAAGTGTTTGCGCAATTCCGGGACAACAACCGGCCGGGCCCGATCCACATGCTCAATCTGGTGCGCCTGCGTGAATGGGCCGCCTATCCCGACGGCCGCAAGGCGACCGGCGCCGAAGCCTATGCCGCCTATGGTCGCGAGAGCGGCCCGGTGTTCGAGCGGCTCGGCGGCCGCATCGTCTGGCAGGGCCGTTTCGAATTGATGCTGATCGGTCCGCAAGAGGAGCGCTGGGACCATTGCTTCATCGCCGAGTATCCGAGCGTCGAAGCCTTCGTCGAAATGATCCGCGACCCCGTCTATCGCGAGGCGGTCAAGCACCGCCAGGCTGGCGTCGAGGATTCGCGGCTGATCCGCCACGCGATGCTGCCGGTCGGGAAGACGTTTGGCGAGATTCCGAAGTGAGACCGCGTTAGCGCGAGGGGAATCTCTATCACCGTCATCCTGAGGTGCGAGCCTTGCGGTGCGCTTGCACCGCTGGGCGAGCCTCGAAGGATGTACGGCCACAGTTGGGCCGTCGACCCTTCGAGACGCGCTACGCGCTCCTCAGCGTGACGGGAATAGAGCGCGTATGGACGAAAAAACAAAATCGGCGGCGCCCGGAGGCCGCCGATTGCATCTCGAACCTGCGCGAAGCGCTAGCCCGTTGGGCCGGCGTCCTCGAGGATCGGGCCGAACAGCTCCCAGCGCTCGCCGTTGAACTTCATCATCTGCAGCTGCTTGTTGACGCGGTAGTCGTCCGGCGTGGTGTTGCCCTTGATGCCGGGCAGCGCGAGGTCGAGCTCGACATTCTTCAGGTTGGTCGCCTGCTTCAGCACGTTCTCGCGGGTCAGGTCGTCGCCGCACTGCTTGAGCACGTGAACCAACAGCTGCGCAGTGGAATAGCCGTAGCCGTTGAAGCTCGAATCCTTATCGCCGTCCGGATAGTATTTCGCCATCATGTCGAAGTAGCGCTTCATGCCCGGATCGTCCTTCCAGGTCGGATCGAGCGGGTCCTTGCCGTAGCTGACGCTGATCACGCCCTTGGAGGCCTCGAGTCCGGCCGGTTTCATCACCGCGCCGACCGATGTGGCGTTGATGTCGAGGATGTGCACCGGCTTCCAGCCGAGTTCGGCGATCTTCTTGATCGCCTGCGCCGCCTGCTTCGGCGTCGAGGCCGAGAAGAACAGGTCCGCGCCGGCATCCTTGATCTTGAGGATCTGCGAATCGATGGTCGGGTCGGACACCTCATAGGAGGCTTCGGCCACGATCATCTTCGCCGACTTGTCGCCGAGGCCGGCCTTGATGCCGTTCAGATAGTCCTTGCCGAGGTCGTCGTTCTGATAGAGCACGCCGATCTTGGCGTTCGGATACTCCTTCAGGATGTACTGGCCGTAGATGCGGCCTTCGCTGAAATAGTTCGGGTTAAAGCCGAGCGTCCATGGGAAGTTCTTCGGGTCGGTGAACTTCGAGGCGCCGGTGGCGGCGAACAGCTGCGGCACCTTCTTGCCGTTGAGATATTTCTGCACGGCGGCGTTCGACGGCGTGCCGATGATCTGGAAAGTCAGCAGCACCTCGTCGCTTTCGACGAGCTTGCGCACCTGCTCGACCGCTTTCGGCGGCGAATAGGCGTCGTCATACTGGATCAGGTTGATCTTGCGGCCGTTCACGCCGCCCTGGTCGTTGATCATCTTGATGTAGGCGGCCTGGGCCTTGCCGATCGTGGCGTAAGCGGATGCCGGGCCACTGAAGGGCACGGTCTGGCCGACCTTGATCTCGGTATCGCTCGCGCCGGTGTCGTATTTCTTCTGCGCGGAGGCCGACGTTACAGACAGCGCGACTGCGAGCGCCGTTCCCGTAACCAGACGTAAAATCCCGTTCCTCATCATGCTGTTTCCCTCACGTGACTGATGGTTGGCCGATGATCTTGTCCGCAGGTTCAAGCCCCGCGGTCGCCATCGCTTGCGCCGGATACTGGCGGAACGCTTGCTGCAACGCAAGACGAGCGGCGCCGAAAAGGTGAGCGATTTCAGTCAACGAAAGAGGGGGCGATGCGGAAAGGAGGGTGGGCCGCGGAGAGGCGCTGCGCCGGCTTTTGTCCGATCTCTTGCTTACCTCTCCCGCTTGCGGGGGAGGTCGGATTGCATCGAAGATGCAATCCGGGTGGGGGCTCACGTGACTCGTGGAGAGACCCCCACCCCAACCGTCCCCCGCAAGCGGGAGAGGGAGTAGAGCCTCGATGCGGCGCGACCTAACCCGCCGGTCCGGTGTCCTCGATGATCGGGCCGAACAGCTCCCAGCGCTCGCCGTTGAACTTCATCATCTGCATCTGCTTGTTGATGCGATAGTCGTTCGGCCCCGTCGTGATCGACATGCCCGGCAGCGCGAGACTCGGCACGAACTTCTTCAGGCTGGTCACCTGCTTCATCAGGTTGTCGCGGGTGAGGTCGTCGCCGCACTGTTTCAGCACCTGGATCAAAAGCTCGGCCGTCGAGTAGCCGTAGGTGTTGACGGTGTTGAGCTTGTCGCCTTCCGGATAATACTTGTCCATGAAGGCGAAATAGGCCTTCACGCCGGGATCGTCCTTCCACTGCGGATCGGCGGGGTCCTTGCCGTAATTGGTCGAGATGATGCCCTTGGAGATGTCGAGGCCCGCGGGCTTCAGCGTCGCCGAAACCGGGCTCGCATTGATGTCGAGGATGTGCACCGGGGTCCAGTTGAGGTCGGCGATCTTGCGGATCGCTTGCGCGGCGAATTTCGGCGTCGAGGCGTCATAGATCAGATCGGCGCCGGAGGCCCTCAGCTTGACGATCTGGGAATCCACCGTCGGGTCGGTCAGCTCGTAGGACACCTCGGCGACGATCATGCTGGCGGCCTTGTCGCCGAGCCCGCTCTTCAGGCCGGTGATGTAGTCGCGGCCGAGATCGTCGTTCTGGTAGAAGATGCCGATCTTGGCGTTGGGGTGATTGGCCAGGATGTATTTTGCGTAGATGCGTCCCTCGGACTGGTAGTTCGGGTTGAACGCGATGGTCCACGGCGCATTCTGCGGGTCGGAGAAGCGCGAGGCGCCGGTGGAGGCGAGCAGCTGCGGCACCTTCTTGGTATTCAGATATTTCTGCACGGCGGCATTTGATGGCGTGCCGATGATCTGGAAGGTGAACAGCACCTCGTCGCCTTCGACCAGCTTGCGCACCTGCTCGACCGCCTTCGGCGGCGAATAGGCATCGTCATACTGGATCAGGTTCAGCTTGCGGCCGTTGATGCCGCCCTGATCGTTGATCATCTTGAGGTAGGCCGCCTGGGTCTTGCCGATGCCGGCATAGGCGGATGCGGGGCCCGAGAACGGCACGGTCTGGCCGATCTTGATCTCGGTGTCGGTCGCGCCGATGTCGTATTTCTTCTGCGCGGCGGCCGGTGTAACCGACAACGCGATGGCAAGCGCTGTCGCAGCGAGCAATTGCACGCTCCTCATGTCCGTGACCTCCCATGTTGCCGGTGATCTTGTCCGCAAGCCTCAAGCCGGCGGATGTCACCGTTATCAGGGATGATGGAGGAAGCGTGGTTGCATTGCAAGGCGATGCGCCCTGCGCGCAGTGTCGCGTTTGAGCACGATCCGGAAAAGTGTGAAGCGATTTTCCGAGGGGATCATGCTGCAGAAAGCAAAAGCGCGCCCGCGCCTTAAGCGAGCCAGAGCTGGATCAGCGCCAGCGCCGCAGGTGCCGCCTGCACATAAAGGATGCGCCGGCTGACGGTGGCGGCGCCGTAGACGCCGGCGACGATCACGCAGAGCAGGAAGAATGTCTTGATCTGGAACGCGAAGGCCGGATTGCCGTGGACCAGGCCCCAGATCAGTCCGGCGGCGAGGAAGCCGTTATAGAGCCCTTGATTGGCGGCGAGCACGGCCGAGTCGGTCGCCTTCTCGATCGAGTTGCGAAACGTCTTCAGCCCGAGCGGCTTGGTCCACAGGAACATCTCGAGCACAAGGAAATAGATGTGTAGCATGGCCACCACCGCGACCAGAACCTTGCCAAGCCAAAGCATGATGCGGTCCCCCTTAACCGGAATTCGGGTGGACGCTAGCACGCGGGCGGTGAATTGTATGCCGAGCGACTGTTTCCGAGCGATGACCATGGCCGACCGCAAGACTGCACAGAGCTTCAACCTCGACCGCCTCAAGACGCCGATCGGCACCGCGCTGCTGGTGACCGATGACGACGGCGTGCTACGCGCGCTTGACTGGGACGACTATGAAGGACGCATGCTCGAGCTGCTGCGGCTGCACTATGGCGCGGTGACGCTGCGGGACGGCCGCGCGCCGGCGGCGATGCGCAAGGCGCTCGCCGATTACTTCAAGGGCGATCTCGATCGGCTCGCGGATGTCGAATGGCGCGTCGCCGGCACGCCGTTCCAGCAGAAGGTCTGGCACGCGCTGCCGAAGATTTCGCCCGGCACCACCATGAGCTACGGCGCGCTGGCGGCGAAACTGAAAGTGCCGAACGCGATGCGTGCGGTCGGCCACGCCAACGGCTCCAACCCGATCAGCGTCGTCGTGCCTTGCCACCGCCTGATCGGCGCCAACGGCTCACTGGTCAAATATGGCGGTGGGCTGGAGCGCAAGCGCTGGCTGCTGCGGCACGAGGGCGTGGAGATATGAAGCGTTTCGAGCGAAGTGGACGCCGGTTCGCGTAAAGAAAACGCGTCAAAACACAAAGCCAGAGTTTCGGTTCTGATTCAATCAGAGCCGAAATGCTCTAGCGGCCCATTTCATCAGCCGCCCGAGGCGATCAATCGAGATCTTCGCTCGGCATGTTTCGCAGATCGCGCACGATATAGAGGAACACAATGAGCGAAGGCACCCATGCGAGTATCGCTCCTACCAGCATCGCATCGACCGTCGTCATGGGGACTCCTTTGCGCGTTGCCAGAGCGTTTTCGAGCGAAGCCTGTCCCGCACTTGATGCGGGATGGACGCCGGTTCGCGTGAAGAAAACGCGTCAAAACAAAAGTCTGGTCCTGGCCGTCAGACCAGTTTCCTCGCCGGGCCGCGGCTGCCGGGGAAGGGATAGAGCCACTTCCAATAGGCCTTGTTGCGCTCCAATTGCTGCTTGTAGATCTCGCGGCACTTCACGGAGCAGAACTGCTCGAAATGCCAGCTGTGCCGGATCAGCCCGAACGGGCGCTTGCACCCCGGATTCCCGCAACGGCCGGTCATGACGCGGCCTCCGCATTCGCGCGCCATAGCCAGCGAGTGAATTCCTCCTGAGCTTTGTACAGGCAGAGGCGTCCGCAGTAGCGTTCACCCGCCGGATTTCGCAAACTGATGATCTTGGGCTCTTCGCTGTCACACTGGGCGCAGCGCGGTTCCGCTCGCATGGCGACCTCCTTCCGAGGAATTGCCATTTGCCAATCAAAATGTCTGATGCTGTCTCTGATGCTGTCCTGGCCGTCGATCTTTGCGAAGGACGACGGCGCGAAATCTCGCGCCACCATCGTCCAGGCGCAACTTGTCCTGATGTTTGGCGGCATCATCCTTGCGTATGTCTGATGTGAACTCATTCGCCGGGCGCGCTTCCGTTCTGCGCCAGGGCCGTGTCGAGGCATTTGATCAGGACGTCGCCGTCGAAGGGCTTGCTCAGAAAGCAGATCGCTCCCGCCCTCAGGGCCCGGGCGCGATCGCTTTCGACGGAGAAGGCGGTGACGAAAATGAACGGAAAGCGCCGTCCGCTGGCAATCAAATGGCTCTGCAGGTCGAGCCCGCTCATGGCCGGCATCCGGACGTCCGCTATCACGCAGGATGTTTCATTCAGATGGGGCGAGTGCAGGAATTCCTCGGCCGACGCGTAGGTCTCGACTGCGTAGCCGAGCGACCTGACGAGATTGTGGGTCGCGGCGCGAACCGACATGTCATCGTCGATGATGGATATCATTGGCGGGTGGGACAAGGAGGTCCTTCCTGGGACGGCCAGAACGGGCTTTGGTCTGTGCGCGGACGCCTGGGCACAGTGCGTCGCCAGTCAGGATCGGAGAATCATACTTAGGTTTGCGGGCCGCCGGATGCCGGTCCGATCCGGAGGATCTGCGCCATTTTGACCAGATCCGGCAGCGATTTCGCCGCCATTTTCCGCATGATGTGGCCGCGGTGTATCTTCACCGTGATCTCGGCCACCCCGATTTCGGCTGCGACCTGTTTGTTCATGAGCCCTGCGGTGACGAGGGTCATGATCTGGCGCTCGCGGGCGGTCAGGGTCGCGAAGGCTGCGCGCAGGTGTGCAAGGGCCTTGGCCTCATCGCGACGATTTCGGTCGCGCTCGATCGCCGTCGTGACGGCATCCAGCATGTCCTGGTCGCGGAACGGCTTGGTCAGGAAGTCGACAGCTCCGGCCTTCATGGCCCTGACCGTCATCGGGATATCGCCATGGCCGGTCATGAAGATGATCGGGATATGAATGTCGGCCTTGGCCAGCTCGGCCTGAAAGTCGAGGCCGCTCAGTCGGGGCAGCCTGATGTCCAGGATCAGGCAGCTCGGGACATCCGGGGGCTTGTGCTGGAGAAATTCATGGGCCGATCCGAACACTTCGGTCCGCAGCCCGACCGACCGGAAAAGATTGCTCAGCGAGTCCCGCACCGACGGGTCGTCGTCGACGACGAAGACGGCCGGATCGCCGGCGCTTGCGTGCGTGGGAGGTGATGCCACGGGTCCGGTCACCATGCATGATCCTCTTCACGCAATGGCAAGGTGAACTGGAATGTCGCGCCGGGGCCGGCATTTCCGGCCACGGACAGGCGACCCCGGTGGGCTTCGACGATCGAGCGACAGATCGACAACCCCATTCCCATGCCGCTGGCCTTGGTGGTGTAGAAGGCGTCGAACAGCCGGTCGGCATTCTCGGTTGTTATCCCGACGCCGCAGTCGGTGACCGTGACCAGGATTTGCCCGGCATCGTCATGCTTGGCGGGATCGATGCGTGTCCGGATCACGAGTTCGCGCGGCCGGTCCGTGACCGGCTGCATCGCCTCGATGCCGTTGAGGACCAGGTTGAGGATGACTTGCTGCAGCTGGACACGGTCGGCGATAACAGGCGGCAGCGCGGGAGCGAGGTCCAGCTGCAGGGAAATCTGGTGGCTCTGCAGTTCATGCTGTACCAGGCCGATCACCTCGTTGATGGCCGCATTGATGTCGAGCGGCGCCTTCTGATCGGTCGTCTTGTTCACTAGGGCGCGGACACGCTGGATGACCTCGCCCGCCCGGTTGCCGTCGCTGATGATCGACCTGACCGCCCCGCGGGCTTCGTTCAGATCGGGAGCCGCCCGGTTGAGCCACCGCAGGCATGCCGCGGCGTTGGTGACCACGGCGGCAAGCGGCTGGTTCACTTCATGGGCGATCGACGCCGCGAGCTCGCCGAGCGCCGTCACGCGCGTGACGTGGGCTAGGTTGGTCTGCGCTTCGTGCAATTCGGCCTCGGCCCGCTTGCGGGCAGTCACGTCGGTGACCGCACCGATAAATTCGGTGTCGCCCGAGATGTTCGCCACCGCATGCGCCCGGGCGTGGACATATTTGATCGCCCCATTGGGCATCAGCAATCGGTAGCCGTGCTCGAAGTCCTTGCCGTCGAGCGAGGCGCGGTCGATGGTCCGTTGCACGCGGGCGCGATCGTCCGGATGGACGCGTTGAAGGACCGTGTCATGCTTGATGCAAGGCGCCTTGTCGAACGCGAAGATTCTGAAGGTTTCTTCCGACCAGATCATCTCGCCGCTGGCGAGGTGCCAGCCAAAGCTGCCGGTGTGGCTCAATCGCTGGGCTTCGGTCAGGTACATTTCACTCTGCTGCAGCGCATTCTCGGCCTGCTTGCGTTCGGTAATATCCTCACATGCGATCAGGACAATCAACTGATCGCCCAGCCGCCGCACGGCTTTGGCATTTTCACGAACCCAAAGCCTTGAACCGTCCTTGCGGACCTTGCGGATTTCCCAACTATGTGTCTGGCCGATATTGTCGAGGCAGGCCGCGACGTTGCGCAGGACCATATCCCGGTCTTCGGCGGCAAACACCCGCAGCACGGATTGTCCGAGCAGTGCGTCGACGGTGTAGCCGAGTTGTGCCGCGCCGAACGTGTTGACCGACAGGACGAGGCCCGTTGCGTCGACCATGAAGTACATGACCGGGTTGTGCTCGAACACCTCCTTCCACTGCGCTTCGCTGTTGCGCAGCGCCTCGATCGCGCGCTCTTCGCCGCTGGCCCGACCGCGCAAGGCGGCTTCCATCTGCCTTTGGGTGCGGCCCACCACACGCATCATGAGCAATGCAGCGGCGAGCGCGGCGACCAGCGCCGCCAGGGCAGCCAGATGAGCGGTCGCTGCGGGCTCCGGACCGAGCAACAGCCCAGCGCAGGTTCCTGCCCAAGCCAGCACCATGCCGCCGAGCAGCCATTGCTCGGTCGACCAGGGCTTCGTGGTCGGATTGCGCATCATCGGCAGCACCAGCATTTGGCCGTCATGGGCCGCGCTGCGTCGCTAGGTGACCGCTATCATCAGCGGCGACAACGTCGCCCTCCTAACAGGCTGTATCCTAGCAGCTTTCTCGGCGTCCGGACGAGATCGTGGGGCCCTGTGGCAATCCGCCCGCGCGCGTCAAGTCGCGTGGAACGCGAAATCACCTGATACGCTCAAATTCAGGTTGCGGTTAAACCTAAGTATGTTGTCCCCATCCGAATGTAACGGCCGGATCAACCTCCGTTCAATGGCGCGTTCCTTCCCGGCGACTACGCTTGTTGGGTAATTCGATAACAGTAGGCATCCCGGATTCAGCAGTCGCCGATCAGAGATCTGGAGGTTGAAATTGCCGAACGCTCGCCTGCATTTGATCCTTTGCTCCGATGACATCGCGCACGAGACGCGGGGTCAGAGACGCGACCGCAGCTTCCAGCCATCCGTGATCGACGGTGGCAAGCAGACAGCGAGCGTGCCGGTCGACAACCCCTGGACCAACAATTGGATCGATCTGCTCGACGTCTTCGATTTTGGCGTTGTGGTCTGTCATGCCAGCTACCTGGCCTTGCTGGGGGCGAGCCTGGCGGCGCTGCAGCCGCAATTAGACATGTGAGATCCAGGGCCGTAGCCCGCCCTAGACTCTAAGTCCGGCGGGCTGCCGGGACCGACGCGCTGGCTGCTCACGCCTGGGTCGCGCAAAACGGGTCCGACAACAGCCTCCGTGAGAGCCCGGAATCCACTCCCCGTCTAGCCCCGGCCCTGATGGATTCCGGGCTCAGTTCCCGCAGGCGTCTCCCGAAAGGCGCAGCCTTTCACCGTCATCCCCGCGCAAAGGCTCCGCCTTTGTCGCTGGAGGTGAGAGCCTTGCGGTGCGAGCGTGGCCGTCGATCCTTCGAGACGGCCGCTGCGCGGCCTTCTCAGGATGACGGGTCTTGCATGCGCCGCCTTAACCTACGCCGCCGGCTTCGCGGCCTGGTCCTCGCTCGCAAGCAGATGCAGCAGCGCGCTCTTGATCGCGGCCTGCCGGGTCGGCGCCGTGATCTGGGCGCCGAGCAGGTCGGTGACATAGAACACGTCGCGTGCGCGTTCGCCGAAGGTCGCGACGTGGGCGGAGGCGATGTTGAGGTTGAGCTTCGAGATCGCGGTGGTGAGCTGGTAGAGCAGGCCGGGGCGGTCGAGGCCGGAGACCTCGATCACGGTGTAGCGGTCGGACCACTGGTTGTTGATGGTCACCTCAGGCTCGACGATGAACGGGCGCGCCTTGCTGCGCACCGCACGTTTCGCCACCGCCTCGGGCAGCCGCAGCTTGCCTTCCAGCACGTGCTCGATCATCTCGCCGATCCGCGTCGCGCGGCGGCCTTCATCTTCGTCGCGGTCGTATTCGCGTGAGATCGAGATGGTGTCGAGCGCGCGGCCGTCGGTCGTGGTGTAGATCTGCGCGTCGACGATGTTGGCGCCGGCCGACGCACAGGCGCCGGCGATGATCGACAGCAGCCAGGGATGGTCGGTCGCCAGAATCGTGAGCTCGGTGACGGCGCGGATTTCGTCGAAGCCGACATTGATCGCGAGCTTGTGGCCGGCGTGCTCGCTGGCGCGGATGAAGCGTGCCTGGCGGATCTTGCGTGGCAGCTCGACCTTGAGCCAGTAGGCCGGGTAATGCCGGCCGATATAGGCGTTGAGCTCGGTCTCCGGCCATTCGGTGAAGGCGCGGCGGAATTCGGCTTGCGCCACCGCGATGCGCTGGGCACGGTTGACCTCCGAGAAGCCGCCGGTCAGCACTGGCTCGGTCTCGTAATACAGTGTGCGCAACAGCTGCGCCTTCCAGCCGTTCCAGACACCGGGGCCGACGCCGCGGATGTCGGCGGTGGTCAGGATCGTGAGCAGCTTCATCTGCTCGACCGACTGCACCACGGCGGCGAAATTCTCGATGGTCTTGCGGTCCGACAGGTCGCGCGATTGCGCCACCGTCGACATCGTCAAATGCTCCTCGATCAGCCATGCCACCAGTTCGGTGTCGGCCGCCGAGAAGCCGAGCCGCGGGCACAGCCGCCGTGCCACCTTGGCGCCGGCGATCGAGTGATCCTCGGGCCTGCCCTTGGCAATATCGTGCAACAGCGTCGCGATATAGATCACCGGGCGGTGCTCGGGCTGGATCTTGCGGAACAGGTCGCTGGCGACCGTGAACTCCTCGTTGCCGCCGCGCTCGATGTCCTGCAGGTAGCCGATGCAGCGGATCAGATGCTCGTCCACCGTGTAGTGGTGGTACATGTTGAACTGCATCATCGACACGATCTTGCCGAAGGCGCGGATGAAGTGGCCGAGCACGCCGGTCTCGTTCATCCGCCGCAGCACGGTCTCCGCATTGTCGGAGGTCAGGATCTCCATGAACAGGCGGTTGGCTTCGTCGTTCTCGCGCAGCTGGGTGTTGATCAGCTTCAGCGAGCGCGTCACCGTGCGCATCGCATCGGGATGGAAGGCGAGGTTGTTCTGCTGCGCGAGGCGGAAGATCCGGATGAGATTGACCGGATCGTGCTTGAAGACATCGGGCGCGGCGAGGTTGATGCGGTTGTTGTCGACGATGAAGTCGTCGCTGCCGGCCACCCGCCGCCGCTTGGTGCCGGGCCGGAAGCGCGCCACCATGCGGCTCAGCACCGGCGCCGGCTTGTTGTGCTCCTCCTCGAGCTTGGCGCACAAGATCGCGGTGAGGTCGCCGACGTCTTTTGCGATCAGGAAGTAGTGCTTCATGAAGCGCTCGACGTCCTGCATGCCGGGATGCGAGGTATAGCCGAGTCTAACAGCGATCTCGCGCTGCATGTCGAACGACAGCCGCTCTTCGGCGCGTCCGGCGAAGAAGTGCAGGTTGCAGCGCACCGACCACAGGAAATCGGCGCAGCGGCGGAAGGTGCGGTACTCCTGCACGTCGAACACGCCGCGTTCCAGCAGCTCATCGGTCTCGCGCACCCGGTAGACGTATTTGGCGATCCAGAACAGCGTGTGCAAATCGCGCAGGCCGCCCTTGCCGTCCTTGACGTTGGGCTCGACCAGATAGCGCGACTGGCCGCCGCGGCGATGCCGTTCCTCGCGCTCGGCGAGTTTGGCGGTGACGAACTCCGATGCGGTGCCCTGCACCACTTCCTTGTCGAAGCGCTCGACCAGCTCGTCATAGAGCGGCTGGTCGCCGGTCAGGAACCGCGTCTCCAGGATCGCGGTGCGGATCGTCATGTCGCCGCGCGCCTGGCGGATCGATTCATCGACCGAGCGGGTGGCGTGGCCGACCTTCAGCCCCATGTCCCAGAGGCAATAAAGAATGGCTTCGGCGACCTGCTCGCCCCAGGCGGTCTGCTTGTAGGGCAGGATGAACAACAGATCGATGTCGGATTCCGGCGCCATCAGCCCGCGGCCATAGCCGCCGGTCGCGACCACGGCCATGCGCTCGGCGCCCGAGGGGATCGGCGAGTGATAGAGATGCCGGGTCGCCGCGGCGTAGAGGATGCGGATGATCTCGTCCTGCACGAAGCAGAGCCGTTCGGCGCAGCGGCGGCCGTGGCGATCCTTCAGCAGCAGCGCCTGCGCCGTGGCGCGCGCCGCGATCAGCTCGGCCTTGAGCAGTTGCGCCATCGCGGCGCGGAACTGGTCCTCGCGGCCGGCATGCTGCTCGGCGAGCGCGTTGACCGCCGCGGTGATCCGCTCGGTCTCGAAACGATCATCCGCTTCAGCGCGGCCGTCGGCTACGATGCTGTCCATACGTCCATCCGATATCGGACGAAGCTGTTGCTGTCACTGACCAAAGTATAACGACAGCAGCTCCATGCTCTCTCAACGGCGCTGCGGGCAAGATCGTTCTCGCCCCATCCTGTAAAGGGTAGAGATTTTCTCGTTGACCGCAAGGCTAACTCATTGAAATAAAAGATTGTTTCTTAATCGTATCGAGGAGATCGACGAATGCAGAAATTTTCCCGGCGCGCCTTCGCTGCGCTGCTCGCGGTCTCGACACTCTTGCCCGGCGCGGCGCTTGCCGCCGACGCGCCAAAGGAGATCCGGATCGACTGGGCGACCTACAATCCGGTGTCGATGGTCCTCAAGCAGAAGGGCCTGCTGGAGAAGGAGTTCGCCAAGGACGGCATCAGCATCGTCTGGGTGCAGTCGGCCGGCTCCAACAAGGCGCTCGAATTCCTCAATGCCGGTTCGATCGATCTCGGCTCGACCGCGGGCTCGGCCGCTTTGGTCGCCAGGATCAACGGCAACCCGATCAAGTCGATCTACGTCTATTCGCGTCCCGAATGGACCGCGCTGGTCACCGGCAAGGATTCCAAGATCAGCTCCGTCGCCGACCTGAAGGGTAAGCGCGTCGTGGTGACGCGTGGGACCGATCCGCACATCTTCCTGGTCCGCGCGCTGCTCGGCGCCGGCCTCACCGAAAAGGACATCACGCCGGTGCTGTTGCAGCACGCCGACGGCAAGACCGCGCTGATCCGCGGCGACGTCGACGCCTGGGCCGGCCTCGACCCGATGATGGCGCAGGCCGAGGTCGAGGACGGCGCAAAACTGTTCTATCGCAAGGCCGACGCCAACACCTGGGGCATCCTCAATGTGCGCGAGCAGTTTTTGAAGGACCACCCGGACGTGGTCCGCCGCGTGCTCGCAGCTTACGAGGAGGCGCGGAAATATTCGCTGGCGAACTATGACGAGCTGAAGAAGACCTTCATCGCCGTCACCAAGCTGCCGGACGCGGTGGTCGACAAGCAGCTCAAGGAGCGCACCGAGCTGACCCACAGCCGGATTGGCGCGCCGCAACGCGAATCAATTCTCGCGGCTGGTCTCGCGCTGCAGCAGGCCGGCGTGATCGACGCCAAGACCGACGTCAAGGCCGCGCTCGACAGCCTGATCGATGACCAGGTCCCGTTGCCCACGAATTGATCGCCGCCGTCGTCCCGGCGAAAGCCGGGACCCATAACCACAGGGCTTTGTTGTTGAACGAAGCTGTGGCCCCAGCTCGTTCCACTATCTCGCCCTGTGGTTATGGGTCCCGGGTCGCGCTTCGCTTGCCCGGGACGATGTGAGTGGAGTTGGGCTCACCCACCTTGCAATCCCGCCCGAAGAATAGTTCTTGCTATGGCCATGACCGTTGACCTGCCCGCGCTGGAACGGACGGCCGCGCCGCGTGTGGCGCCGGCGCGGTGGTCGCGTTATGTGCGGCCGGTGCTCGGGCTCGCACTGCCGGTCGTGCTGGCGCTGGGCTGGGAACTGGTCGTCGCGCTCGGTTACTCCAACGGCCGCCTGGTGCCGCCGCCGTCAAAGGTGTTCGAGACCATCCTGGCGCTCGCCCGGAGCGGCGAGCTGTCGCGCCATATCCTTGCGACGCTGTGGCGGGTCGGCGCGGGCTTTGCGCTCGGCGTCGTGGGCGGCACCATCCTCGGTGCGATCTCCGGCTATTGGGGCCTGGCGCGCCGACTGCTCGACCCGACCGTGCAGGCGTTGCGCGCGATTCCCTCGATCGCCTGGGTGCCGCTGTTCATCCTGTGGCTCGGCATCTTCGAGACCTCGAAGATCGCGCTGATCGCGGTCGGTGTGTTCTTTCCGGTCTATCTCGGGGTGATGGGCGCCATCCTGTCGGTCGATCGCAAGGTCGTCGAGGTCGGCCGCGTGTTCCGCCTGTCCGGCTTTGCGATGATCCGCCGCATCCTGCTGCCCGCGGTGCTGCCGGCCTATGTGGTGTCGCTGCGGGTCGGGCTTGGCCTGGGCTGGATGTTCGTGGTCGCCGCCGAATTCATGGGGGCGTCCGAAGGGCTCGGCTATCTCCTGATCGACGGCCAGCAGCTCGGCAAGCCGGCGCAGATTCTTGCCGCGATCGTGATTTTCGCGATCCTCGGCAAGACCACCGACTGGCTGATCGAGATCGCCACCGCGCCGCTGCTGCGCTGGCAGGACGCGTTCGGCGCGCGGGGAGGGCAGTGATGCTTGCGCTGAGGGACGTCGGCAAGACCTATCCGAACGGCGTCCACGCGCTGGAACGCTTCTCGGCGGAGATCCAGCCCGGCGAGATCATCGCGATCATCGGCGGCTCCGGTTGCGGCAAGTCGACGCTGCTGCGCGCCATCGCCGGCCTCGATCGCGCCACCACCGGCAGCGTGATACTCGACAATGCGGTGATTACGTCGCCGCACGCCAAGATCGGCATCATCTTCCAGGAGCCGCGGCTGTTGCCGTGGCTCAGCGTCGCCGACAATATCGGCTTCGGCCTCGCCGATCTCCCGACTGATGCCAGGCGCGAGCGGGTCGCGACGGCGCTGGCCCGCGTTGGCCTCGCCGACAAGGCCGCGGCCTGGCCGCGCGAATTGTCCGGCGGACAGGCGCAGCGGGTCGCGATCGCCCGCGCGCTGGTGCCGCAGCCGGAAGTGCTGCTGCTCGACGAGCCGTTCTCGGCGCTCGATGCCTTCACCCGCCGTGACCTGCAGGACCATCTGCTCGATCTCTGGGCCGACACACGGCCGACCCTGATCCTGGTCACCCATGACGTCGACGAGGCCGTGGTGCTGGCTGACCGCGTGTTGGTGATGCGGCCGCGGCCGGGCCGCCTGTTCGAGCAGATCACCATCAATCTGGCGCGGCCGCGCGACCGCAAATCGGAGCTGTTCGACACCTTCAAGCGCCGCGTGCTGACCGCGCTCGACCGCTCGCTGGACCGGCAGGTGCGTGACGTCACCGACAAATCGAGCGCCGGCGAGGCGATGTGGTGGTGACATCGGCTCGTTAAGGCCTTACATCGGAACAAAGAAGAACAGCCGGGAGCAGAACCATGGACTCCGCCGAACTCCGCGCAATGCAGGCTCCGATCAAGGAGCGCTACAAGACCGACCCCCAGGCCGCCGTGATCACGCTGAAGGCCAAGGGCTCGATCGACAATGAGAGCATCTCCTGCAAGGTCGAGACCGGCCGCGCACTCGCGGTCGCCGGCCTGCATCCCGCCACCGGCGGCTCCGGGCTCGAGCTTTGCTCCGGCGACATGCTCTTGGAGGCGCTGGTCGCCTGCGCCGGCGTCACCTTGAAATCGGTCGCGACCGCCGTCGAGCTGCCGCTGAAAGTCGGCAATGTGTTCGCCGAGGGCGATCTCGACTTCCGTGGCACGCTCGGCGTCGACAAGGAGACCCCGGTCGGCTTCCGCGAAATCCGCCTCCGCTTCGAGATCGGCACCGACGCGCCGCAGGACAAGCTCGATCTGCTGCTGAAGCTCACCGAGCGTTATTGCGTGGTCTATCAGACCATCAAGAACGGCCCGAAGGTTTCGGTGTCGATGCAGCGGGTGTGACGCGTCGCCCCGGCGAAAGCCGGGGCCCATACGCCGTGTCCCCTGGTTCTCAGCCGTGCTGCCCAACGGCTTTCGCTCCTCACGACTAGTCGTGGTTATGGGTCCCGGCCTTCGCCGGGACGACGGATCGAATGTCCCCCGAACTCCACTTCGTCCTGATCCTCGTGCTGCGCATGGCCGTCGCCGCGGCGTTCGTGGTCAGTGCGTCCATCATCACGGAGCGCTCGGGGCCGGTGATCGGCGCGCTGATCGCAACGCTACCGATCTCGGCCGGGCCATCCTACACCTTCCTCGCGCTCGACCATGACGCCGCCTTCATCGCCGAGGGTGCGCTGGCGAGCCTGCCGGTCAACGCGGCCACGATCTATATGGGCCTGACCTACGCCGTGCTGGCGCAGCGCCGCAGCATGTGGATCAGCGCGGGATCTGCGATCGCGGTGTGGCTGGTGCTCGCCACCATCATCCGCCAGTTCGGCTGGTCGCTCGCCGGCGGGCTGCTCGTCAACGCCGTCACCTTTGCGATCTGCATTCCATTGCTCAGGCCCTACCACGTCGCCAAGATGCCGCTGATCGCGCGGCGCTGGTACGACATTCCGCTGCGCGCCGCGCTGGTCGCGAGCCTGGTCGGCACGGTGGTCACGGCGTCTGGCTGGGTCGGCCCCCGCGTCACCGGCGTGATGGCGCTGTTCCCGATCGTGTTCTCCTCGATGATGCTGATCCTGCACCCGCGCATCGGTGGACCCGCAACCGCAGCCGTGCTCGCCAACAGCGCCTGGGGCCTGATGGGCTTCGGCCTCGGCGTTGCGGTGCTGCATGTCGCGGTGGCGCAATTCGGCTCGCCGATTGGGCTGAGCTGCGCGCTCGCCACCTGCATCGTGTGGAATCTGGTGCTGTGGCAGATCGGGCGGAGGAAGAGCGCGAAGACGTCGAAAGCGTAGGGTGCGTCTTAACCTCCCCTTGAAAAGGGGAGGTTGCTTTGCTCGTTAGAGCAAAGCGGGTGGGGATCTGCTCTCTCCGCAAACAGCGTCGTCTGCGGCTGACCCCCATCCCGACCTTCCCCTTTCAGGGCGAAGGAGAAGGGTGAGCCGTAGCCCGGATGGAGCCAACGGGTCGCGCGAACGCGCGCCCGATGACAGGCTCAGCGCAATCCGGGACGGTCTCTCCGCTGATCCGGCTAAAGAGCCTTTTGTGGCGGCGGATGTCTCAGCATGAAGTCCGCTCGCGAGCGCACTGCAGGATTGGGATCATCTACAAGTCGGGCAACCAGAGGGGCCTCATCGTCCATTTGCGAGCGGACGACAATCATGGCATCCGCGACAATCTTTCGCACAAAAGGCGATCTGTCGCGGATACCTTCGGCGATGAGGTCTGCGACCGGGCGATCGCATTCGATGCTTCGATTGTCCAGCTTCGGAATGCGTCGTTTCGAGCCATAGACCTTGTCGAGCCAGACCCAGTCGAATCCGATCGGCCAGCTGGCCTTCCGCAAAATCAGGCACGGACAGGCGATGGCTCTGACCGGCGGCTGAACGGCCGCCATTGCCAGTCGCGGCAAGTGTTGGTCGAAGCCGGGATATCGCAATGCGGAGCGGAGACAGCCGCTCAGCCCGCCAGTCGGGCGTCTTTCAAGCTGAGCCGCCAATGCCGCGAGGACGTCGTCGCGAGCGAACAACGGATCAAGAGTTGCGACCTCATCGCACCACCGCCCCTAAACGAACCGTCGTTCAAGCAAGTAGAGGGCTGCCTCCGCGGCGATAGCAGCAGAGGTGTTTGCCGAAACGCGCCTGAAACATTCTATCGCGGCGCGACGAACCGGCCCGGCCCAGTCGTTCAGCCGCCATGCGAGCGCGGAAAGAAAGAACGACGACGTCGGGGGCGTTGCGATGGCGCAGAGAGCGGCCTCCCTCAGATAACCGTCCGGGTGAAACAGGAACAGCCACGCATAGTCGGCGTTTCGAAACATGAGCTGTCGCTCAGACTGCGGAAATCGAAACAAACGATCCGTCAGGGACGGGTGTTGCCACCACCAGGCGAAGCCGGCGGCCTGTGTAATCTCGCGGCTAGCGCGCACGATCTTGTTCGCGGACAGCGTAGAAAGCTCCGTCAGGATTTCGCTGAGTTCGTGGTCAGCGCCACTTCCGCGTCGCAGCTTGGCGCCCAAGCTCGATAGCTGCGCAACGAGTGATGGCGACAGAACTGGTCGTTCAGACGAGGCCATATCCTATTTTCGTCGTTTCGCGATGCTGCTGACAAGTGCATCTTAACGACGTTCATCCTTTCGGCAGCTTCGCCCTCAGCGCATAGAGCGCATCCAGCGCCTCGCGCGGCGACATCTCGTCGGGGTGCAGCGCCTTCACCGCTTCGAGCAGCAAATCCGTCTCGCTCGGCGGCTTGTCCTCGGCGGCGGCGCGCGAGGGGACGGCGAACAGCGGCAAATCGTCGACCAAGGCGCGCGCGGTCTGGCCGCGGTCCTGGGCCTCGAGCTTCGCCAGCACCGATTTGGCGCGCGTGATCACCGCGGGCGGCAGGCCGGCGAGTTTTGCGACCTGGATGCCGTAGGAGCGGTCGGCCGAGCCGGGCAGCACCTCATGCAGGAACACGACGTCGCCCTGCCATTCCTTGACCCGCACCGTGGCGTTGAACATCCGCGGCAGCTTGGCCGAGAGCGCCGTCAGCTCGTGATAGTGGGTGGCAAAGAGGGTGCGGCAGCGGTTGCTCTCATGCAGATGCTCGATCGCAGCCCAGGCGATCGACAGCCCGTCGAAGGTCGCAGTGCCACGGCCGATCTCGTCGAGGATGACGAGCGACCGCTCGCTGGCCTGGTTGAGGATCACGGCGGTCTCGACCATCTCGACCATGAAGGTCGAGCGTCCGCGCGCCAGGTCGTCGGCCGCGCCGACGCGCGAGAACAGCCGGTCGACGATGCCGAGCCGCGCCCGCGACGCCGGCACGTAAGAGCCGATCTGCGCCAGCAGCGCGATCAGCGCGTTCTGCCGCAGGAAGGTCGATTTGCCGGCCATGTTCGGACCGGTGATCAGCCAGAGCTGGCCGGATTTCTGTCCCGGCGCCGGCGACAAATCGCAGGCATTGGCGATGAATGGCTGGCCGTCGCGCTTCAGCGCCTGCTCGACCACGGGATGGCGGCCGCCCTCGATCGCAAAGCCGAGCGAGCCGTCGACGTCCGGCCGCACGTAATGGTCGTCGATCGCAAGTTTCGCCAATGCGGTCGCGACATCGAGCATTGCAAAGGCATGCGCGGCGTTGCGCAGATCGTCGCTGGCGGCGAGCGCCATCGCGCTCAGGCGCTCGAAGATTTCGAGCTCGAGATTGAGCGAACGCTCGCCGGCATTTGCGATCTTGGCTTCGGTCTCGCCGAGCTCCGATGTGGTGAAGCGAACCTGCCCGGCCAGTGTCTGGCGATGGATGAAGGTCGCATTGAGCGGCGGCGCGAACAGCTTGTCGCCGTGCTGCGCGGTGACCTCGACGAAATAGCCGAGCACATTGTTGTGCCGGATCTTGAGCGTCTTGATGCCGGTGTCCTCGGCATAGCGCGCCTGCATCGCGGCGACGACGAGGCGCGAGGCGTCGCGCAGATTGCGGCTCTCGTCGAGCGCGGCCTCGTAGCCCTCGCGGACGAAGCCGCCGTCGCGCTTGATCAGCGGAAGCTGTTCGGAGAGCGCGCGGGAGAATTCCTGCGCCAGATCGCGCGACGGGCGCTGCAACGCCGCCATTACGGTCGACACCTCGGCCGGCGGATTGGCAAGCTGCGCCAGCAGCTCCAGCGCCTGGTCGGCGGCCAGGATGCCGTCGCGCAGGCTCGCGAGATCGCGCGGGCCACCGCGGCCGACCGAGAGCCGCGCCAGCGCGCGCGACATGTCGGGCGCCGCGCGCAGCACAGTCCTGATGTCCTCGCGCGCCGCCGAATCCGCAACGAAGGCCGTGACGGCGTCGAGCCGCCGCGCGATCACGGCAACATCGGTGAGCGGCGCGGCGAGGCGCTGCGCCAGCAGCCGCGAGCCCGCCGCGGTGACGGTGCAGTCGATCGCATCGAGCAGTGAGCCGCGGCGTTCGCCCGCCAACGTCCGCGTCAATTCGAGATTGGCGCGGGTCGCCGGATCGATCGCCATCGTGGTGCCGGCGGCTTCGCGCGCCGGCGGCGACAGCGGCGGACGCTTGCCGACCTGGGTGCGGTCGATATAGGTGACGGCCGCGGCCGCGGCGGTCGCCTCCAGCCGCGACATCGCGGACAGGCCATCCATGGTCGCGACCGCGAAATAGTCGCACAGCCGCCGCTCGGCAGTGGCGCCGTCGAACACGTCGCGGGTCAGCGGCGTCACCGACGGCAATTCGCGCAAGGTCGGCGCGAGCTCGTTGTCGCTGTAGAGCGCGTCGGTGACGATGGCCTCGTTCGGATTGATGCGCGCCAGCGTCGCCGCAAGCTCCGCGTTCGAACACTCCGTCACCATGAATTCCGAGGTCGAGATATCGATCCAGGCGAGGCCGAGACGGTCGGCGCCGGCCGAGCCGCGGGCGCGCGCGATCGCGATCAGATAATTGTTGGTGCGGGCGTCGAGCAGCGTGTCTTCGGTCAGCGTGCCCGGCGTCACCAGCCGTACCACGCCGCGGCGGACCACGCTCTTGTTGCCGCGGGCTTTTGCCTCGGCGGGATTTTCCGTCTGCTCGCACACCGCGACGCGATGCCCGGCACCGATCAGGCGATGCAGATAATCCTCGGAGCGTTCGACCGGCACGCCGCACATCGGGATGTCCATGCCCTGATGCTTGCCGCGCTTGGTCAGTACGATGCCGAGCGTCTTGGAGGCGATCTCGGCGTCCTCGAAGAACAGCTCGTAGAAATCGCCCATCCGGTAGAACAGCAGAAGGCCGGGATGGGCGGCCTTTATTTCAAGATACTGTTCCATCATCGGCGTGACGCGCGACGACGCCTCGGCGGGAGCGGGTTCAGGCGGAGCGGGAATGGGTTGCTGGATTGTCATCAGGGGGCGGAAACTACAAAATTTCGTCGCGCGGTCCTATCCGCGAGAGCCGGGTTTTCCACCCTCTCCACGGCCTAAGATATGACAAGACATCACGGCAATGCGCGCTTGACGCGCGTCCCGGTCAATTGACCTGCCGCGGGCACGCTCCTAAAACTCCCCTCAAGTTCCAGCCGATCCAGCGCCTAAGTCGCGGCATTCAGGGAGAGATTCAATGCGTGATGTGTTCATTTGCGATGCCGTCCGGACCCCGATCGGCCGTTTCGGCGGTTCGCTCGCCAAGGTGCGCGCCGACGATCTCGCAGCGGCCCCGATCAAGGCGCTGATGGCCAAGCATCCGACGCTCGACTGGAATCAGGTCGACGAGGTCTATTTCGGTTGCGCCAACCAGGCCGGCGAGGACAACCGCAACGTCGCGCGCATGGCGCTGCTGCTCGCCGGCATGCCCGAGTCGGTTCCCGGCCAGACCCTGAACCGGCTCTGCGCCTCCGGCCTTGATGCGGTCGGCGCCGCGGGCCGCGCCATCCGCGCCGGCGAGATCGATTTCGCGATCGCGGGCGGCGTCGAATCGATGACGCGCGCGCCGTTCGTGATGGGCAAGGCGCCGGAAGCCTTCGCGCGCTCCGCCGAAATCTACGACACCACGATCGGCTGGCGCTTCATCAATCCCTTGATGAAGGCGCAGTACGGCGTCGATGCGATGCCGGAGACCGGCGAGAACGTCGCCGAGGAATTCCAGGTGTCGCGCGCCGATCAGGACGCGATGGCGATCCGCTCGCAGCAGCGCGCCGGCGCGGCAATCGCGTCGGGCTATTTCACCGAGGAGATCATCCCGATCCAGGTGCCCGGTGCAAGGCCGGCCCCATCACCGTCGACAAGGACGAGCATCCGCGGCCCGAGACCACGCTCGAAGGTCTCGCCAAGTTGAAGCCGATCGTGCGCAATCCGGGCACTGTGACCGCGGGCAACGCATCCGGCGTCAATGACGGCGCCGCCGCGATGATCCTCGCTTCCGAAGCTGCGGTGAAGAAGCACGGCCTGACCCCGCGCGCAAAAATCCTCGGCCTCGCCTCGGCCGCAGTGCCGCCGCGCATCATGGGCATCGGCCCGGTGCCGGCGACGAGGAAGCTCGTCGAGCGTCTCGGCATCAAGGTGTCGGACTTTGATCTGATCGAACTCAACGAGGCATTCGCCTCGCAAGGCATCGCCGTCCTGCGTCAGCTCGGCGTCCAGGAAGACGCCGATTTCGTCAATCCGCATGGCGGCGCGATCGCGCTCGGTCATCCGCTCGGCATGAGCGGCGCAAGGCTGGTGCTGACCGCCGTGCACGGCATGGAGAAGCGGGGCGGGAAGCTTGCCTTGGCAACTATGTGCGTCGGGGTTGGCCAGGGTGTCGCGGTCGCGATCGAAAAGCTGAACTAGTCCAATAGCTTGGAAGGGCTGAAAACAGCCCTTCCCCAATTTGGTTATGCAATATAATGATCTGAGGTGAGCCCACGGGGCGCGTGGGCCGCGGAGGAATTCGCCATGACCTTGTCGTACCCGCTGCAATCGCTTGCGGCTCATCCGGCGCGGCTGTCGCCGGACTATCGCTCCACCGTGAAGCGTTCGCCGCAAAAGCCGCTGATCCCGATGCGGCACACGCTCTCGGAGCTGACCGGGCCGGTCTATGGTCATGAGACCGTGCGCGCGCACGACAACGATCTCACCATCCAGGCGAAGGGCGAGCCGCTCGGCGAGCGCATCATCGTGCACGGCCATGTACTCGACGAGGACGGCCGCGGCGTGCCCAACACGCTGGTCGAGCTGTGGCAGGCCAATGCCTGCGGCCGCTACATCCATGTCGTCGACCAGCACCCGGCGCCGCTCGATCCCAATTTCACCGGCGCCGGGCGGACGCAGTCCGATGCCGCCGGCTATTACAAGTTCATCACCATCAAGCCCGGCGCCTATCCCTGGGGCAATCACCACAATGCCTGGCGGCCGGCGCATATCCACTTCTCGGTGTTCGGGCATTCCTTCGTCTCGCGTCTTGTCACGCAGATGTATTTCCCCGGCGATCCCTTGTTTCCGTTCGACCCGATCTTCAATTCGGTGGCCGATGCGAAGGCGCGGGCGCGGATGATCTCGTCGTTCGATCTCGACAACACCAAGCCGGAATGGGCGCTGTGCTACCGCTTCGATATCGTGCTGCGCGGCCGCAACGCCACGCCGATGGAGACCAAGTAACGTGTCGAACCAGCGTCCTGATGGAATCACGCCCTCGCAGACCGTCGGTCCCTATTTCAAGTACGGCCTGACGCCGAACGGCGAATATGAGTGGAATGACGCCTTCACCAACAACCTCTTGACATCAGATGTCTCGGGCGAGCGCATCCGGGTCGAGGGCAAGGTCTATGACGGCGACAGCGCCGTGATCCCGGATTGCATGCTGGAGATCTGGCAGGCCGATAGCCAGGGCCGCTTCTCCGATCCGCAGGATACGCGCGCGCTGCCCAATTCGTCCTTCAAGGGTTTTGGTCGCTGCGGCACCGACAAGAGCGGTGGCTACGCCTTCGACACCATCAAGCCCGGCGTGGTGCCGGATGCCGACGGCAAGCCGCAGGCGCCGCATATCGCGCTCGCGGTGTTCGCGCGCGGCATGCTCTTGCATCTCTACACGCGGATCTATTTCGACGACGAGGCCGGCAATGCCGCCGATTCCGTGCTCGCATTGGTGCCGGCCGATCGCCGCGCCACCTTGATCGCCAAGCGCAAGGCCGGTGCGGGCCATACCTACACGTTCGACGTCCATCTGCAGGGCGACAACGAGACGGTGTTCTTCGACGTCTAGCCGGCTGCGGCGCGCCGTCAGCGGCGCGCAAATCCAGCATTGAAAAGACTGACAAATCCGCTGCGCGCCTTCGTCGCGGCGGATTTCGTTTGACTATGCATGATTAGTTATATAATAGATAAGTTATATAACTGGAACGAGATCAAGCATGGCCAACCTCGATGCCGCCTTCTCCGCGCTCGCCGATCCGACCCGCCGGGCGATCCTGGCGCGGCTCGCTCTCGGCGAGGCGACCGTGATGGAGTTGGTCGAGCCGTTCGAGATGACCCAGCCCGCGATCTCCCGCCATCTCAAGGTGCTCGAGGGCGCGGGCCTGATCGTGAAGCGGATCGAGGGCACCAAGCGCCCGTGCCGGCTGGCGCCGACGGCGGTCGCCGAGATCGATCAATGGCTCGGCATGCTCAGGCGGGCGCTGGAAACCAATTACGACCGGCTGGACGGCGTGCTGGCCGCGATGAAGCCCGAGACGTGAAAGGTGCCCCATGAGCGAGTTGACGAGCAAGTTGACGCTGACGACCGAAGGCGACCGCCATGTCGTCGTCACCAGGCGCTTCGTTGCGCCGCCCGAGGCGGTGTACCGCGCACACACCGAGCCTGAGCTGCTGCAAAAGTGGCTGCTCGGTCCTGACGGCTGGACCATGCCGGTTTGCATTAGCGAAGCTCGGCCCGGCGGCCGGATCCGTTTCGAATGGAGCGACGGCAAGGGCCGCGGGTTCTATCAGACCGGCGAATATCTCGCGCTCGAACCGTTCAGCCGCATCGTGCATGTCGGGCGCATGCATCTGCCCGATCCGACGCCGGACAACCATGTCGAGACCACGTTCGCGCCTGACGGCACCGGCACCCTCATGACCTTGCGGATGACGCTGCCGGATGCCGCGACGCGCGCAGCGATGCTCGCGACCGGCATGGAGCACGGCATGGAAGACAGCTATGCTCGGCTCGACCGCATGAGCTGAGCGCGACTGACGTGAGGGACAATGCGCGACCGTTTCCTGACCGGCCTGATCGGATATCCGATCGCGCATTCGGCGGCGCCTGCGATGCATGAGCAGGCCGCCGCAGCGCTCGGCGTCCGCTGTCACTACCAGCTGATCGAGGTCAAGGGCGCCGGGCGCGACGATCTGCGCGCGATGCTCGACGGCATCAGGCGGCTCGGCTTTGCCGGCATCAACGTCACCTTTCCCTACAAGGAAGCGGTCGTCGAGCTGCTCGATGACCTCGCGCCGGATGCGCGCGCGATCGGCGCGGTCAACACCATCGTCGTCGATGGCGCGCGGCTCGTCGGGCATAACACCGACGCGACCGGCTTTGCGCGCGCGATCGAACCGCTGCTGGCGACCGCGCCACGCGGCCCGATCGCGCTGATCGGGGCCGGTGGAGTCGGCAAGGCGATCGCGTTTGCGCTCGCCGGCCTCGGCGTCGCCGAGCTCCGTGTCTTCGACGCCGATACCGCCAAGGCCGCGCAGCTTGCGGCACAGCTGCAGGATCGTCATGCGGTTCAGGCCATAAGTGTCGCGGCCGCGGTGGACGGCGCCGCAGGCCTCGTCAACGCAACGCCGGTCGGCATGCTGCCAAGCCGCGACGCGCCAGTGCCGGATGCGCTGCTGCGTCCCTCAATGTGGGTCGCCGACGCCGTCTACACGCCGCTATGGACGCCGCTGCTGACAGCGGCAAAGGCCAACGGCGCAAGCGTTCTGACCGGACGCGACCTCGCGATCAACGCATCGGCGGATGCGTTCGAGCTGTTCACCGGATTGACGCCGCCGCATGGCGCGATGGCAAATGCGTTCGACGCCGTTATGGCTGCGCGCTACTCTGCATCCGCCTGAAGGACGGAGACATTTAATGACAAAAATCAGGATCGGTCTGGCCGGCTGCGGCTTCGTGTCGGAGCTGCACATGTATGCATACCGGCGCGTCTATGGCGTCGATGTCGAGGTGAGGGCGGTCGCGGCGCGCGGCGATCATGTGAATGAGTTCGCCGGCAAGCATCAAATCCCGAACGCCTATCGCAGCTTTGCCGAGCTGGTCGCCGACCGCGAGCTTGACGTCATCGACATCTGCACGCCGCCGAACCTGCACGCCGTGATGATCGTAGACGCAATGCAGGCCGGCAAGCACGTGATCTGCGAGAAACCGTTCAGCGGCTATTTCGGGCAGCCCGGCGACAAGGCGCCGATCGGCAGGCACGTGCCGAAAGCGCTGATGTATCAGCGCGTGATGGAGGAGATGGAAAAGACCCGCGCCGCGATCGAGCGCAGCGGAAGACTTTTCATGTATGCCGAGGACTGGATCTACGCGCCGGCGGTGACCAAGACCGCGGAGATCATCCGCGCCACAGGCGACAAGATCCTGTTCATGAAGGGCGAGGAAAGCCATTCCGGCTCGCATGCCGCGCATGCCGCAGAGTGGGCGATGACCGGCGGCGGCTCGCTGATTCGGATGGGCTGCCATCCGCTGTCGGCGGTGCTCTATCTCAAGCAGGTCGAGGCGAAAGCCCGCGGCGAGACGATTTCAGTTGCCAGCGTCACCTGCGACGTCGGCAATGTCACCGCCGGCCTCAAGCCCGAGGAGCGCGCCTACATCAAGGCCAATCCGGTCGACGTGGAGGATTGGGGCACGCTGACCGCAACCTTCTCCGACGGCACCAAGGCGACGGTGTTTTCCGGCGACATGATCATGGGCGGCGTACGCAATCTGATCGAGACCTATACGAGTGGTGGCTCGCTGTTCGCCAACATCACGCCGAACACCCATCTGACGAGCTACCAGACATCAGAGGAGAAGCTCGCCTCGGTCTACATCACCGAGAAGGTCGATCGCAAAACCGGCTGGCAATATGTCTGCCTCGAGGAAGAATGGACCCGCGGTTATCTGCAGGAGATCCAGGATTTCATGGAATGCGTCTCAACCGGCCGCGCGCCGCTCGCCGACCTGGCGCTGGCGTATGAGACGACCAAGGTGAACTACGCCGGCTATTGGGCCGCGGATGAGGGCAGGCGGGTTGTGTTGTAGCTACGCGCAACGCTTCCCTTCTCCCCTTGTGGGAGAAGGTGGCGCGCAAAGTGCGCCGGATGAGGGGTTGTCACCGCGAGTGCAATCGTAAGAGGTCATTCGCGGAGAGAAACCCCTCACCCGCCTTCGATGCGTTGCATCGAAGCCACCCTCTCCCACAAGGGGAGAGGGTGCAGCGCCGCTGCCGCCGCAGTCTGAACGTCGTCCCTACGCCCCATACACCGATCCCTTCGGCAGCGGAAACACCGGGTCCTGTGTCCTGATGTTGGTCGGCCACACCACGGTGATGCGCTCGCCGGCGTTCTGCATCACGACCGGGGTCGAGCGCTCGTTCTGGCCGGACATCGGCGTGCCCGGCGGATAAAACTTCACGCCATAGCCCTGGATGGTGCCGCCCGGCGGGATGTCGACGTCGAGCGCCGCCTTGCGGATCGCCTCGGGATCGAAGCCGCCATATTTCTCCTTGGCGACCGGCAGCACATTGTTGAGCAGGACCCAGGTCTGGTTAAAACCCATCGAGCAGTGCGGCGGCACTTCGGTGGCGCTGGTCTTGTCGCGATAGCGCGCAACCATGGTCTTGGTGAGGTCGCCGACCCCCGGCGCCAGCTTGGCCGGATCGAGCAGCTGCGCCGGAACGGGGTCGATGTTGCAGAAATTGTCGATGTCGGCGCCGAACGCCGTCCGCAGCTTGTCGAGCTGGCTGTAGCCGGCGCCGGCGCCGAACAGCATCTTGAACTTCAGCCCGCTCTCGCGCGCCTGGCGCAGGAACAGCGTGATGTCGGGGTTGTAGCCGGCATGCGAGATGATGTCGGCCTTGGCGCGCTTCAGCTTGGTCACCAGCACCGACAGGTCGGGCGCCGAGGCCGAATAGCCTTCCTTGAGCACGACCTGCAGCCCGGCTTCTTTCGCGAACGTTTCGTCGGCGGCGGCGACGCCGACGCCGTAGGGGCCGTCCTCATGGATCAGCGCGACCTTGACGTCCTTCGGCTCCATGCCGAGCCTGGCCTTGGCGTGCTCGGCGAGGAAGCCGCCAAAGGCCTGGCCGTATTGGTCGGAATGGATCTGCGCGCGGAACACATATTGCAGGTTCTTGTCCTTGAACACGGCGGTGGAGACCGCGGTGGTGATCCAGAGGATGCGCTTCTGCTGCTCGACCTTGGCGGCGAGCGGCACCGCGTGCGAGCTCGCGAACACCCCGTTGAGGATGTCGACCTTCTCCTGGTCGATCAGCCGATTGGCCTCGTTGATCGCCACATCGGGCTTGCTCTGGGAATCGACATTGACCGGCGCGATCTTGTACTTGCCACCGACGCCGCCCTTCTCGTTGACGAGATCGATCGCGATCTGGGTGCCGATCGAGGAGGCGACCGAGCCGCCGGCGGCAAACGGGCCGGTCAAATCGTAGATCACGCCGATCCGCACCGTTTCGGCCTGCGCCTGCGCCCGTGTCCAATCGAAACTGAAAGCAGCGGCGGCAGCCGCTGAAGTCTTCAGCAGCGTCCTGCGTGAAGTCGGCATCGCGTCCTCCCCTGAAGCCGTCATTGCTGTGACGGGTATTGCTTGTTTTCCAGGGAGTATTGGGAGGCGAGGTCGGAAAGTCAACGCGATTGCGGGCGCGGGGTCTTGCGCTTTCGGAGGGTGTCGCGGTCCACACTGTCATCGTCCGGCTTGACCGGGCGATCCAGTATTCCAGAGACAGCAGTGCTTGAGCAGGATAGGCCGCGGCGTACTGGATCGCCCGCCTTCGCGGGCGATGACACCGGGGGAGACGTCGGCAGTGCGGTCGGAGCGCGGACCTACTCCATCACCGCGGCATGGTCCGGGGGCGCCGACTGCTTGCGCAGCGCGGCCTTGGTCGAGCCGATCATCATCGCGAGCGGGATCGAGACCAGGATGAACAGCATCACCAGCTGGTAGTCGTGCGAGAACGCGATGATCTGCGACTGCGCGGCGACCATCCTGTCGGCCATCGCGCGGCCGGTATCGGTGTTGAGGTTCATCATGCCGGATATGTCAGGCATCTGCAGCGCGTGGTTGAACGGATTGATCTGCTCCGAGAGTTTCGCGTAGATCCGCCGCCCGCCCTCGGTCAGCTGCGCGATAACGATCGAGATGCCGACCGAGCTCGCGACGTTGCGGAACAGCGTCAGCATCGAGGTGCCGTCGGTGCGCAGATGGTTCGGCAAGGTCAGGAACGCCACCGTCGAGAGCGGCACGAAGACGAGGCCGAAGCCAAAGCCCTGGACCACGCTGACGGTGATGATTTCGTTCGCCTGGGTCATGTCGGTCCAGCCGGTCATCTGGAACAGCGACGCCGCGGTCAGCGCGAGGCCGGAGATGATCAGTGTGCGCGCCTCGATGTAGCGCATCATGCGGCCGACCAGCATCATCGCGACGAAGGTGCCGGCGCCGCGGGTCGCCAGCAGCAGGCCGGCGGTAATGATCGGATAGCCGACCACGTTCTGCAGATAGGGCGAGGACAGCGCCATGGTCGAATACAGCACGAGGCCCATCACCGTCATGAACACGACGCCGCCGAGAAAATTCCGGTCCTTGAAGATCGCGAACTGGATGAACGGCCTGTCGGTCGTCAACGAATGGGCGAAGAAGAAGTAGCAGCCGACCGCCGCGACGATGAACTCGATCATGATCTCGTTGGACTCGAGCCAGCCGAGCTGCTCGCCGCGGTCGAGCGCGAGCTGCAGCGCGCCGATCGCCACCGCGAGCGCGCCAAAGCCGAACCAGTCGAAGCGCAGATTGTGGTCCTGCCTGGTCTCGTCCATGAAGATTGCAAGGCCAAGCACCGTGAAGGCGCCGAACGGCAGATTGACGAAGAACACCCAGTGCCAGGAATAGGTCTCGGTCAGCCAGGCGCCCAATGACGGCCCCATGATCGGGCCCATCATCACGCCCATGCCCCAGATCGACATCGCTTTGGCGCGCTCATGCAGCGCGTAGGAGTCGAGCATCACGGCCTGCGACAGCGGCACCAGCGCCGCGCCGAACACGCCCTGTAACAGGCGGAACAGCACCATCTGGTTGATGTCCTGCGCCAGGCCGCACAGCACTGACGCGAAGGTGAAGCCGGCCGAGCAAATGATGAAGATGCGCTTGCGGCCGAAGCGGTTGGCGATCCAGCCCACCGGCGCGGTCATGATCGCGGCCGCGACGATGTAGGAGGTCAGCACCCAGTTGATCTGGTCCTGCGAGGCCGACAGCGATCCCTGCATGTAGGGCAGCGCGACGTTGGCGATGGTGGTGTCCAGCGCCTGCATGATCGTCGCGGTCATCGCGCAGATCGTCACCATGTTCCGGCGCATGCCGGGTACGGCGGATGGTGACGGTGCATTCATTCAGGTCAGTCTCGCCTTGTCGAACGTGTCGGGAATCACCTCTCCCGCTTGCGGGGGAGGTCGGCGCGTAGCGCCGGGTGGGGGCTCTCTCCACAAGACTCGTGGAGAGAACCCCCACCCCGACCCTCCCCCGCAAGCGGGAGAGGGGGCGCACTGTCTCTGCGGTCGACAACTCGACCAAAAACCCAATTCGATCGTTAGTCCTGGTGGTCCGGGTGCGCCGAGGCCGGCGACAGCCCGAGCAGACCCGCCAGCGTGCGGCGGTGGTTGGTGTCGATCGTGGCATAGACGCTCATGCCGGCCTTCAGCTTCTTCACGAACGGATCGTTCTCGTCGAAATAGATCCGCACCGGCACGCGCTGCACCACCTTGACGAAATTGCCGGTGGCGTTCTGCGGCGGCAGGATCGCGAATTGCGCGCCGGTGCCGGGCGACAGCGAGCCGATCTTGCCTTTGAACTGATGGTTCGGGAACGCGTCGACGTCGAGCTCAACCGGCTGGCCGACCGCGACAAAGGTGAAGTCGCTTTCCTTCGGGTTGGCGTCGACCCAGGGATGGTCGACGTCGATCACCGAGAACACCGGCGCGCCTGCGGCGACGAAGCGGCCGAGCTGGATCTGGTCGACCTGGGTCGCCACGCCGTCCATCGGCGCGCGCAGCACGGTGTGATCGAGATAGCGCTGGGCGTCGTCGAGCTTGGCCTTGGCCTGGGCGTAGGGCGGGAACTGCTCGATCGGCAGATCGACATTGCCGAGCAGCTGCGTCTTGGCGTTGGAGATCTGCTGGCGGATGTATTGCGCGAGGCTCTCGGCCGTCACCTGCGCATTCGCCGCGTTGTCGAGGTCGAGCTGCGAGCCAAAATTCTGCTTGGCGAGCGTCGACTTGCGGTCGACGTCCTTCTTCTTCAACTCGATGCTCTGCTGAGCGAATTCGAGCATCCTGCTGTTGATCTTGATATTGTCGACCAGATTGTCATAGCTGGTCCTGGTCTGGTCGAGCGCGGCCTTGGCCTGCGCGACCGCGAGGCGGAACGGCACCGGATCGATCTCGAACAGTTCGTCGCCCTTCCTGACGTGCTGGCCTTCCTTGACGACGATCTTGTCGATCTTGCCGGATATCTCCGGCGTGATCAGCACCTTCTGCGCGCCGACATAGGCGTCGTCGGTGCCGACATAGCGGCCGCCATTGAGATAGAACACGATGCCGCCGATCGCAGCCACGGTCGGCAGCACGACCAGCAGCAGCGTGCGGCGATAGCGCCGCAGGCCCGCCATCAGGCGACGGCGCGGCGCGCGGCTGGCCTTGCCCGACGGCGCGGGCGTTTCCGGATTGCTCTTCTGCTCGGGTGCCAGCTTGAGCACGGGTTCAGCCATAGCGCTGTTCCTTTCGGGAGGGTTCGCCGGCTGGGCTTTGGATGGCATTGCGAACGTTTTCCTTGATCGATTCCAATTGAGTGAGCAGGCGGTGCGCGTCGGCCGGGCTGATGCCCTCCAGTGCGGTCGCGGTGAGTTCGGAGCGCAGGCCGGCCAGCTTGCCGAGCAGCGGGCGCGCGGCCTTCTTGAGATAGAGGCGGTTGACGCGGCGGTCGCTGTCGTCGCTGCGGCGCTCGATCCAGCCATTGTCGCAGAGCTTGTCGATCAGCCGCGTCAGCGTGATCGGCTGCATCTCGAGCAGCTCGGCGAGCTCGGTCTGCTTCAGCCCTTCCTGGCGCTCCACTTTGGACAGCACGGCCCATTGCGCGCGGGTGATGCTGTAGCGGGCGGCCTCCTTGTCGGCATAGACGCGGATCAGGCGGAACACCTCGCCGAGCGTAAACAAGAAGTCCGTATCCACGGAACCGCGCATAAATCCTGCCTCCATAAGCTTTGGATATAATAAGCTTGCTTATGAATTCTGCATGCCAGGTTAACGGGAGGCTGCCCCGCGTTGCGCACATGGCTGCGGGCCGGCAAGGCTGGCGGGCTTTGGGAACGCGGGCTGGAATGCTATCTTAACGCGGTATGAGCCTCGCGAAGCCGACCTTTCCTGCCCACGACCACGACCACGGCCGCTGCGCCGCGGACGCGATGGCGCATGCCGAGCAGGTCTGTGCGCGCCGCGGCCAGAAATTCACCCCGATCCGGCGTCAGGTGCTGCAGGCGCTGCTGTCGAGCCATCGCCCGCTCGGCGCCTATGAGGTGATCGACGAGCTGGCCAAGACGATGCCGCGGCCGGCACCGATTACCGTCTACCGCGCGCTCGACTTCCTGATGGAGAACGGCCTCGTGCACCGCATCGAGAGCCGCAATGCCTTCCTCGCCTGCGCGCACGACCATGACGAAGCCTCGATGGTGGCGTTCCTGATCTGCGACCATTGCGGCTCGGTCGGCGAGATCCCGGCCGCACCGGTCGCGCAAAGCCTGACGGCTGCGGCGCGGGCCTCGGGCTTCATCCCGAAACTGTCCGTCGTCGAGATCGCCGGCACCTGCGCGCATTGCCAGAAGACGTGATGCGCGGATGCGATTGAGGCAGGCGATCACCGCGAAGATGCTCTGCCCCTCTCCCGCTTGCGGGGGGGGGGGCTGGGGTGGGGGTGTCACCGCGAGTCGTTTTGTGGAGAGAGCCCCCACCCGCTGCGCTCTTCGAGCGCAGCGACCTCCCCCGCAAGCGGGAGAGGTGAGGCAGCGTTGAGCGATTAGATCCACAAGCAACAACACGGCACCAAGCCGGCCCGCGAGGAAACATGTCGACCCAAGCGATCACTGCCCACGTCACGAGGCCCGTCAGCGTCGGCCATGGGCTGCCGCCCGGCGCCATCGCCGTGATGCTGATGCTGTGCGTCAGCTGGGGCTTCAACCAGCTCGCGGTCAAGCTTGCGCTGCCCGATGTGCCGCCGATGCTGCAGGCGATGATCCGCTCCTCAGGCGCGCTGCCGGTGATGCTGATCGTGGGCTGGCTGCGCGGCGTCAGATTCTTCGAGCGCGACGGCTCGCTCTTGCCCGGCGTGATCGCCGGGCTGATGTTCGGCTGCGAATTCGTGCTGATCTTCACCGGGCTGGTCTTCACCTCGGCGTCGCGCGCCTCGGTATTTCTCTACACCGCGCCGTTCTTCGTCGCGCTGGGTTCGCACCAGTTCCTCGGCGAGCGTCTCTCCACCGTGCAATGGAGTGGCCTTGCGCTGAGCTTTGCCGGCGTCGCGCTCGCGATCGGCGTGCCGCAACCGAATGTCGACGCCAAGGTGCTGCTCGGCGATCTCATGGTGGTCGGCGGCGGCGCGCTGTGGGCCGCGACCACGCTGGTCGCCAAGGGCACGCGCCTGCGCCAGGCCGCGCCGGAAAAGGCGCTCGGGTACCAGGTCGCGATCTCGATTCCGATCCTCGGGTTTGCCGCCTGGATCGCGGGCGAGCGCATCGACCATGTGCCAAGCGCGCTCTCGCTCTCGCTGCTCGCCTATCAGGCGGTCTGGGTGGTGGGCTGCACCTTCGTGATCTGGTTTGCGATGGTGAAGACCTATTCGGCGAGCAAGCTGTCGGCCTTCACCTTCATCACGCCGCTGTTCGGCGTGGTCGCGGCCTATTTCATCGTGCACGACACGCTGACGCCGGTGTTCGGCGTCGCCGCGCTGCTGGTGATCGCCGGCCTCTATCTCGTCAACAAGCCCGACCCGAAGGTGACGCCGGACCCGAACGTGCCGGCGTGAATGGTGAGGTGAGCACGCTTCTCAGGCTCCCTCTCCCCTTGCGGGAGAGGGTGGGGAGAGGGGTGGCCCCGGGCCAGCTGATCGATGAACGCATCGATTTCGCGACTTGTTCGCTTGTCGTCATAACGAGTACGGAGAGCGCACGTCGTGTGGCACCCCTCTCCCTAACCCTCTCCCGCAAGGGGAGAGGGAACTCTTCCGCCGGTGCTTCCCTGACGTTGAGTTCGACGGGCCGCTGAATCGAAAAGGACCGTCACATGGACGGTCCTTTTCTGCCGGTTGAAATTGCCCTGTAAAAACCCAAACGTGAAAAATGCTCTGCAAATTACGGTCGTGCCGGCAGAGATTGTATTACGACCGTCCTGGCTCGCCAGAAATCCGGATCAGTACGGTGTTCCGGCATGGAACTGGCGCGGATGGTTAATGCCGCAGCTCGCTACATCATCCGCTCATGCATCTCGAAATCGACATAGACCGCCGGGTGATGCAGGCCGCGGTCGGACAGCATCTTCGCGCTGCCGGCGCCGAGATCGGTGACGTCAAGTGAAGTGCCGAGCCCATCCCGGTACAGGATCGGCTGATAGCCCTTGATGATCCTCTGGCCGAACGCCGGGTAGGTCGGCGGGCCATCGGAGAACGCGTGACGGAACGCCTGGTAGAGCGTCGACGAGCGCAATGCCTCTATCGCCGCCCGCCCGTGTCTATCGCCAAGGCAAAGGCGTATCCTGAAATAGGTGTTGTAGTCCTGGCGCTGCTTCTCGATTGCGATGAATGCATCCGCATCCGCTCCGTGGAGTGTGTAGTAGGCCGCCGTTCGATCCTGCTCCGGCGTGGCCGTTTCGGCCGCCTGCAACTGCGCTCTCTCCTGCTGCAGGAGGCTGTCGACGTCGATTGGTCCGGCCTGCTTGCGGAGGTCGGCCGCGTGCTTGCTCACGACGCTGACGCTTGCCCGATGGTTCAGGTCGATCTCCGCGCCGCCGTGCGGCATGACGCGCCAGCCGGCGGCTTCAAGTCGCGCCCCGGTCCCTGACAACAGCGCGTCGAAGGGCGGCGAGGAGATGCCGTGTGCGTAACGCGCGCAGAGATCGACGACGATGTTGCACGCGGCAGTGACGCCAGGGTCGGCCTTGTCCGCGACGGCCTGTGTCCCGCCATCCGGCGGGATGGCGAATACGGCCATGACGGCTTTGGAAAAACGGGAGACCTTGCGTTCCGCCTCTTGCCTCGCGACTACGGCCGCATCAGGCGGAACGGTCCCCGATGAACCAGCGCCGGCCCCCGGGTGTGCCGTCGAAGCGGTCGGCTGGCTTCGCCTTGCGAGCGCGGCGAGGAAACAGAAACCAGAGAAGGCAAAGGCGCAGGTCGCCGGGAAGGCGGCGATCAGGCCATACGGCACGTGAACGCCAAACCAGGCCTCGACGCGATCCTGGATCGCGGCAAAGAAGTAGAAGATGGCGAACGGCGCGACCGCAAAGAACGCCGCGAGCCCGGTGGTCAGGCCGCTGTCGTGGAAACGCCGGGCCGTCACCGCAAACAGCGGCTGCGCCATCGCAATCGCGACGTAGATCGCGCTGTCGAACTGGTGTGCCGCGAGCAGAACCAGCAGGCAAAAGCCGAAGAACCACCAGAACTCGGCGCGCGACGCCTGGCCGCTGAAATCGGCGAATTTCCTGAAGCAGGTGGCGATCGAAGCGGTGGCTTGCATGACCATCTCCGGGCAGACGGCGGCAGCCTAGCGGCGAAGATTTACGTTTCTCTATTTCCTTCAGGCGCATTTTGCAGCCTTCAGGCGCGATTGCACCAGGCCGATCGGATGTCACGAGCCCGGACGTTGTTGATCTACGTCAACATCGCCACTAACGTGAGGTGTCCGATGCGAGGGATGCCGTGGAGGCGCGCTTATGCCAGTCGATGCCACCGATGCAATCGAAGCCGGAATCCGGTCCGCGTTCACCGCATATTCCAAGGAGGATGATCCGGATTGGCGGAGTGCCTGCTGGATCAAGCCGGATGAGTGCTCCCATCTGGCAAAGAACATCTTGAAGGAATTGGCGGCCCGAGGCTTCGAGATCGTCAAGAAGTCAGCGTGATTGCTGGGCAGTCCCGCTGCGCCCTGCAAAAAATATCCCGACGGGCAACTCAGCAAGTTGTGCGACTCACAAGTGGCGCAACAAACTCACCGTCGTCCCGGCCTAGTGCGCAATTGCGCACTAGGCCGGGACGACGAGTGGAGAGAGCTGTAGGCGTCTCGCTACCCCACCTCGATCGGCAGCGACGCATCCTTCGCCCATTCGCCCATCGAACCGTCATAGAGCGTGAGATTGTCGTAGCCGAGCCGATGCAGCTGGAACAGGTCGATGGTCGCGGAGATGCCGCCGCCGCAATAGGCGACGACGCGCTTGTCCTTGCTGATGCCCTGCGCGGCGAATGTCGCTTCGGCTTCCGCCAGCGGTACGAACGTCTTGTGCTTGGGATCGATCAAGCTTGCGGCCGGCACGCTGACGCTGCCGGGGATGCGGCCGGGCCTGCCGTAGCGGCTCGGCTCCAGGCCCTTGTAGAATTGCGGGCCGAGCGCGTTGACGATGACGGTGTCGCTCTCCGTGGTCGCGGCGAGCACGTCATGCTTGTCGACGAACATGCCGTCCTTCGACCGCGCCGAGAACGTGGCCGGCGGATAGCCGCCGGCGAGCCCCGTCTCGATGTCGCGTCCCTCGGCGGTCCATTTGTCGATGCCGCCGTCGAGCACCGCGGCACCCTCGAAGCCGAGCGAGTGCAGCATCCACCAGAACCGCGTCGCCCACATCGCGGTGCCGATCGAGTAGAGCACCACTCGGCTGTTGGCCGAAATGCCGTGGCGGCCGAACGCGGCCTCGAGCTGGGGTGTCGGCGGCATCATGAAGCGCAGCTCGGTATGGGCATCGGAGAATTCGGCCTGCAAATCGAGGAAATTCGCGCCGGGGATGTGGCCGGCCTCGAACGTCTGGCGACCCGAGACGACAATATAGGGGACGCCGCTGCCGGCGGCGGCCGGCTCCAGATAGGTCGTGCAGTCGAACAGGCGGAGATCCGGTCGGGTCAGGATGTCGGCGAGTTCCGCCGTGCTGATCAGCTCGCTATGGCCGGCCATGTCGCGCCCTCCCGGAATGATCTTAAGACGATGCTAGAGCATGATCCGAAAAAGTGGGTACCGGTTTTTCGAAAAGATCATGCTCAAACCAAAGGAGATGCTCAAGGTCACATGAAAAGCTGTCACTTTGCCCTTTGATTCACCCCAATTCGGCCCAATATAGCGGATCATGCAGGACGCCGCTGCATGGCTTGCCTTTGGCCTCAATCGGCGCCATAAGCTGTTGAATTCACTCCGAAACATGACCGTTTGGCCTGCCGCGCGCGTGGCCTATCGCCCCCTTGGTGAATGTCACCAAAACCTGATATTCGAGACGCCATGAACAAGCCCGAGATTTTGCCGCAAGACGACGACGTCGCCGGCCCCGCGCCGCGGCACCAAACCACGCAAGTCATGGTCGGCAACGTTGCCGTCGGCGGCGGTGCGCCGATCGTCGTGCAGTCGATGACCAACACCGACACCGCCGACATCGAGGGCACCATCGCCCAGGTCGCGGCCTTGACCCGCGCCGGCTCCGAGATGGTGCGCATCACCGTCGATCGCGAGGAGGCCGCTGCCGCCGTGCCGCACATCCGCGACGGCCTGCGCAAGATGGGCATCACCACGCCCCTGATCGGCGACTTCCACTATATCGGCCACAAGCTGCTCGCCGAGTATCCGGCCTGCGCCGAAGCGCTCGACAAGTACCGCATCAATCCCGGCAATGTCGGTTTCAAGAACAAGCGCGACACCCAGTTCGCCGACATCATCGAGATCGCCAACAAGAACGACAAGCCGGTGCGCATCGGCGCCAATTGGGGCTCGCTCGACCAGGAGCTGCTGACCAAGCTGATGGACGAGAACATCGCCCTGCCGAATCCGCGCGACGCCCGCGCGGTGACCCGCGAGGCGATGGTGCAGTCCGCATTGCTGTCGGCCGCGCGTGCCCAAGAGCTCGGCATGCCGAAGAACAGGATCATCCTGTCGGCAAAAGTGTCCGCCGTGCAGGATCTGATCGCGGTCTATCAGGAAGTCGTGCGCCGCTCGGATTACGCGATCCATCTCGGCCTCACCGAGGCCGGCATGGGCTCGAAGGGCATCGTGGCGTCCTCGGCCGCGCTCGGCATCCTGCTGCAGCAGGGCATCGGCGACACCATCCGCATCTCGCTGACGCCGGAGCCCGGCGGTGACCGCACGCTGGAAGTGCAGGTCGCGCAGGAATTGCTGCAGACCATGGGCTTCCGCACCTTCGTGCCGCTGGTCGCGGCCTGCCCGGGTTGCGGCCGCACCACCTCGACCACGTTCCAGGAGCTGGCGCGCTCGATCCAGGATTTCATCCGCGACGAGATGCCGGCCTGGAAGACCAAGTATCCGGGCGTCGAAGAGCTCAACGTCGCCGTGATGGGCTGCATCGTCAACGGCCCTGGCGAATCCAAGCACGCCAATATCGGCATCTCGCTGCCCGGCACCGGCGAAGCGCCGGCCGCGCCTGTCTTCGTCGACGGCAAGAAGTTCCGCACCCTGCGCGGTCCGGGCATCGCCGCCGACTTCAAGGCGCTGGTGATCGACTACATCGATCAGAAGTACGGCGCGGGTGCCAAGGTGCCAGAGCACGCGGGCGCCGCGGAGTAGCTTCACTCCGCTCGTGACCCACACTCAACCGTCGTCCCTGCCTAGTGCGCAATTGCGCGCGGGAGCAGGGACCCATAACCCCAGGCGGTGGTTGTGGCGCGAGATGCGGGTTACGAATCTTCGCAAAACACAGTCCTGTGGTTATGGGTCCCGGATCTGCGCGGAGCCTGTCATCGGGCGGCGCTTCGCGCCGACCCGTTGGCTTGTCAGATATGTTTGCGGTGCAGATTGCGCTTCCACCGACGCGCGTTACCATGTCTCCCAATCAAGAACGATCGGGAGAAGGCCCATGAGCTCACTGTCCGGCAAGCAGGGTCCGCGCTATCGCCACCTCGCCGACCAATCCGAGCCCTATGAGACCATCGGCGTCGAGAAGCTGACGCCGATTATCGGCGCGGAAATCTCCGGCGTCGATATCGGCAAGCTTGTCTCTGACGATGCGCGCTCGAACCGCCAGATGGACGAGATCCATCGCGCGCTTGCCGAAAACCTCGTGATCTTCTTCCGCGACCAGCATATCAGCCCCGACCAGCATCTCGCCTTCGGCCGCAAGTTCGGCGAGCTGCATGTGCATCCCGCCGCGCCCAACGAGGGCGATCCGGCGCTGATGAAGATCTATGCCGACAAGGATTCACCACGCGCCAACGGCGAGGGCTGGCACACCGACGTGTCCTGCGACCTCAAGCCGCCGATGGGCTCGATCCTCTACATCAAGCAATGCCCGCCGCGCGGCGGCGACACGCTGTTCGCCAACATGTACGCCGCCTATGAGGCGCTGTCGGATCGCATGAAGGCCTATCTCGACGGGCTGACCGCGCTGCATGACGGCGAGCAGACTTATCGTGGGCTGTACGCGAATTACGGCGTCGCCGACAAACGGGAATATCCGCGCGCCGAGCATCCGGTGGTCCGCACCCATCCGGTGACGGGCAAGAAGTCGCTCTACGTCAACCGCGGCTTCACCCGCTTCATCGTCGGCATCCCGCGCGACGAGAGTGACGCCATGCTGGCCTATCTCTACCAGCACGCCGAGAACCCACTGTTCCAGTGCCGCTTCCGCTGGACCGAGAACGCCATCGCGTTCTGGGACAATCGCTGCGCCCAGCACCGCGCGATGTGGGATTACTGGCCGCACACCCGCTCCGGCACCCGCGTGACCGTCAAGGGAGAACGGCCGGTGTGAGGAGATTGCCGAGGCTGTAGGGCGGATTAGCGAAGCGTAATCCGCCATTGTGCTTGCGAGAAAGATGGCGGGTTACGCCTTCGGCTAACCCGCCCTGCAAAACAACAAAACAAATCGGGAGGTCGTCCATGCTTCGCGCCGAAGACAACAAATTCCTCACCGAATCAGGTGCGGGGACGGGAATGGGCGAGCTCCTGCGCCGGTTCTGGATCCCGGTGCTGCTGTCGGAAGAACTCCCGGAGCCGGACAGCGATCCGAAGAAGATCGTGGTGATGGGCGAGGAGTTGCTGGCCTTCCGCGATAGCAGAGGCGTGGTCGGCGTCATCGATCAATACTGCCCGCATCGCGGCGCCAATCTCTGGCTCGGCCGCAACGAGGAATGCGGCATCCGCTGCGTCTATCACGGCTGGAAGTTCGACACCGACGGCCGCTGCGTCGACATGCCGACATCGTATCCGGACCTCAATGCAAAGGATCTGATCCGCATCAAGTCCTATCCGGTGCGCGAATGGGGCGAGATGATCTGGGCCTATATGGGCCCTGTCGAGGCGATGCCCGAATTGCCGGCGCTGGAGATGGCACTGCTGCCGGCCTCGCACCGCTTCGTCACCAAGAAGTGGCAGGACTGCAACTGGGTGCAGGCGGTGGAAGGCTCGATCGACACCGCGCATTTCACCTTCGCGCATCTCTCCTTCGAGAAGGAGGAGAACGAGATCCTCGACATCAAGAAGCATTTCGTGAACCCGCTGACGCGGGTCGCGACCGACCACATGCGCTGGATCGCCGAGGATCCGCGCCCCGTGATCAAGATCAATCCGCATGAAGCCGGGCTGACGGTCGCGGGCGGGCGGCTCACCCGCAGCGACAATATCTACTGGCGCATCGCCCAATTCCTGATGCCGTTCCACAGCTACGCGCCGAGCTCGATGCCGGGCGAGAACATGTTCGGCCAGACCTTCGTGCCGGTCAGCGACACCAGTTGCTGGATCTACACTTACGCCTGGAATCCACATCGCCCGCTGACAGACGCCGAGCGTGAGGGCTACGCCAATGGCAACGGCGTGATGGCGGTGGTCGACGAGAACTACGTGCCTCTGCGCAACAAGGCGAACGACTATCTGATCGACCGCAAGCTGCAGCGGACCAAGAGCTATACCGGCATCAAGGGCGTTTCCGAGCAGGACGCCGCGGTGCAGGACAGCCAGGGCCCGATCGCCGACCGCACCCGTGAGCATCTCGGCCCGACCGATCTCGGCATCATGCATTTCCGCAAGCTGATGATGGAGGCGGCCCGCGCGCTGCAGAAGGGCGAGGCGCCGCCGCATGTCGCGCACCAGGATCGCTACACCGTGCGCTCCGGCGCCTGCGTCACCAGCAAGACCAAGGACCTCACCGCCGTGATGATCGAACGGTTCGGCGATCCCGCAGGGTTCGTCGGCGGCCCCGGGCAGAACGCCGCGGCGGAGTAGGGGTTGCCGTCGTCCCGGCGAACGCCGGGACCCATAACCACAGGACGTGGGGATGGAGCGAGCTGGGACCACAGCGTCGCGCAACAACAGCGTCCTGTGGTTATGGGTCCCGGGTCGCGCTTCGCTTGCCCGGGACGACGCAAACCTACAACGGAATCCTGCGATACTCCCGGTTGGAGAGGCTCGCCTCCTCCAGATCAAGGTCGCGCTCGATGCGCCGCCTGGTCTCGTCGGTGATCTTGCCGTCGCGCAGCAGCATGTGGATGAACTTGCGCTCGGAGGAGATCAGCTCCCGCGTCAGCGCGGTGCCGGCGGCGGAGACGTCGTGCTTCTCGGGGTCGAGCGTATCGGGCAGCTGGTTGAACCGGATCTCGTGCCGCGAGCGCAAGAGCTTCACCACCTCGTCGGAGAGCTCGCGGTCGTCGGTGATGGCGTCGAGCGACTTCAGCGCGGCGTTCAGCGCCTCGCGCCGCGCCGCAATCTCCTGCTCGTGCTCGGCGATATGCTCGTTGCGGCCGTCCCGGGCGAGGCCGAGCCAGCGCACCACCGGCGGCAATCCGAGGCCGAGCCCGACCAGCGTCACGAAGATCACGCCGAAGGCGACGAACAGGATCAGGTCGCGATACGGGAAGGCGTCTCCGCCAGGCAATGTCAGCGGCAGCGCCAGCGCGGCGGCGAGCGACACTGCGCCGCGCACGCCGGTGAAGGCGACCACGAACACCGCCCGCCACGACGGCAGCGGATCGCGGTCGCGCATGCTCCGGCTGATCCAGCGCGGCAGATAGGTGCCGGGAAACACCCAGAGGAAGCGCGCGACGATGACGATGACGGCGACCAGCACGGTGGCGGTGAGGATGTCGTGCAGCGGGAACGACTTCGACTTCTCGTACAGCGAGCGCATCTGGAAGCCGGTCATCAGGAACAGCAGGCCCTCGATCAGAAAGATGACCAGGTCCCAGAAGAAGATGCCCTGCAGGCGCGTCGCGGCCGAGATCAACAGCGGTCCGTTCCAGCTCATGTAGAGACCGCAGGCAACCGTTGCGATCACGCCGCTGCCGCCGAAATGCTCGGGGATCCAGTAGGCGAGATAGGGTGTGATCAGCGACAGCGTGATCTCAACCTGCGGATCCCTGGCGCGGCGGCGGGCGCGCAGGCTGAGCCAGCCGATCGCCGTGCCGAACGCGATCTCGCCGGCGACGATGACGAGGAAGGTGCCGGTCGCCTTCGGCAGCGAGAACAGCCCGGTGGTGATGGCGGCCAGCGCGAAGCGGTAGAGGATCAGCGCGGTCGCGTCATTGGCGAGCCCTTCGCCCTCGAGCACCACCAGGACGCGCCGGGGCAGGCCGAGCTTGCGCGCGATCGCCAGCGGCGCGACCACGTCCGGCGGCGCGACGATCGCGCCAAGCAGGAAGCCGACGCTCCAGGGCAGGCCGATCAGATAGTGGGTCGCGGCCGCGACCATGAAGGCGGTGAAGATAACGCAGCCGACCGACAGCAGGATGATCGGTCGCAGATTGGCCTTGAACTCGCGCCAGCTCATCGCGACGCTCGCCGAATAGATCAGCGGCGGCAGCACCACCAGAAGCACCAGCTCCGGCGGCAGTTCCAGCGACGGCATGCCCGGCACGAAGGCGAGCACGACGCCGGTCAGCAGCAGCAGGATAGCCGGCGCGATGTCGGTCCGCCGCGCCACTAGGGCGGTTCCCGCCAGCACGCCGAGCAGGGTGAGAAAAATCTGAAACTTGGCTTCCATAATGGGCTCAATTCGCCCGGAAACCACCGGCAGTCAATGCGGTCCGGCCGGAGCCGGACCGCTGGGTGTGTCACAAAGGCGTCGTGGGGATACGGCGGGTCCGCCGGTCAGTCCCGCAGGTCGTAGCGGTACGACTTCGAGACGATCTGCCAGCCATCGGCGAGCTTCATCGCCACCAAATAGTCGGTGAAATAGCGCGGCGGCAGCTGGCATCGCACCTTGATGAAGGCGGTGTTGTCGTCGGAGCGGTCGATGGTCACGATGAAATCCTCGCGGGCCTTGCCCTCGGCCTTCCCCGACGGGCGCTTGCGCACCCAGGCAAGCCAGTCCGGCACGGTCAGAACCTTCAGCTCGCCCTTCTCCACCCAGCGCAGGTCGGCGCTTGGATGAAAGGCCGCGGCAAGCTTGTCGGCGTCGCCCTCGTAGAGACCGTCGAAATAGGTTTGCACGACATTTTCGACGCTGGATCGATCTTGGCTCATGGGTTGGTCCTCCCGGCGGGGTTTTCGTCTGCTAGGATTTAGCCATGAACCACCGGATTGCGCCATGGCCGTCGGCAAAATTCCGCGTGAGGAGAAAGCCGTGACCGCATCTGCAAATTCGAACGATCGCATCCTGACGGGCGAATGCTTCTGCCGCGACGTGCGCTACGAGGTGGCTGATGCATTTTCCTATGCGCTGAATTGTCACTGTTCGAACTGCCGGCGCACCACGGGATCGGCGTTCAAGCCGTTCGCGGGAATCGCGCGTGAAAAATTCGCCGTCGTCAGCGGCGCCGATCGTCTCATGATCTACGGCGATGAGCTGACCCACGACGCGCATTGTGGCCGCTGCGGCTCGCTGCTCTATTCGCTGGTGCGCGACGGCGCCTATGTCCATGTCACGATGGGAACGCTGCGCGATGCGCCGGCGATCCGGCCGACCGCGCATATCTTCGTCGGCTCCAAGGCGCCGTGGTACGCGATATCAGACGACCTGCCGCAATATCAGGGGCACGTCACCAAAGGCGCGGAATAAATCCGCGCCACCTCAGTTCGTGCCCTGAGGCTGGTCCGCGTGTGCCGAGTCCGTCTTGGATGGCCCCAACGCGAAGGCGAGCACGACATTGTCGGCGCGCTGCTTGAACTCCTTGTCGACCGAGTTGCGCGCCGGGTCGGCGAGTTCCTGCAGCGGCTTGTCCTGCAGCAGGCTGGGGAAGGTGACGGTCACCGATGTGAGCCGGCCATTGCGCCAGTTGAACGCAACCCCGGGTTTGACCCCGACTGCCGCAAGGAGATCTTCCTCCACGGCCTTTGCGTGCTTGAAGCCGTCGAACACGGCGTCGACCATGCCGCAGCCTGCGGTGCAGCCGGCCAGCAGCGCGAGGGCGAGCAGGTTTCTGGCCATGCGGCCGATCGTGCCGGATCGGGCGGATAGAACCGGTGCGGTTGCGCCCTGCATGACGTCCTCCGTGGCATTGTTCTCGTTCCCCCGATCGTGCCCGAAATATCGTGACCAGCCAAATCCGAACCGCAGGTCTGTTTCGTCGACTAGCGGTCAGGATGGCATGGTCCATGCCATTGTCTTGGCCGGGCAGGAGCGCGTCGGTGGGACCGTCGATTAGGCTGTGTCGGCTAGATCGCGCTCGCCGCGATGTTCACCATCAGCGCCAGCAGCGCGGTGTTGAACACGAACGAGATGACGCCGTGCACGGTCGCGGTGCGGCGGATGATCTTGTCGGTGATTCCGACGTCGGAGACCTGCGCGGTCATGCCGATCACGAACGAGAAATAGACGAAGTCCCAATAATCGGCCGCGGCATGCTCGTCCCCGCTCGGAAACTGCAGGCCTCCGGGCGTCTTGCCGCGATAGAAGTCGTGGGCGTAGTGCAGCGAGAACGCGGTGTGGACCACCGTCCATGACAGCGCGATGGTGCCGACAGCGACCGCGAGCGCCCACGGATTGTCCTTCGCCGCGCCGAGTTCGGAGATGATGGCGGCGAGACTGGCAAAGGCGCCGAGTGCGGTCAGCAGCAGGATCAGGAAGCGCCCGTCGTCCTGCACGATCGCATTGTGCTTGATGTGGCCGATGTCACAGCGCAGCATCATCACATAGGCGAGCACGAGATAGAGCACGGCGAAGGCGTCCCAGCCGGCCAGCAGATGCGTGACGAGGCGTGCCGGTCCCGGCAGCAGCAATGCTACCACGATGCCGAAGGCGATCGAGCCGAACATGCGCGGCCGGCCCACCACCAAGCGGACCGGCATCGGCAGCTTGCGGAAGCGAACAAGGCGGTCGGTGAACTCCTTGTCCATTTCGCGCTGTGCTTTCGGTTAGTTCTTGCGCTCGGCGACGAAGCGGGCTGCCGCGCGCAGCACGTCGCCCCTGCCGTCAAAGATCGACAATGCGGCATCGGCTCGCGCCAGCAGATCGCGCACGCGCTGCTTGGCGCCATCGATGCCGAGCTGGGTGACGAAGGTGGTCTTGCCAAGCGCAGCGTCGGCGCCAGCCGGCTTGCCGAGCGCGGCGGCGTCGCCCTCGACGTCGAGCAGATCGTCGGCGATCTGGAAGGCTTCGCCGAGCGCTTTGCCGTAATCGTCGAGTGCCCGATACTCGCTCTCGGAGGACTGCCCAAGGATCGCGCCGGCGATGCAGCCGAAGCGGAGCAGCGCGCCGGTCTTCATCTGCTGCAGCCGCGCGACGTCGACCGGCTCGCGGTCGCCGAAGCGGCCTTCGCCGGCGAGATCGAGGATCTGGCCGCCGGCCATGCCGCCGATCCCGGAAGCGCGCGCCAGCGCGCGGGTCAACAGCAAGCGGACCTGGGCATCCTTGTGGATCGCATCACGGGTGATGATGTCGAAGGCGATCGTCAGCAGCGCGTCGCCGGCCAGGATCGCGGTCGCGTCGTCATAGGCCTTGTGCAGGGTCGGACGGCCGCGGCGCAGATCGGAATTATCCATCGCCGGCAAATCGTCGTGGATCAGCGAATAGCAGTGGATGCATTCGAGCGCGGCGCCCACCAGCAGGGCGGCTTCGCGCGGGATGCCGAACACCGCCGCGCTCTCGACCACGAGGAACGGCCGCAACCGCTTGCCGCCGCCGAGGCTCGAATAGCGCATCGCCTCGATCAGCCGCTTCGGGCGCACGATTTCGTCGGTTTCGATCGCGTCGGACAAAAGTTTCGCGAGCAGGGCTTCGGTATCCTCCGCGGTCTGGTCCAGCCGCTTGGAAAACTCTGCAGTACCGGTCGTCATTAAGAATTGCTCCAGATCGATTTTCGGCCGGACAATCGTTGATGGCATCGGCTTCGTCAATTCCACCCTGCGACGGATTCGCGCCTTAAAAGTGCTGGAAAAACCGTGAATTATCCCACAGACGTCTGACAGCGCCGGCCGTGTCCTGGCGGGCGGGGCCCAAATCCTTCCTGGAGAGGTTCTCCCCGGAAACCCTCGTTTTGCGCATCGTCCGAATTTTATTGCTGCTTTTGCTGGCCCTGCTGGTGCTGCCGTATCTGGTGACGCCGTTCTACCGCACCGGCCACCCGGTCTCGGCCCTGATGGCGTGGCGGACCCTGCGAGGGGCCCCGGTGACGCGGCATTGGATCGATTTCGGCGCCGTGTCGCCCTATCTGCCGCGGTCCGTGGTCGGCGCGGAAGACGCCCATTTCTGCAAGCACCGGGGCGTCGACTGGGGCGCGCTGCGCGAGGTGATCGACGACGCCGGGGATGGTGAGGCGGCGCGCGGCGGCTCGACCATCACCCAGCAGGTGGCAAAGAACCTGTTCTTGTGGCCCGGCCGCAGCATGATCCGGAAGGGGCTGGAACTGCCGCTGGCGCTCTGGATCGATTTCGTGCTGCCCAAGCAGCGAATCCTCGAAATCTACCTCAACATCGCCGAAATGGGCCCGTCCGGGCAGTTTGGCGCCGAAGCCGGGGCCCAATATGCCTTTGGCCGGTCGGCATCCGGGCTGTCAGCCCGCGAGGCCGCGCTGATGGCTTCGATCCTGCCGAATCCGGTGAAACGGAGCGCCCGGAACCCGGGTCCGGGGGTCCGCAGGCTGTCCGGGACCTATATGGCCCGGGGCAATGCGGTGGAGCGCTGCTGGCGCGAAAATCGCGGCTCCTGAGGCTGATTTCGGGCGGATTTTACCGTATCGGACCCTAGATTTACGCAGTGCCTTCCTCTATAAGCGCGGCCTTACCGGCATCGCAGCTGGCGCTTTGAAGCGCTGTGCGCTCGTCCCCATTTCGGACGATGCCTCCGCAACACCCCTAGAGGACACCGTTATGGCCGTTCCCAGAAGAAAAACCTCGCCGTCGCGCCGTGGCATGCGCCGTTCGGCTGACGCGATCAAGACCCCGACCTATGTCGAGGACAAGGACTCCGGCGAACTGCGCCGCCCGCACCACCTCGACCTGAAGACCGGCATGTACAAGGGCCGCCAGGTCCTGAAGGCCAAGAAAGAGTCCTGATCGGACATTCGGCTGTCGCGCCGCAGAGCATGATCCGGAAAAGTGTCTAGCGGTTTTCCGATAAGATCATGCTCCGAACAAAACGGCGCTGCGCCCGAATTCGGCCAACGAGGCCGGTCAAGACGGGCGCGTCCGCGGCGAAGCGTAGGCATCGCCGCATGCTGGTTCTCCCTGGAATAAGGCGCAAGCCCCGATGGTCGGTTTTCCGCTGCTGCTGGTTCCGCTCGCGGTCTACAACATCATCGCCTTCCTGATGCCCGGCGTGTCCTTCACGGACCCGCTGATCAGGCTGACATTGCTCTCGGGTGAGCAGTGGCAGATCACGCTCAGCGACATGCTGCTCGCCGCCGGCGTGCTGCTGTTGCTGCTCGAGGTCATCAAGGGCGCTCGGCCCGGCGCGAAATTTCTCACCGACCATCTGCTGTCGCTGATCGTGTTCGGCGCGGCCGCCGCCGAATTCGTGCTCTGGCCGAAATTCGGCAATTCGACCTATGGCCTGCTCACGCTGCTGGCGCTGGTCGATTTCATTTCCGGAATTGCGCTGCGCACCCGCCGCCGTGCGGTGGTCGCGGCACCTGCGCCGAGCGTCAGCAAGTCGCAGCCCGCAGCGGCTGAGGCGCCTCGGCCTGCGCCGGTCGCCGAGCCCGCGCCGGCCACTGTCGTCACACCGGCGCCTGCCGCGCCGCTGCCGGCCGCATCCGTCCCTCCGGCGACGTCGGTCGCGGAGTCCGTGCTGCTCGATCAGTCCGCGCCAAAGCCGACGGTGACCTCGCCGGATTTGCAGCCGGGCGGCCAGCCACCGTCGGACACGCCGCAGCGCTGATACTCTTCTGGAATCTAGATGATCTGCCGGGTGCGCCGTGCGACGCTGCGGCGTTCGTCGATGTGCGGGCCGTAGGCGCTTTGCGCGTCGGCCAATGACCCACGCCGCAGCTCGCACGTCTGCGGTTCGTGGGCGGCGGTTGCGATCAGCTGCGCCACAAACGACGGATCGGCATGCGGCAGCGGAATCTTGGGCGCCCAATGGGTGGTCGTGGCCAGCGGCACCAACGCGGTGCAGGGGGCTGCAGGTTCGCCTGTAACCTCGCCGTCCAGGATTTCCGCTTGATCGATATCAGGCATCGCACGCAGACCCGTTGACCGTTATACTTTGGGACGTTGCGTCCCTCCGCAACACCCCCGTGGCAAGGGTCATGCCCGGCATCCCCAGTTCGTTCCCCGGTAGTCGCAAACGTGGTTTCCAGATTATTTATCAACTTCTCCTAGCGTTGGATTCGCCGGAACCACTATCTTGAGGGCGTGCAGAATCACCGGGCGCCGTCCCAAATCGAGACATGTTCGATGCCACCTGTCCCGCCAGCTGCCAGCATCCTCGCCTCGCTCGGCCAGGCAACGTTCGCCTGGGACCTGGCGAGCGACGCGATCGCCTGGAGCGACAATGCGGCGACGGTCTTCCCGGATATCCCAGTCGCTGCGCTCGCGAGCGGCGCCGAGCTCGCCAAGCTGATCGAGCCAATGCGTTCGGTTCGATCAGATGCGCTCGGCCAGGCCGCGACTGTGCGCAGCGGGGAGGGCGTTCCCTACCGGATCGAATATGGCGTGCGCGCCGTCACCTCGGCGCCGGTGATCTGGATCGAGGAGACCGGCTGCTGGTTTGCCGGCGCCGACGGCAGGCCGGCGCTGGTGCAAGGCGTCGTCCGCATCAACAATGAACGGCACGCCCGCGACGAGCAGCTCATGAAGCTGTCGCGGCACGATCCGCTGACCAACGAGCTCAACCGCACCTATCTGATCGCCTCGCTCGCCGAGACGATCGAGGAGTGCGCGCGCTTCCGCACCTCCTGCGCCTTCATGCTGATCGGCATCGATCACCTGGCGCGAGTCAACGATGCCTTCGGCTTCGATGTCGCGGACGCCGTCATCGCCGAGGTTGCGAAGCGGATCCGCGCCCGGCTGCGCAGCGGCGACATGCTCGGCCGCTTCTCCGGCAACAAGTTCGGCCTGATCCTGCGCAACTGCACCGTCGATGACACCAACATCGCGGCCGAGCGCTTCCTCGCCGCAGTCCGCGACGAGGTGGTGCCGACCAAATCCGGCCCGGTGTCGGTGACCGTGTCGATCGGCGCCGTCACCATCCCGCGCCATGCCAGGTCGGCGGAGGAAGCGGTCAATCGCGCCCAGGAGACGCTGGACGCCGCCAAGAGCCGCCGCGCCGGATCGTTCGCGCTGTGGAAGCCGAATGTCGAGCGCGACGCCCAGCGCCGCGTCAACATCCGCGTCACCGACGAGATCGTCACCGCGCTGAACGAGCGCCGTATCGTGATCGGCTTCGAGCCGGTGGTCGATGCGCGTTCGCGGCAGGCTTCGTTTTACGAGTGCCTGGTCCGCATGGAGCAGGACGACGGCCGGGCGCTGCTCGCGCCTGATATCGTGCCGGTCGCCGAGCGGCTCGGCCTGATCCGGATGGTCGATCATCGCGTGCTGGAGCTGGCCATCGCCGAGCTCGCCGCCGCACCTGATGTCCAGCTCAGCCTCAACATCTCGCCCGACACCACGATGGACCCGGACTGGTGGGCCACCATCGAATCGCTGATGCGGGCGCATCCCGGCGTCGGCGAGCGGCTGATCGTCGAGATCACCGAGACGGTCGCGATCCAGGACATCGACGACGTCCGCGGCTTCGTGACACGGCTGAAGAATTTCGGCAGCCGGATCGCGATCGACGATTTCGGCGCCGGCTACACCTCGTTTCGAAATCTGCGCAAGCTCGGCGTCGATATTGTCAAAATCGATGGCGCCTTCGTGCAGAACATCGTGCGCTCGGCCGACGACCGCGCCTTCGTGCAGACGCTGATCGATCTCGCCCGCCGTCTTGAGATCAAGACGGTTGCCGAATGGGTGCAGGACGAAGAGGCCGCCGTGATGTTGCGCGAGTGGGGCTGCGACTTCATCCAGGGCCGCCTGATCGGCCTCGCTTCGCCGGACCGGCCTTGGAACGCACCGGCCGAGAAGGCCGTGCCCGCCGCGGGCTGAGCGGCCGCAAGCTGATCCACAATGTCGGTCGTCATACCCGCGAAAGCGGGTATCCAGCACCGCCGCGCCGTAGCGGTTGGAACTCTGGCGTCTCTGGAATACTGGATCGCCCGGTCCCGTCTACGCCAAGGCTTCGACGCGGCTGAAGCGCGATGATCGGCGGATCGCCGCGCTCCAGATTCTTTCCGTCAGCTATCGCCGCCGGCGAAGATGTCCTTGCGGATCACCGCATGGACGCCCCAATTGCCGTCGACCACCTGGGTGACGCCGAAATCGACGCCGAGCGAGATCAGCGAGATCGCCTCGTCCTCGGTCAGCTTCTTCGTCGTCATCAGGAATTTGCGCATCTTGCGGAAGGCGTCGCGCAGCGCGAGGTCCACCGACGATTTGCTGTAGATTTCCGACTGCGCCTTGGGCCCGAGCTCGTTCAGATAGTTCGCGAAGCTGAAGCCGTGCACCAGCCATTCGTCCTTGGTCTCCAGCATCGGGTAGTCGAGCGCTTCCAGCGCGGTGCCGGCGAGGTCAGCCTTCTTGTGCAGGATGATCTGGAAAGTGCCGTTGAGCGAGCATTCGATCGCGGTGCCGCACAGTTCGGAATCGCCCTGTGAGGCGTGGGAATCGCCGACCGACAGCAGCCCGCCTTCGACCGCCACCGGGTAGTACATCGTGGCGCCCTTGCCGATGCGCCAATTGTCGATGTTGCCGCCGGTGTAGCTCGGCGGGATCGAATCGACGAAGTCGGCTTCCTTGGGCGCGAGCCCGATCACGCCGAAATGCGGGCGCACCGGGATGCGGACGTTCTTCAGGATGCCGTGATTCTCCTTGATCGTCGAATGATCGACCGGGACGCCGGGATAGTCGATCGTCTTGTGCACCACGCCGGACGGATCGGTCTGCGGCGTCCAGGTGAAATTGTAGACCGCGCGCGCCCAGTTGCGTTCGCCTGTCGCGTCGACCTCGTAGATGGTGATGACCTCGCGCGGCTTCGGCTCGGTGAGCAAATCCTTGTAGTGGAAGCCCCACCACGCCGCAGCGTTGCTGCCGAACGCCTTGCCCGGATATTTCGGATTGGCGCAGGGCCGCGGCGCGACGTCGATGATGCGCAGCTCGATCACGTCGCCTTCCTCGGCGCCGCGCACGAACACCGGCCCGGTGCAGATATGCACGCCGAGGCCTTCGCCGGCACCGCGTCCGAACAGCGAGGCATCCATCGGGCCGGCACCGCGCCGGTTCACGCCCTTCTTCTCCTTGGTCCAAAGATACACGCTCTCGACGCCGGGATCGCCCTTGACCATGCGCTCGGCATCGTCATTGGCGTGGTGGGTCAGCGCTTCGATCGTGATGAAGTCGCCGGAATTGATCTCGACGGCCGGCTTCAGCGTCTTGCTGAAATAACCCCAGTGCACGGTGTCGGCAGTCGCCGGCAGATGGTGATAGGCGCGCTGCGCCGGCTGATGCTTCTCGGCAGCGGCCGCCATCTTCGGCGTCACCAGCGAGATGCCGCCCGCGGTCATCGCCGCGGCGCCGCCCGCCGCCGCGAAGCTCGACCGCAGGAACGAGCGGCGTTCCCGGTCGAGCGTCTCCTTGAACTGGCGATGATGCAATTCGAAGTCCGGGCAGTTCTTGTCGTCACCTGCGCACATCTCTGCTCTCCCTTTGGTTCGAAAAGTGAGCGTGAGAGTGCACCGCGCCGCGTCGTCCCGACATGACCGGGCGCGCCCAATAATTTGCCGGTGCGCGTGCCTTCTCCGCTGCGTGAGAGCGCGTGCAAAACGTCTGCCGCAGCCGCCTTTGTTTCGCGGGATGGCGGGCGTGGTCAAGAATTCGGACGCATGGGGTCAAGTTGCGCTGCGTCCGCGCCGGCCGAGGAACCCATGTCGCCCGCTGCACGAAGGCTGGGCAATTCGTGCCACCGCAACACGCTTGCCGCCCTCCCGCAATCGGTGCACGCTGTCTTCACGGCTCTGTGACTGGAAGGCCGCGGTGCGGCGGCCTGGAGGGGTGATGGTCGCGACGACCTACCGGGTTTCGGTCGATGCGATCCCGCGGCAAAACCGGCGGGAGGTCTGGCGCGAAGCGCTGTCCGGTTTGCGGCTCGATTGTGAATTGCCGGAGGGCCCATTCCAGTTCGGCGAGTTGAGCGCAAAGCGTTCGACCAGCGGCGCGCAGCTCGCGCTGCTACGTTCGACCGAACAGCAGATCGTCTGCAACGGTCATGCGGCATCGCCGGCAATGCCGGCGATGGTCGCCATCATCTTCCATGCCAGCGGCCGCGGCAGCATCACATCCGGGCAACGCAGCTGCGAGTTCGCCGACAACGACGTCTCGGTGTGCGACCTGCAATCGCCCTGGCGCATGACGTTGCGGGAGGATTTCGAAATCCTGCTGCTCGAATTGCCGCGCGAGCGGCTGTTCGGCCGGCTCGGGCACAACCGCCTGCGTCTGCCGACCGTGCTCGGAGCGACGATTGCCGCCGCTTCCGTCCGTCCAGTGATGCGGACATTGGGCGGCAATTTCGCGGTCCTGGACAAGGCCGATCTCGCCACGGCTGAGGTTGCGGTCACGGAGCTCGTCGCCGGCGCGCTGCTCGGCGAGACCCGGCTCGATGCCGAGACGATGACGCAGGTCCAGGCCGGCCATCTACGCCGGGTCGATGCCGCGATCGAGGCCCAGCTTGGCAATGCCAGCCTGACGATTGCGGATATCGCGCGCCAGGAGGGGCTCTCGCAGCGTTATCTGCAACGGCTGTTCGAGCGGCAGAACACGACATTCTCGGCCTATGTGCGCGAGCGGCGGCTGGAACGGTGCTGCAACGACCTGATCGACCCGAACTATGCCGACCAGCGCATTGCTGAAATCAGCTACCGCTGGGGCTTCACCGATCAGGCGCATTTCAGCCGAATGTTCAGCGCGACCTACGGCACCTCGCCGCGCGACTTCCGCAAGGCGGTGCCGCGCGATGTGGAGGCCGAGCGCACGCGCGGCCGGCCGCGGCTCGCCCGCGGCAGCGCAACGGTGCTGCGGCTCGCGCCGAGCCAGGCGGCTCGCGAGAGCGTCGCGCGGCAAGAGCCGGTCCTGCCGGTTGAGCCGCCAGCGGCACCGCCGGACGCGTCACATCACCATCTCAAGGTGTCCAGGGAGACCGCGCATTGGGGCTATCTCAGCCGCGCCATTCCGCCTGTCATGCGCGTGCAGTCGGGCGCGCTGGTGACGATCGAGACGCTGACCCAGCACGCCTTCGACGACCATGAGCGCATGATCAAGGGCGATCCGGGCGCGGAGAGCGTGTTTCACTGGACCGCCGAGGGCAAGGCGATCGAACGGCGCGGTGCCGGTCCGATGGACGGTTCGATCTTCGGCCGCGGCGCCGGTGAAGGTTTTGGCGTGCACATCTGCACCGGCCCGATCCATGTCTGCGGCGCGGAGCCGGGCGACGTGCTCGAGGTGCAGATCCTCGATATCTGGCCGCGGCCTTCCGCCAATCCAGCCTTCGCCGGCAAGTCGTTCGGCAGCAACGCTGCGGCGTGGTGGGGCTTCCAGTACAACGACCTGATCGATCCGCCGGCCAAGCGCGAGACCATCACGATCTTCGAGACCGATGCGCAGGCGGAGTGGGCCCGCGCGGTCTATTCCTATCGCTGGACGCCGCAGACCGATCCGTTCGGCGTGCGCCACCCCACGATGGATTACCCGGGCGTGCCGGTCGATCACGCCATCGTCGAGAAGCAGCCGGGCGTGCTGGCCGGCGTGCGCATCCCGGCACGATTGCATTTCGGCTTCATGGCCGTGGCGCCGCGCGAGTCCGACATCATCGATTCGATTCCGCCCGGCTATTTCGGCGGCAATGTCGACAATTGGCGCGCCACCAAGGGCACCACGCTCTATCTTCCGGTCGCCGTGCCCGGCGCCCTGTTTTCGATCGGCGATCCGCATTTCGCGCAAGGCGACGGCGAGATCAACGGCACCGCGCTGGAGCTTTCGCTCACCGGCCGGTTTCGCCTCGTCGTGCACAAGCGCGGCCAGGCCGCCAAGCCGCAGGTCGAGGGACTGGCGCACCCGCTGCTGGAAACGCCGGAGGCGTGGATCCTGCACGGCTTCAGCTACGGCAATTATCTGCGCGAGCTCGGCCGCAACGCGCAGTCGGAAATCTACCAGCGTTCGTCGGTCGATCTCGCGCTGCGCAATGCGTTCCGCGCGACGCGCAAATTCCTGATGGAGTGCTACCGCCTCAGCGAGGACGAAGCGCTGGCGCTGATCTCGCTCGGCGTCGATTTCGGCGTCACGCAGGTTGCCGACGGCAATTGGGGCGTGCACGCGATCGTGCGCAAGAGCATGTTTGGCGAAGCCGCAGGCAGCTGCGCCTGACGGCGGCCAGAGGCGCCGTCAGGATTTCGCGAAGCCAGGATTCGCAAGGTAACGGCGGCCGGTCGGTCCGGCCGATCGGCGATAAGGACCTACTCGTCCTTCTTCGGCGCCGACATGCGCTCGAGGCGTTCCTGCATGTCCTTCATCTGGCGGCGCAGGTCGTCGATGTTGCCGTTGTCGGCCGCAGGCTCCGGCAGCTTCTCGGCTTCAGTTCCGCCGCGCTGCGGCACGAACGGCTTGAACATCGAGAAAGTCTGCTGGAACAGCTCCATATTGCGGCGGACCTGTTCTTCCAGGGGGGCAAACGGCGTACCGCTCAGGGCGCCCGCGATCTGCTTGCGAAATCTCTCCTGTTCCCGGGTCAGCTGATCGATCGACTGCTCGAGATATTTCGGCACCACCATCTGCATGCTGTCGCCGTAGAAGCGGATCAGCTGGCGCAGGAACGTGGTCGGCAGCAGGTTCTGGCCGGCCTTGTTTTCCTGCTCGAAGATGATCTGCGCGAGCACGGAGCGGGTGATGTCGTCGCCGGTCTTGGCGTCATAGACGAGGAAATCCTCGCCTTCCTTCACCATCGCCGCGAGATCCTCGAGCGTCACATAGGTGCTCGTACCGGTATTATAGAGCCGCCGGTTCGCGTATTTCTTGATCGTGGTCGGTTGTTCAGATTTTGCCATGGGCTCTCACTTCAACACCGAAGAACCTGGAACCCGAACGGCATCGCCGCTGGGCTAAATGCAACGCATCGCAGCAAAGGTAAGCATTTTCAAAGCGGTTCGGCTACCGTTTTGTGCGGCACGGTTAATCTCAAAGCAAAGGGATTGCTCAGGAAAGTGCCAAGAGCGTCATTTTGAGTGCGTCGCGGCGCGATTTGCGTGACAGTTCGATTGACATGTCCCAACGAGGTTTACAGGATAGCCGTCAAGAGACAGGCCCGCCAGACCGGCCGCCCGCCGTCGAGAAACCCAGCTACAACCAATAGGAGATGTCCATGTCAGACGATGTCGTCATCGTCAGCGCCGCCCGCACCCCCGTCGGCAGCTTCAACGGCGCGTTCGCCACCACGCCGGCCCACGACCTCGGCGCGATCGCCATCAAGGCGGCGCTTGAGCGTGCCGGCGTCGAGGCCGGTCAGGTCTCCGAAGTCATCATGGGCCAGATCCTCACTGCCGCCCAGGGCCAGAACCCGGCCCGCCAGGCCTCAATCGCAGCCGGCATCCCGGTGGAAAGCCCGGCCTGGGGCGTCAACCAGCTCTGCGGCTCGGGCCTGCGCACGGTTGCGCTCGGCTACCAGGCGCTGCTCAACGGCGATTCCTCGGTTGTCGTCGCCGGCGGCCAGGAATCCATGAGCATGGCCCCGCACGCGCAATATCTGCGCGGCGGCGTCAAGATGGGCGGCCTCGAGCTGATCGACACCATGATCAAGGACGGGCTGTGGGATGCCTTCAACGGCTACCACATGGGCAACACCGCCGAGAACGTCGCCAAGCAGTACCAGATCACCCGCTCGCAACAGGACGAGTTCGCGGTCGCCTCGCAGAACAAGGCCGAGGCGGCGCAGAAGGCCGGCAAGTTCAAGGACGAGATCGTCCCGGTCACGATTAAGAGCCGCAAGGGCGATATCGTGGTCGACACCGACGAGTATCCGCGTCATGGCGCCACGATCGATGCGATGGCCAAGCTCCGCGCGGCCTTCGAGAAGGACGGCACCGTCACCGCCGGCAACGCCTCGGGCATCAATGACGGCGCCGCCGCCGTCGTGCTGATGACCGCCAAGGAAGCCGCCAAGCAGGGCAAGAAGGTGCTCGCCCGCATCGTCTCGTGGGGCCAGGCCGGCGTCGACCCCAAGATCATGGGCACCGGACCGATCCCGGCGTCGCGCACCGCGCTGAAGAGGGCCGGCTGGAACATCGCCGATCTCGACCTGATCGAGGCCAACGAGGCGTTCGCCGCGCAAGCCTGCGCCGTCAACAAGGACCTCGGCTGGGATCCGGCCAAGGTCAACGTCAATGGCGGCGCGATCGCGATCGGCCATCCGGTCGGCGCGTCCGGCGCGCGCGTGCTGGTGACGCTGTTGCACGAGATGCAGAAGCGCGACGCCAAGAAGGGCCTCGCGACGCTGTGCATCGGCGGCGGCATGGGCATCGCTATGTGCGTTGCACGCGACTGAACAAAAGGCAGCGAGGTCGGTTAGGTGATGAAAAGATCATCTGTCAACCGCGGCGCGAGCTGATAAACATGATGCCCGGCTTTGTGCCGGGCATTTTTGTTTCGAGAGCATGATCCGGAAAAGTGTGAAGCGGTTTCCCGAAAAGATCATGCTCAAAAAAAGGGAGCTAAAGCGCGATGACAATTCAACCTAATCTCATCGCGCTTTGTTGAGTGAGTGCGAAGACCGGAGCAATCCGGTTATAAAAGACGGCCAAGGAGGAAACGGACATGGCACGTGTTGCATTGGTGACGGGCGGAACGCGGGGCATTGGAGGCGCGATCAGCAAGGCGCTGAAAGCGGCGGGCTACAACGTGGCGGCGAGCTACGCCGGCAATGACGCCGCGGCGGAGAAGTTCAAGGCGGAGAGCGGGATTCCCGTCTACAAGTGGGATGTCTCATCGTTCGACGCTTGCGCGGCCGGCGTGAAGCAGGTCGAGGCCGATCTCGGCCCGGTCGATGTGCTCGTCAACAATGCCGGCATCACCAAGGATACCGCATTCCACAAGATGACGCTGGAGCAGTGGAATGCCGTGATCAACACCAACCTCGGCTCGCTGTTCAACATGACGCGCCAGGTGATCGAGGGCATGCGCGCCCGCAAGTTCGGCCGCGTCATCTCGATCTCCTCGATCAACGGCCAGAAGGGCCAGTTCGGCCAGGTCAACTACTCCGCGGCAAAGGCCGGCGATATCGGCTTCACCAAGGCGCTGGCGCTGGAGAACGCCAAGGGCGGCATCACCGTCAACGTGATCTGCCCGGGCTATATCAACACCGAGATGGTGCAGGCGGTGCCGAAGGACGTGCTCGAGAAGAACGTCATCCCGCAGATCCCGGTCAACCGGCTCGGCGAACCCGAGGAGATCGCGCGCGCCGTGGTGTTCCTCGCCGCCGACGACGCCGGCTTCATCACCGGCTCGACGCTGACCATCAATGGCGGCCAGTATCACGCCTGACGCGACAAGCGTCGTCGCGTCGCAGGCGTTCTATCAATGAAGTCGTCATGCCCGGGCTTGTCCCGGGCATCCACGTCTTGAAACTCGCGGCCAGGAAGACGTGGATGGCCGGGACGCAGGCGAGCGGGAGCGACGCCGTCCTTCGGACGGCTATGCCCGGCCATGACGGAGAGACCTCCCGAGCAAGATGACGACCCGTACTGCCACCCTTGTCGGACTGACCGCCATCCTGATGTGGTCGCTGCTGTCGGTCATGACGGTCGCGACCGGCAAGATCCCGGCGTTCCAGCTCGCCGCGATGACCTTCGCGATCGGCGCCGCAGTCGCGTTCGCAAGCTTCCTGTTCCGTCCCGCAGCCTTCGGCGCATTGAAGCAGTCGCCGATTGCCTGGGTCGTCGGTGTCGGCGGGCTGTTCGGCTATCACGCGCTGTACTTCCTGGCATTGCGTTTCGCGCCGCCGGCCGAGGCCGGCCTGCTCAATTATCTCTGGCCGCTGTTGATCGTGCTGTTCTCCTCGCTGCTGCCGGGCGAGCGGCTTGCGATCCATCACATCGTCGGCGCGCTGCTTGGTCTTGCCGGCACCGTGCTGCTGTTCGCCGGCAATACCGGCGCCTTCACGAGCGAGCAGATTCCAGGTTTCGCGGCGGCCTTCGTCGCGGCGTTCGTCTGGGCTGCCTATTCGGTGATGTCGCGCCGGCTCAAGGCTGTGCCGACAGATGCGGTGGCGGGCTTCTGCCTTGCGACCGCGGTGCTTGCCGCGCTCGTGCACATGATGGCGGAGACCACGGTGTGGCCGGCAACGCCGCTGCAATGGCTTGCCGTTGTGGCGCTCGGCATCGGTCCGGTGGGGGCTGCGTTCTTTGCCTGGGACATCGGCATGAAGCGCGGCGACATCCGCGTGCTCGGCGCCGCATCCTACGCCACGCCACTGCTCTCGACCGCGTTCCTGATCCTCGCGGGTTTTGCCAAACCGAGCGCCAACATCGCGATCGCCGCGATCCTGATCGCCGGCGGCGGCCTGATCGCGGCCAAGGATATGGTGCTGAGAAAAAGAATGTAGGATGGGTAGAGCACAGCGAAACTCATCATCTCGCCGCGTGGATAAAAGTTGATGGGTTTCGCTGCGCTCTACCCATCCTACAAATGCCTTACGACGCCGGCTCCCAGCCCTTCGGCGCCAGCTCGAATGTCGCGAACTCGAATGCCGGCGCGACGGTGCAGCCGACCAGCGTCCAGTCGCCGCTGCTTTCAGCGGCCTGCCAGGCGTTCGCCGGCACGATCGCCTGCGGTTGCTCGCCGCTGATGACGTCAGGCCCGAGCGTGATCGCATGCGGCGGCTCGCCGTCCTGCGCGATCCGCACGGTTAGCGGCGCGCCGGCGTAATAGTGCCACATCTCGACTGCGTCGATGCGGTGCCAATGCGAGCGTTCGCCGCGCGCCAGCAGGAAGTAGATTGCGGTCGAGCGGGCGCGCCCATTGGCGTCACAATTCTCGTCGCGAAACGTCTCGCGATAATGCCCGCCTTCCGGGTGCGGCTTCAGGTCGAGCCGTGCGATGATGTCGGCAGCCGAGAACTTAGACATCAAGGTCGGCCATCACGACTTGTTCTTGCGCTCGCGGAGCTCGCCGAACACCTGGGCCGGATCGGCGCCCTTCATGTGCAGCTTGGCCGCGACCACCGGCTCGTCGGCGCGCAGGAACACGTTGGCCTTCTTCTCGTCGCCGAGCAGCACGGGTATCGTCGGCTTGTTCTCGGCGCGCAGCCGCGTCACTTCCTCCGCACGCGCCTGCAAGGCTGCGTTGTCGGGCTCGATGGTGAGCGCGAATTTGACGTTCGATGCGGTGTATTCATGGCCGCAATACAGACGAAAATCGTCCGGCAGCGAGCGCAGCTTCAAAAGCGAATCCCACATCATCGGATAGCTGCCTTCGAAAACCCGCCCGCATCCGATCGAGAACAGTGTGTCGGCGGCGAACACCGCCTTCTCGCCGTCGAACACATAGGAGATATGGTCGAGCGTATGGCCAGGGGTCTCCACCACGCGCGCGAGCAGGCTGCCGACCTTGATCACGTCGGCATTGGCGGCGCGCAGGTCGACATTGGCGATCTTCGCCGACTTATCGTGCGGGGCGACGACGCGGCAGCCAAATTTCTGCTTCAGCTCGGCGACGCCGCCGACATGGTCGCCATGGTGATGGGTGATCAGGATGTCGGTCAGCGTCCAGCCTTCGTGCTCCAGCGCCTTGATGATCGGGCCGGCCTCCGGCGCGTCGATCGACGCCGTTGCCCCGGTCGCGGGATCGTGGATCAGATACCCGAAATTGTCGGTGAGGCAGCTGAAGGTGCGAATCTCGGCGGTCATGATATCTCCACGAACAAACGGGACGGACAGGTCAGAGCATGATGTTTCGAAAAGCCGGTGCCCACGCTTTCGGATCATGCTTTTAACGCGTCCAGTATAGGGGTGAAATATGGCGTTAACGCTCCGGCGGCAACGCAAATTTCCGCGCTCCCCGGCAGCAGGGGGCATGTTAGGCTAGCGGCCATGGACGTCATCGACCTGCGCGATTTCTATTCGCAGCGCCTCGGCATCGTGGCGCGGCAGCTGATCAACCGCGGCCTCCGTGCGCGCTGGCCGAATGCGGAGGGCCAGCGTGTGCTCGGCCTCGGCTATCCGACGCCCTATCTCGGCCTGTTCCGTGAGTCCTGCGAGCGCTGCATCGCCTTCATGCCGGCGGCCCAGGGCGTGCTGAAATGGCCGACCGGGCGGCCGGCGCTGGCGACCCTGATCGACGAATTCTCGATGCCGCTGCCGGATGCCGCGGTCGACCGCGTGCTCCTGGTGCATGCGTTGGAGATGTCCGATGATCCGGAGCGGCTGCTGCGCGAGGTGTGGCGGGTGCTGTCGCCGTCGGGGCGGCTGATCGCGATCATCCCGAACAGGCGCGGCGTCTGGACGCGCACCGATGCAACGCCGTTCGGCCATGGCCGGCCCTATTCGCGGGCGCAGATCACGCAGCTGTTGCGGCAGACCTGGTTCACGCCGACGGCGTGGGGCGAGGCGCTGTTCATGCCGCCGGTTCAGGGCAGCTGGTTTCTGCGCTCGGCGATGGCGTGGGAGCGGGTCGGCGCCGCGCTGTCGATGCCGTTCGCCGGCGTGCATATCGTGGAGGCGAGCAAGCAGGTCTATCGCGCGATCCCTGCCCGCCGCGAGCGCACGCAGCTGATCCCTTCATTGCGGCCGGTGCTGGTGCCGTCATCGACGGCGACGCGCAAATCCATTCACCCGGAATAGAGCGTTTTCGAGCGAAGTGGATGCCGGTTCGCTCGGGGAAAACGCGTCAAAATAAAAAGCTGGAGCTTCGGTTCTGATTCAATCAGAACCGAAGCTCCAGTGACGCGATTTATTCACCCTCCCCGCGAAGGGAGGATGGGAGATCTTCAGGGTTATTCGTTGCCCGGATTGAAGTCGTCGCTCGGCGCGGGCTGCGCGGCGATGTCGGCGCGCGGGCCGTGCGGGCGGCGGCGGCGGCGCGGGAAGCGTTCGCTACGTTCGCCGCGTTCTGCGCCGCCATTGCCTTCAAAGGCGCCGTTGACTTGCGGCTGCGCGCCACCGGTGATGAACGAGGGCAGGCGATCGACGCCGCCGGCATCGGCCAGCACGGGCTGCGGCTGGTTCGGCGGCTGCGGCTGATATTGCGGCTGCGGACGATGCTCACGCTCGCGGTGCTCGCGTGGCTGATGCTCACGCTCGCGCGGCGGCTGCTCGCGCTGGTACGGCGGCTGGCCGTTCTCGCGGATGAAGGGCTGTTGCTGCTGGGGCACGAAGCCCGGCTCCTGGCCGAAGCTCGAATAGCCGTCGCTGTCGTCGTCGCTGTCGTCGGTCGCGATCGGCTCGGCGTCGGGGCGCGGTTGCTGCTGATTCTGCCTGAACTGCTCCTGCGCCGCTGCGATGATCCGGTAGTAATGCTCAGCGTGCTGGTAGTAGTTTTCAGCCGCCACCGGGTCGCCGGAGGAGCGCGCATCGCGCGCCAGCTGGACGTACTTCTCGGCCACGTGGGAGGCCGTGCCGCGGATCTTGATGTCGGGTCCGTTCGATTCGTACACCCGTGTCAGGGGATTCTGGCCGCGCCGGTTATTGTTGTTGTTGTTGTTATTGTTGTTATTCCGGTTGCGCATCCGCTTGTTGTTCTGACCGTTTCTCATCTGTCGCCTTTTATTCCAGCCCTGAAGTTATTGCAGTCCACAGTCCGATTCTCAGAGTCCGATTCGGCGCGCGCCTAGGCGCACGGAATCGCAATACCGTCCGAAGTGGCTTCGATCTCGCCGACCATCTCGTTCAGCAAAGTCGCGTTCAGCAAAGACGCGTTCCCCAACCGCCGCCAGCGGATCTCGCTAGCGACCAAATCATTGCGCCCGTTGAGACAGGCCCAGTTCTCGTGCGTAAGTCTTCAAGCGCAATAACGGGCTTTCGTTCGCTTGGCGGTCGAGAGCAGCACAGCTTTCAGCTATTGCGCTCAATGTGACCTGCGTTCCTGGAACCTTTCGATCGGCGGGCTCTGCTGAACCCTGGTCATCACCCGTAACGATTACGGGGCCAGCACCGATGTTGTGCCCGGAACGTAGTCGTTCCCGGGAGATATTCCAAGAGGTTTTTTTGCGTTCCAATAGGACTTTATCGGGGCAGCCGGCGGGCGGAAACGGCCCTCGGAACGCCCCCGAGATCGGCCCTGGGCGGCCCCGTTGGGGATAACCCGGACGCCGTCATCAGGGCTTCAACGTCGCTGCTCTGGCCCTGCCCAACCTCCACAACCAGAAGTCCGTTTGAGGTCAAAAGACCCGCAGATTGCGAAATCAGCGCGCGGTAGGCGTCGAGCCCGTCGGCACCGCCATCGAGCGCCGCGCGGGGATCATGCTCGCGCACCTCGACGTCGAGGCCGGCGATGTCGGCGGAGGGGATGTAGGGCGGATTGGACACGATCAGGTCGAACACGCCGGTCAGCCCGCTGCCGTAATCGCATTTGATCCAGGTCGCGCGATCGGCAAGTCCGAGCTCGGCGGCGTTCCGGCTCGCGGTCTGCAATGCCTCCGCCGAGATGTCGGTGGCGAAGCCATGCGCGTTGGGCAGTTCCGAGAGCAGCGCCAGCAGGATCGCGCCCGACCCGGTGCCGAGATCAGCGATCCGCAAGGCGCGGCCGGCGGTGCCGTCGGCGCGCAGCAGTTCGAGCGCGCGCTCGACCACAGTCTCGGTGTCGGGGCGCGGCACCAGCGTCGCGGCGGAGAGCTGCAGCGGCAGTCCCCAAAATTCCTTGCTGCCGAGAATGCGCGCGACCGGCTCGCCGGCGAGGCGGCGCACTGCGAGGCGCTCGAGGCGATCCGCTTCGTCAGGGGTCAGCGGCTGCGCTGCCGACGTGATCATGCCGGTCAGATCGAGCCCCAGTGCGGCGCCGACCAAGAGCCGCGCATCGAGTTCGACGGCGTCGCTGCCGGCCGCCTTGAGGCGCGCGGCGAGCGCGCGCCGGGCGCTCTCGACGGTCTGGCTGCCATGTCCTGCTGATGCGCTCATCGCGCGTTGTTAGCCGATGGTCGATGCGGCGTCGATATCACTTGCACCCCGTGCGGCCGGCGCGCACGGTCGGCGCCTAGAACGCATCGATCCGGAACGCACGACCATGACGGGCTATGACGACCAGAACATCTTCGCCAGGATCCTGCGGGGCGAGGTGCCGAGTTTCAAGGTCCATGAAACCGACCGGACCTTTGCCTTTCTCGACATCATGCCGCGGTCGCCCGGACATACGCTGGTCATTCCGAAAGCGCCCGCGCGCGGAATCCTCGACATCGCGGAAGACGATCTTGCCGCCGTCGCGCGGTCGGCGAAGCGCATCGCCGTCGCCGCGATGAAGGTGTTCTCCGCTGATGGCATCATCATCCAGCAATTCAGCGAACCCGCCAGCGGTCAGGTCGTCTTCCATTTGCATATGCATGTGATGCCGGTGAAGGCCGGCGTCGCGCTGCTGCCCGCCCAGACGCGCAAGGAGGAGATGGCTGTGCTCGCCGATCATGCCAAACGCATGATCGCGGCGCTTGCGAGCTGAGCGGAGCGGCGCGGGTTAGACCCCGAGATAGCGCTGCAGGACCTCTGGCTGCGCCTTGATCTCCTGCGCGGGCCCTTCATGGACGATGTGTCCATTGTTGATGATGTAAATGCGCTGCGCCAGCGCGAGCGTTGCGGCGAGGTTCTGCTCCACCAGCACGATGGTCTGTCCGGCCTCGGCCAGATCGCGGCACGCCTTCATCAGGTCGCGCACGATCACCGGCGCCAGTCCTTCGAACGGCTCGTCGAGCAGGATGATCTTCGGATCGCGCACCAGTGCGCGCGCGATCGCCAGCATCTGCTGCTCGCCGCCCGACAGGTCAGTGCCGCGATTGCTCCGCCGCTCCCGGAGCCGCGGGAACATCTCGTAGATGCGGGCGAGCGGCCAACGCTGCGAGGCGGTCAGGCCGGCGATCACGAGGTTCTCCTCGACGCTCAGGCTGCCGAAGATGCGGCGCTCCTCATGGACCAGCTGCATGCCGGCCTGCGCGATCTTGTGGCTCTTCCTGCCGGATATCTCGACACCGTCGAACATCACCGAGCCGCGACGCGGGGTCACCACGCCCATCAGGCTCTTCAGCGTCGTGCTCTTGCCGGCGCCATTGCGGCCGAGCAGCGCCACCACCTCGTTGCGCTCGACCCGCATCGAGACGTCGAACAGGATGTGCGAATCCCCGTAATAGCTGTTCAGTCCATTGACCTCGAGCAGGCTCATGCGGCGAGCACTCCATGCACGCCGCCAAGATAGGCCTCCTGGACGGTCGAATTGTTCTTGATCTCTTCCGGCGTTCCCTCGACCAGTACGCGGCCCTCCTGCAGCACGGTGACGCGCTCGGCGAGCTCGAACAGCGCATCCATGTCGTGGTCGATGATGATCATGGTGCGGCCCTGGCTGATCGACTTCAGCAGCTTCACGGTCTCGACGCGTTCGCGCGGGCTCATGCCGGCCAAGGGCTCATCGAGCAGCAACAGGCTCGGCGACGTTGCCAGCGCCAGCCCGATCTCGAGCCGTCGCTTCTCGCCATAGGCGAGCTCCGACACGGGCGTATCGGGCCTCGAGGTCAGATTGACCAGCTCGAGCGTCTGCTGCACGCGCTCGGACAGGCCGGGGATGCTGTCGATGCTGCGGAACAGATCGAGCTTGAACTTGCCGCGAAGCCCCGACAGCGCCGCGATCACCAGGTTCTCGCGCACCGTCAGGCCGGCGAACAGCTGGTTGACCTGGTAGCTTTTGGTCAGGCCGAGCTGACAGACGTCGGTGACGTTCATCCCGGTGATGTCGCGGCCGCCAAATACGATGGTGCCCGAGGTCGGGTGGACCTCGCAGGTCAGCATCTTGAAGAAGGTCGATTTGCCGGCGCCGTTCGGGCCGATGATGCCGCGCAGCTCACCATGATTGACGGTGAAGTCGATATCGCTGTTGGCGAGCAGGCCGCCATAGCGCTTGGTCAGGCCCCGGGCCTGGAGGATCGGACCGGACGGATTGCTGTCCGTGCGGGGTGGGGCGGGCATCGGTGCGGCGGCGGCCGCGGCACGCCGCTCGCTTGTCACAGCGACAGTCTCCGGCGCGCTCTCGTCCGGCTCGCTCGTGCGGCGCGGTCCGGTCACGAGCCGGTAGAGATCGGCGAGGCCGCCGATGATGCCGCGGCGCAGGAAGCAGACCAGCAGCACGAACACGATGCCGAGCACGAGCTTCCAGGCCGCGCCGAGCCCGAGTGCCGCCTGCAGGAAGTCCTGCAGCGACAGCCAGACCGCGGCGCCGACCAGCGGCCCGAACAGCGTGCCGCGGCCGCCGATCGCCGTCTGCATCACGAGCTGCCCAGAGGTGTCGAAGGTGAACGCGTCGGGCGGCATGAAGGCCTGCAGCACGCCCAGCAGGCCGCCGGCAAATCCGGCATAGGCGGCGGCGATCACGAAGGCGGTCAGCTTGTAGCCGTGGATGTTGTGGCCGACCGCGGTCGCGCGCAGCGGATTGTCCCTGATCGCGTTGAACACGGCGCCGACCGGCGAACGCACGATGCGTAGCGCGATCACGACGCCGATGAAGTAGCACAGCGCCAGGAACTGGTAGAGCGACCAGCCGGTGGTGAAGTGCAGCGTGGTGAAGCCGAGATTGAAGCTCGGGGTCGGCACGCCCGGCAGCCCGTTCTCGCCGCCGGTGAAGTCCGACAGCGGATTGAACTCGACGAAGAAGAACACCTCCGCGATCGCCACCGTGATCATGGCGAAGTAGATGCCGGTGCGGCGCAGCGCGATCAGGCCGATCAGATAGCCCGCCGCGGCGGCCGCGATCATGCCGATGACGAGCGCGAGGACGACGTTCGGGAAGCCGGCGCGGGTCAGCAGCCATGCGGCGACGAAGCCGCCGGTGCCGTAGAAGGCCGATTGGCCGAACGACAGCAGGCCGGTGAAGCCGAACAGGATGTCGAAGCCGAGCCCGAACAGGCCCCAGACCAGGATCCGGTTCACCGTGTTGGGTGCGAAGCCGAGCCACGGCAGCACGAAGGGCGCGGCGATCAGGCCGGCGGCCGTCAGAAACTCGATCAGGTATGGGCGCTGTTTCAGCATTTAAAAATCCGTCGTCATTCGCGGCCCTGCGTGCCGAGCAGGCCGTGCGGTCTGAGCACGAGCACGAGCGTCATCGCCGCGAACAGCATGACGTAGGCGTAACCGGGGTTGAACATCGAGGTGATGCTGATGATCTCGCCGGCGATCAGTCCGCCGAGGATCGCGCCGGGAAACGAGCCGACGCCGCCGATCACCACCACCACGAAGGTCTCGACCAGGATGTCGTCGCCGACGCCGGGAGTCAGCGACACCACGGGCGCGTTGATGATTCCGGCGAAGCCTGCGGCCATCGCACCGATGCCGAACACGATCATGAAGACGCGGTAGACGTTGATGCCGAGCGAATCGACCATCACCGAATCCTCGATGCCGGCGCGCACGATCATGCCGAGCCGGGTGCGGTAGAGGATCAGGAACAGCGCGCCGAGCGCGACCGCGACGATGCCGACGACGGCGAGCCGGTAGGTCGGGTAGAACAGGAAGCCCATCGAGGTGATGCCCTGCAGCAGCGCCGGCGGCGGCACCACCTGCGACTGGCTGGTGAAGATCAGCCGCACGATCTCGACGAAACAGATGCCGAGGCCGAACGTGACCAACAGCTGGTCCTCATGCGGGCGATGGTAGAAGTGGCGGATGATGATCCGCTCCATCGCGACGCCGAGCGCCATCACGAACAGCGATCCCGCGATCACGGCGAGAATGAAGGAGCCGGTGTAGGAATAGGTCACGTATCCGGCGTAGCCGCCGATCATGAACATGGCGCCGTGGGCGAGATTGAGCACCCCGAGCGTGCCGTAGATGATCGTCAGCCCGGAGCTGATCAGCGCAAGCAGTGCGCCGAGCGCCAGTCCGTTGAAAAGTTGCGAAACGAAATTTGGCCAGTTGATCATGGCGTGCGTTCAGTCGGCCCAGTCAATGGAGGATGCGTTCCGACACAAAGCGGCGCCGCGGGTCGGGTCGCCCCGCCCACGGCGCCGAGTTGTCCCACGTTGATCAGGTGTAGTCGCCGAGATGGCAGCCGAACGCATCCGGCTTCTGGATCAAGCCGTCGCCGGCGACGATCTCGATCACCTCGTAATAGTCCTCCTTGTTCTTCATCTCCTTTTCCATCTTGCCGCGGACGATGAAGACGGGGCGGACGCATTGGTGATCTTCGGGGCGATAATGCACGTCGCCGACCAGCGAAGGGACGGTCTCGCCCTTCTCGTAGGCCTTGATGACGTCGGGCGGATAGAAACTGCCGGCTTCCTCGACCATGCGGGCCCAGTGCGCGAAGCTGACATAGGCGTTCTCGGCGCCCCATTCCGGTTTGTATCCGAACTTCTTCTCGAAGGTCTCGTTGAACATCTTGGCCAGCGGATACTTGTCCTCGATGGTCCACCAATAGTCGGTCGCGGCGTAGACGCCCTGCATCAGCCGCCGGTCTCCCGGGCGATGAACGGCACCTGGTAGGGCACCACGAGCTTCATCTTGTCGAGCACGCCGAACTGCTTGGCCTGCTGCGTCGACAGCACGGCGTCGTGGCCCCAGTTGACGTTGATCAGCACGTCGGCGCCGGAATTCGCGACATTGAGCAGATACGACGAATAGTCGGGCGCGCCGAGCGGCGACACCTGGTTGGTGGTGGTGGTCCAGCCCGCCTCGGCGAGGCGGTCCTGCATCGACTTGGTCACCGTGTGGCCATAGGTGTAGTCGGGCGTCAGATAGGCGGCCTTCTTGTTCTTGCCGAACTGCTTGATCAGCACCGGCGCGATTGCAGCGGCAGCGGTCTGGCCATAGAAGTTCTGGCGGAAACCGTAGCGCACGCAATCCTTGCCGGTGGTGTCGTTCGATCCGGAGATACCGCAAACGAAGATCACCTTCTCGCGCTGCGCCAGCTTGTTCAGCGCGACCGCGACCGCACTCGACGTGCCGCCGGTGATCATCACCGCCTTGTTCTCGGTGATGAAGCGCTGCTGCGCCTGCACGGCCTCGTTCGGCTTCGCCGCGGAATCCGCGACGCCGAACTTCAGTTCCTTGCCGAGCACGCCCTTTGAGGTCTTCGGCGAGATCTTCTTGATCAACTCGTGACCGCTGTTGATGTGCTCGATCGCGAGCTGATAGCCCTTGAGCTCATCCTCGCCCTGCACCGCATAGGTGCCTGTGCGCGGGACCGAGATGCCGATGAAGGCCGAGGAGCCGGCCGAGCCGGCGGGAAATGTCCCGATCGCCGGATGATCCTCGGCGAATGCCCGCGACGTGATCGAGGCCGGCAGCACGGTGCCGCCGATCAGGCCGGCACCGGCCTGCAGCAGGGTGCGACGCGAGACGTTCAGTGCTCTGCGCGGCAGGAAATCCTTGGTGCTCATCGCTCACTATCCTCCAATTATATGATTTTTGGCGCGCATGCTCACTGGCCGCCGGATCGGATCGATCGGCGGCTGGATGCGCCGGCTGCGATGGAGCAGCCCGTCGCAGCTACAATTCCCCACCGGCATATTTAGTCAATGTCGCCTTTCGTCGAATCATATCGGTCTACGATAGAATTAATGTCGGAATACGATATAGCTGGGTTTACCGCCCGGGTGCGGGTCCTGTAGTGAGAGGCGATGATCCACGAGCCTTCAAGTCGCACCGGAAATCCCGGAGAGCGCGCCGTGACCGAGGACGGCGGCGCTGAGCAGTCGAGCAGCCTGAGCATCCGCGCGATCAACGTTCTGAAGGAGTTGTCGGCCGAGCTGCTCGACGAAGTGCCGCCAAAGCTGGGCTGGACGCCGCCGGACGATCTGCTTCGCCTGCTCACGGCGCGCCATCTTGCGACCGCGCGAAACTGCGGACAGCAAACCATGCGCGAGATCATCGATTGGGCCGAGACGCGCGGGATATCGATCCCGGCGCCGCATCATACCGGCAAATCGCTGTCGGAGGTCTGGGGTGATCTGGTCGAGCGTGCCTCGGCCGGGCATCTCACCAAGAACGAGATCACCGAGGCGCTGGAGAAGTCGATCCGCCGCCGGAGCCCACGGATTCCGGTCGCGTTCCAGATCGTGCTGCTGAAGATCTTGAGTTCGAGCTACGATCACTGGCCGCAGCCGTGATGCCGCCCGGCCGTGCCGCTCGACCGTCAAACCGTTGAAAACATGAGTGCAAGGGCGTGAGGTAGGATGGTCCGCCGGGCCCGGGCTTGATAGTGTCGCACGGCTCCTGCCGTCCGGCGGAGCGAGCCTGGAGCAAGACCAGCGAATGCCTCAATCGAAGCAGCGGCGCGCGCCGGCCGCGACCGCAAAGCGTAGCGTCGCGGCCGCGACGGTCGATTACCCGGCGCTGGCGCGGTTTCGCCACCAGCTGCGCAGCTTCCTTGCGTTCAGCGAACAGGCAGCCCAGCAGGCCGGGTTGACGCCGCAGCAGCATCAGGCGCTGCTCGCCATCAAGGGCTTCTCCGGCGAAGAGCCAACCACTGTCGGCGATATCGCCCGCTATTTGCTGATCCGCCATCACACCGCGGTCGAGCTGGTCAACCGGATGACGAAGCTCGGGCTGCTGACGCGGGCGGTCGACGCCGCCGACGGCCGGCGTGTTCTGGTGACGCTGACAGCGCAGGGCGAGCGCAAGCTGCAAGCGCTGTCGAAGATTCACCTCGAGGAGCTGACCACGGCCGGTCCGGCGCTCGGCAAGATCCTGCGCCACTTCAGGCAGTCGCAAAAACGCTAGCGCATGATCCGGAAAAGTGCGCAGCGGTTTTCCGAAGAGATCATGCGCGAACAATAAATCGCGTTCTCAAGCCGCCGCGCCCTGCGCCGCGAGCTGCGCGGCCTGGTGCTCGGTGGTCAGCGCATCGATCAGTTCGCCAAGTGCCTCGCCCGCGATCACCTGCGGCAGCTTGTAGAGCGTCAGATTGATGCGGTGGTCGGTGACTCGCCCTTGCGGGAAGTTATAGGTGCGGATGCGCTCCGAGCGGTCGCCGGAGCCGACCTTCTCCTTGCGGTCGGCGGAGCGCGCGGCCTCGACACGCTGGCGCTCGGCGTCATAAATGCGCGAACGCAGGATGTTCATCGCCGATGCCCGGTTTTTGTGCTGCGAGCGGCTGTCCTGCATCATCACCACGATGCCGGTCGGAAGATGGGTGATGCGGATCGCCGATTCGGTCTTGTTGACGTGCTGACCGCCGGCGCCGCCCGCGCGCATGGTCTCGATCCTCAGATCGTCGTTCTTGATGTCGACGTCGACGTCCTCGACTTCCGGCAGCACCGCGACGGTCGCGGCCGAGGTGTGGATGCGGCCCTGCGTTTCGGTGTCGGGCACGCGCTGCACGCGGTGTACGCCGGATTCGAATTTCAGCTTGGCGAAGGCGCCGCGGCCCTGCACCTCGGCGATGATTTCCTTGAAGCCGCCGACGGTGCCTTCGCTCGCCGAGATCACCTCGACCTTCCAGCCCTGCAGGCCGGCGAAGCGCTCATACATCCGGAACAGGTCGCCGGCGAACAGCGAGGCCTCGTCGCCGCCGGTGCCGGCACGGATTTCCAGCACCACGTTGCGGTCATCCATCGCGTCCTTGGGCAACAGCGCGATCCGGATATTCTGCTCGAGCTCGCCGATGCGCGCCTGCAGCGTTTCCAGCTCGGCTTCCGCCATGCTGCGCATCTCGGCGTCAGTCCCCGCATCCGCCAGCATCGCCTCGGTATCGGCGAGCTCCGAGCGGGCGGAGCGATAGAGCTTCACCGCGTCGATCAACGGATTGAGCTCGGCGAGCTCGCGCGTGATCTGCACATAGCGCTCGGAGTTGACCTGGCCGAGCAGCTCGGCTTCGAGCGAGGCGTGATGGGTGAGCAGGACGTCGAGTTTGGCTTCGGGTAGCATGTTGAAGTCTCGAATTGCGGGAGGCGCGAAAGGGCGGCAGCGGCGACGACAGCGTCGCTACAAGGCCAGCCCCTCGGTTTCCGCAAATTTCGTCAGCGCCGCGCGGATCGACACGCTGCCAACCGGCGCGTCGAGCAGCGGATTGATCATCGCCTCCGCCTTCGTGGCGTCGAGGTCGAGGATCATCGCCTTGACCGGGCCATGCGCAGTTGCTGACAATGAAAGCGAACGGTAGCCAAGCGCGATCAGCGCCAGCGCGCCGATCGGTTTCGAGGCCATCTCTCCGCACAGCGAGGCGGCTTTCTTCGCAACCTTGGCCTTGCGCACGATGTCGCGCAGCGCGCGCAGGATCGGCGCCGACAGGGTGTCGAAGCGCTCGGAGACCTTGGCGTTGCCGCGGTCGACCGCAAACAGGAACTGGAACAGGTCGTTGGAGCCGACCGAGACGAAGTCGACCTTCTTCAAGAGCTCGTCGAGCTGGTAGAGCAGGGCCGGCACTTCCACCATGGTGCCGATATCGATTCGCTCGGGCAGCGAATGGCCATGCTGGCGCAGATAGGTCAGCTCGCGCTCGACGATCGCCTTGGCCTGGTCGAACTCGGCGACGTCGGAGATCATCGGGAACATGATCTTCAGCGCGCGGCCGCCGCCGGCGCGCAACAGCGCACGGATCTGGCCGCGCAGCAGGCCGGGGCGGTCGAGGCCGAGCCGAATCGCGCGCCAGCCGAGCGCGGGATTTTCCTCGACCACGGTCTCCATATAGGGCAGCGCCTTGTCGCCGCCGATGTCGAGCGTGCGGAAAGTGACGGGCTTGGTGCCGGCGGCGTCGAGCACGGTGCGGTACAGCGCGAGCTGGTCGCTCGAGCGCGGCAGGCTCGGGCTCACCATGAACTGCAGTTCGGTGCGGAACAGGCCGATGCCGGCGCTGCCGGTGTCGTCGATATGCGGCAGGTCGATGGTCAGGCCGGCATTGATCAGAAGCTCGATCGGCTGGCCGTCCTTGGTCACGCAGGCCTTGTCGCGCAGCGCCGAATATTGCGCCTGCCGCCGCGCCCGGAAGCGGACGCGCTCGGCGTAGGCCGATTCGATCTCGGCCGAGGGACGGACATAGATCTCGCCGGAGATGCCGTCGACGATGATGGCGTCGCCCGGATCGGCGATGCCGGGCGCGTTCGGCACCTCGCCGACCGCGGGAATGCCGAGCGCGCGCGCCACGATCGAGACGTGGGAGTTCGCAGTGCCTTCCTCCAGCACCAGGCCGCGCAGCCGCTTGCGGTCGTAGTCGAGCAGCGCCGCGGGACCCATCGCGCGGGCGATCAGGATGGCGTTGTCGGGCAGCTGCTCGCGCGACGGCGCATGGTCCTGGCCGACCAATTGCCGCATCAGGCGATGGCCGAGATCCTCGAGGTCGTGCAGGCGGTCGCGCAGATAGGGATCGGTCGAGCGCAGCATGCGCGCGCGGGTATCGGACTGCACGCGTTCGACGGCGGCCTCCGCGGTGAGGCCGGTGGCGACCGCCTCATGCAGCTTGTGCGACCAGCCTTGGTCGTTGGCGAACATGCGATAGGCTTCCAGCACCTCGCGGTGCTCGCCGCCCTCGGCGACGTCGCCGCGCTCCAGCATGCGGTCGAGATCGGCGCGCAGATTGGCCAGCGCGGTGTCGAGCCGCTTGACCTCCTTCGGCAGATCCTCGGCGATGTAGTTGGTGATGACGACGCGCGGCTCGTGCAGCACGACATGGCCGAGCGCGATGCCGTCGGAGAGCACTGCGCCGGTTTTGTGCAGCGAGTGCCGCGCGGCTGGCTCGGCGCCGGGCTGGGCCAGCGCAGCAAGCTCGCCGGAGGCGATCATCTCCGCCAGCACCATGGCGGTGGTCTGCAGCGCCTCGACTTCTTCCTCGACATAGGTGCGCTTGGCGCGGTTCTGCACCACCAGCACGCCGAGCGTGTTGCCGGCGCGCAGGATCGGCACGCCGAGGAACGAGTGGTAGGCCTCTTCGCCGGTCTCCGGGCGGTAGGCGAAGGCCGGATGGCTTTGCGCGTCGGACAAATTGAGCGGCGTCGCCTCGCTGGCGACGAGGCCGACCAGGCCCTCATGCGCGCTCATCACGGTGCGGTGCACGGCGTCGCGGTTCAGACCTTCGGTGGCGTAGAGTTCGAGCGTGTTGTCGACGCGCAGCACGTAGCAGGAGCAGACCTCGGCCACCATATTGGCCGCGATCAGCACCACGATCTTGTCGAGGCGCTCCTGGGCGGAGACTTGCTCCGCCATGGTTTCGCGGAGCCGTCTCAACAGGATGCGGGGGCCTCCCGACGCGCTCCGCATATGCTTCAATCCCTCCCCACGAGGCCGGCGCACCGGGCCGGCCGGCCGCTGGCGCAAAACTCGTCAAAACCAACAATTTTAGTCATTCGGCGTCGCCGCTCGCGCCAGTTCCCGCCGATTCGGGATCGCTGAAACTGTGCCACAGTTTGCGACAGCCCACCTGACTGGCCGTATAGCCAATCGAGGCTCGCTTTGCCAAGCAAAACGCCTGCCAGTAGCAAATAACGTCTGCGTCAGCTCAATGCTGCGCCCGCTAAGAGAAATTCTAACTCCGGGACGGGGGTACTGGAGGGTATCCCGTGCTCTCTCCTCCGTCATTCCCCGGGGCTTGCGAAGCGAAAGCCCGGAATCGATTTTCCCACGGAATCCGCGGCCCGGTGGATTCCGGGCTCGTGCTCCGCACGCGCTCAGGTGCGCAATTGCGCACCGGGAAATGACAGCGGATGGAGCTCCGTCCGCCGCTGGTCCGCGGTAACCCCTACGCCTGATCCAGCCCGTACAGTGTGTGCAGCGTGCGCACCGCGAGTTCGGTGTAGGCGGCGTCGATCAGGACCGAGAACTTGATCTCGGAGGTGGTGATGGCGCGGATGTTGATGTTTCGCTCGGCCAGTGCCTTGAACGCCTTCGCCGCGACGCCGGCGTGGCTGCGCATGCCGCTGCCGATCACCGAGACCTTGGCGACGTCGGTCGCGGTGTCGAGCCTGATGTAGCCGATCTTGGCCTTGGCGGAGGTGATCGTGTCCTTGGCGCGGTTATAGTCGGTGGCCGGAACGGTGAAGGTGAGGTCGGTGGTCTTGCCGTCCTCGGACACGTTCTGCACGATCATGTCGACATTGATGTTGGCATCCGCGAGCGGCCCGAAGATCGCCGCGGCCACGCCGGGCTTGTCCTCGATCTGGCGCACGGAAATCTGGGCTTCGTCCTTGGAGAAGGCGATGCCGGTGACGACGTGCATTTCCATGATTTCCTCCTCGCTGCAGATCAGCGTGCCCGGCGGCGTGCCGTGCGGGTCGATATCCTCAGGCTTGTCGAAGCTGGAGCGCACGAAGATCGGCATGTTGTGCACCATGCCGAGCTCCACCGAGCGAACCTGCAGCACCTTGGCGCCCTGCGAGGCCAGCTCCAGCATGTCCTCGAACGCGATCTTGTCGAGCCGGCGCGCCTTCGGCACCACGCGGGGATCGGTGGTGTAGACGCCGTCGACGTCGGTGTAGATGTCGCAGCGGTCGGCACGCAGCGCGGCCGCGATCGCCACCGCCGAGGTGTCCGAACCGCCGCGGCCGAGCGTGGTGATGCGGCCGGTCTGCGGATTGATGCCCTGGAAGCCGGCGATCACCGCGACCTCCTGGCGCTCCTTGAAGCGGGTGATGATCTCGGTGCCGTCGATATCGAGGATGCGCGCCGAAGCATGCGCGTCCGAGGTCTTGATCGGGATCTGCCAGCCCTGCCAGGAGCGCGCCTGGATGCCGATACCCTGCAGCACGATCGCGAGCAGCCCGGAGGTGACCTGCTCGCCGGAGGCGACCACCGCGTCATATTCGCGGGCGTCGTGCATCGGCGAGGCGTCGGTGCACCAGCCGACCAGTTCGTTGGTCTTGCCGGACATCGCGGAGACGACGACGGCGACCTCGTGGCCCGCGTCGACCTCGCGCTTCACATGCTGCGCGACATTGCGGATGCGATCGATATTGGCGACGGACGTACCGCCGAATTTCATCACGAGGCGGCCCATGACGACGCGTCTATTCCTTTAAGAGGATAAGTAGGTTAACCCACGCCGAAAACCGCAAGCGCGGGGACCGAAAGGCGCGTATACATAGCGCCGCGCCCGGGGGCAAGCCGCTTCCTGGGGGTCCCTGGAGGGTCTTTTGGGGTGTTTTTACCGGTTGCGGGCGGGCTGTTGCGCGAGGGTAACGCAAGGGTAGCGCGAGGGTAATTCGAAGGCGGATCGGATGGGGCGTTACATCGACGAAATCCTGCAGCCTGGCGAGAAGGTGCTGTATTCCACCAACGCGCACTGGATGTTCTATCTGCCGGCGATCGGGGCCTGGATTGTGGTGCTGGTGCTGCTGATCCTGTCGCGGATGACGGCGGTCGACGGCCTCACGCTGGCTTGCCTCGCGGCCGCTGCCGTGGTCGCGGTTGCGGCACTCTACTGGAGCGTCACGGCCTGGTTCCATCGCTGGACCACGGAAACCGACGTCACCAATTTCCGCGTGGTGCACAAGAGCGGCTTCATCAAGCGCCGCACCTTCGAGATGAGCCTCGACAAGGTCGAGAGCGTCGACGTCAACCAGAGCATCATGGGGCGGCTGCTCAATTATGGCGACGTCACCATTCGCGGCGTCGGCGAGGGCATCGAAACCATCAAGACCATCGCCTCGCCGCTATCGTTCCGCAATTCGATCACCGCGCGATAGGGGCGCGCGCAATCATGGCCACAACGCTTTCCAATGCCTCCGCCAACTCGGTCGATCCGGCCGAGGTCGCGAAGTTCTCGAAACTGTCGGATGAATGGTGGGATCCGCGCGGCAAGATGGCGCCGCTGCACAAGATCAATCCGCTTCGCCTGACCTATATCCGCGACGCCGCCTGCCGCAAGTTCGAGCGCAACGCCAAGAGCCTGAACTGCCTGTCCGGGCTGCGCCTGCTCGACATCGGCTGCGGCGCCGGGCTGCTGTGCGAGCCGTTCACCCGGCTCGGCGCCCAGGTGATCGGGATCGATCCATCCGCCACCAACATATCCGCGGCCAAGCTGCACGCCGACAAGGGCCATCTGTCGATCGACTACCGCTGCACCACGATCGAGGACATGGACGTACGCGAGCGCTTCGACATCGTGCTGGCGATGGAGGTGGTCGAGCATGTCGTCGATGTCGGCGCCTTCATCAAGCGCTGCACGGCGATGCTCAAGCCCGGCGGGCTGATGGTGGTCTCGACCCTGAACCGCAACTGGAAGAGCTTCGCGCTGGCGATCGTCGGCGCCGAATATGTGCTGCGCTGGCTGCCGCGCGGCACCCATGACTGGGGCAAGTTCGTTACCCCCGCCGAGCTCGAACGTTATCTCGGCGACGTCAACCTCACCGTCACCGAACAGGCCGGCGTGGTCTACAACCCGATCGCCGACAAATGGAGCGTCTCGTCCGACATGGACGTGAACTACATGGTGGTGGCGGAGGAGGTGTGAGAGGCGAGGGTCTCGGCCACACGATAGGTGTCGTCCCTGCGAAAGCAGGGACCCATAACCACCGGCTCATCTTGGGGGCGAGGTCCGCGTTACGAGCATGTATGCGGCGCGTCAGTTGACCACGTCAGCCGCGCCGGGCACGCTGCGCGCGTACTCTCGCCCCGGCACACTTCCCTTATCCCGCATGCTCACGATCGCCTCGCTCTGGATCCCCTTCACCATCGTCGCTGCCTTCGGGCAGGTGGCGCGCAATGCGATGCAGCGGCATCTGACCGGGCCGCTCGGCACCTGGGGCGCGACCAATATCCGCTTCCTGTTCGGCCTGCCGTTCTCGGTGGTGTTCTTCGCGCTGGCGGTGCTGCTGACCGGCGATGCCGTGCCGTGGCCTGCGGCGTCGTTCTGGCCGTGGCTGCTCTCCGGCGCGCTGAGTCAGATCGTCGGCACCGGCTTCATGCTGCTGGCGATGAACGACCGCTCCTTCGTGGTGACCACGGCCTACATGAAGACCGAGGCGATCCAGACCGCGATCTTCGGCTTCATCTTCCTCGGCGATCATCTCACGACGCCCAAGGTGATCGCGATGGTGATCGCCACCGTCGGCGTCGTCATCACCGCGCTGCGGCCCGGCGGGCAGAAGAGCTTTGCGGATCTGCGCCCGACCGTGCTCGGCCTCGGCGCCGCCGCGGTGTTCGCGATCTCGGCGGTGAGCTTTCGCGGCGCGATCATTGCCGTGCCCGGCGTCTCGTTCGTGACGGCGGCCTCCTACACGCTGATGTGGAGCCTGTTCGTCCAGACGCTGATCCTGTCGGTCTATCTGTTGCTGCGCGCGCCCGACGTGCTGCGGAAAATCCTCGGCCTGTGGCGGCCTTCGATGTTCGCGGGCTTCATGGGCGCGTTCTCCTCGCAATTCTGGTTTTTGGCCTTCGCACTCACCGCCGCCGCCAATGTGCGCACGCTGGCGCTGATCGAGGTGCTGTTCGCGCAGGGCGTGGCGTATTTCTCGCTCAAGCAGCCGTTCTCGCTGCGTGAGGTGTTCGGCATTGTCCTGATCGTCGTTGGCGTTGCCTTGTTGATCGCTGCTTAGACTCTTGTTTGACGCGTTTTCTTCACGCGAACCGGTAAGCCACTTTGCTCGAGAACGCTATGGATTAGCCTTTGACGGCAACCAGCACCGCGCCGGCCGAGATCAGCGCGATCCCGATCCAGCCATAGGCCGAGGGGCGCTCGCCGAGGAAGACGGCGCCGAACAGCGCCACCAGCACCACGCTGAGCTTGTCGATCGGCGCCACCAGCGTCGCGGGGCCGAGCTTGAGCGCGCGGAAATAGCAGATCCATGACGCGCCGGTGCCGAGCCCGGACAGCAGCAGGAACAGCCAGCTTTTGGCCGAGATCGGTCCGGCCTGGGTGAACTGCCCGGTTGCGAACAGGATCGCCGACAGCGTGATCAGCACGACCACGGTGCGGATCAGGGTGGCAAGATCGGAGTTGATGCCTTCGACGCCGACCTTGGCGAAGATCGCGGTCAGCGCGGCGAAGATGGCCGAAAGAAACGCCCAGACCTGCCAGGAAGAAAATGTCTCGGGAGTCATTCAGGACGCTCGGCCGGTTTAGCCCACCCGTCATTGCGAGCGAGGCGAAGCAATCCATAGCGTAACAAGCGCGAAGCTGGATTGCTTCGTCGCTTCGCTCCTCGCAATGACGAGAGCGAAGCAGTGCGCGTCAATTCCGATCTTCCGGCAGGGTCGGCAGCGGCGAGACCTCGACGCCTTCGTCGATCAGCGCGCGCGCCTCTTCGGGCGAGGCCTCGCCATAGATCGGCCGATGCTCGATATCGCCGTAATGCATCTTGCGCGCCTCGTTGGGGAAGCGCTCGCCGACATTGTCGGCGTTCTTGACGATGTGGTCGCGCAGCTCCTTCAGCTTGGCGCGCAACTCGCGCTCCTGCGCCATCATCAGCGACGTCGATTCGCTGGCGGGTGCGGGTGCCTCGGCGGGGGCAGGCGCCGCTGCGGGGGCTGGCTGAGCCTTCTCGCGGCCCTTCTTGCCGATGATCTGCGGCGCCATGATCGCGCGCTCGACCTTGCTCGACCCGCAGGCCGGGCAATCGATCAAATGACGCCGCTCCTGCGATTCATAGGCCGACGAGCTCTGGAACCAGCTCTCGAACTGATGGCCGTGCTCGCAGCGCAGCGTGTAGCGGATCATGCCGAACCCCGGACCAGGTGCAGATGTTCCGGGCCGGCCTTGGGGTCGGCGATGCCGAAACGCCTGCCGTGCTGCAGCGAGGGGATGGTCTTTCGCGCGGTCTCGACCTTGGCGGGATCGATCTCGGCCAGGAACACGCCCGGCTCGACGCCGCCCTCGGCGAGGATCTCGCCCCAGGGGTCGATGATCAGCGAATGCCCGAAGGTCTCGCGCTTGTTCTCATGCAGGCCGGCCTGCGCCGCGGCGAACACGAAGCATCCGGTCTCGATGGCACGGGCGCGCAGCAGCGTGTGCCAATGCGCCTCGCCGGTCTTGCGGGTGAAGGCGGAGGGCACCGTGAGGAAGGAGGCACCGGCCTCGGCCAGCGCGCGATAGAGCGCTGGGAAACGCACGTCGTAGCAGATCGTCAGTCCGATCCGGCCCCACGGCAGGTCGGAGATCACGGCGGTCTCGCCCGGCTGGTAATTGGCCGATTCGCGATAGCTCTCGCCGCCCGGCAGATCGATATCGAACATGTGGATCTTGTCGTAGCTCGCGAGCTGATTGCCCTCGGGCCCGATCAGGAACGAACGGTTGACCGCCTTCTCCGGCGAGTAGCGCAGCGCCAGCGAGCCGATATGCAGATGGATCTTCAATTCGGCGGCGAGTGCGCGGTAGGCCTTCAGCGACTTGTCGTCCTCTTCGCTCGCTAAGTGCTCGAACAGCGCCTTGCGGTTCAGCTGCATCATGTTGCTGACCTCAGGCGTCAGCACATAATTGGCGCCCTGCGCCGCGGCCTCGCGGATCAGCCGCGTGCCCTGCTCCAGGCTCGGCTCCGGCAGCAGTCCGGTGCGCATCTGCACCATGGCGGCGGTGAAGGTTGTGCTATCGGCCATCAGGCGCCGCCTCCGTTGCTGAGCAGGCCGTCGAGCTTGCCTTCGCGGTCGAGTGCGTAGAGCTCGTCGCAGCCGCCGACATGGGTCTTGCCGATGAAGATCTGCGGAAAGGTCGTGCCGGCCCCAGCCCGGTTGTACATCTCGTCGCGATAGGCCGGGTTGCTGGCGACGCTCAATTCGGTGAACGCGGCGTTCTTGCGCGTCAAAAGCGATTTGGCCGCGGTGCAATAACCGCAACCCGGACGGGTGTAGATTTCGATGTCGGCGGTCATGGTGCGCTCGGTTGAACCAGAATACGAGATTATATGGGAGCGCGGTGGGTATCGACAACCCGGGCAAACACCAGCACGTCGACCTGCGACGCCTTGGCCCGCAGCAGCGCCCGAGCGCAGGCATCGACTGTAGCGCCCGAGGTGAGGACGTCGTCGACCAGGATCACGCGGCGGCCCTGGATGTCAGCCTTGCGTTCGGCGGCGACCCCGAATGCGCCCTGCACATTGCTGGCGCGGTCCTTGCGCGACAGTCCGATCTGCTGCTCGGTGGCGCGGACGCGCCGCAGCGCCTCGGAGACCATTTTGACGCCGCTCTGGCGCGCGATCGCCTTGGCGAGCGCGCCGGACTGGTTGTAGCGCCGGCTCCAGCCGCGCCGCCAGTGCAGGGGAACCGGCACCAGCATGTCGGCCTCCTCCAGCAATTCCTTCCCCGCGCGCGCCATCCAGCGGCCCATTGTTGGCGCCAGATCGGTGCGATCCTGGTATTTCAACGCGTGCACCAGCGTGCGTGCGACGTCGTCATAGCGCACCGCGGCGCGGGCACGCTGGTAGGACGGCGGATTGGCGATCGCCTCCATCGACAGCAATTCGGGCCCGGGATCGTAGACGAAGGGAATGCCGAGCCGTGGGCAGAACGGCTGTGCGATGAACGACAATTTGGCCCAGCACGCCGCGCAGACGCCCTCGCCATGAACCGGCTCGCGGCAGGACACGCACAGCGTCGGCAATGCGATGTCGAGCATGAGCCGCGCGGTGCGCAGCCACGCGCCCCCGACCGCGCCGAGCGCGCGCTGGAAGTGACCGGTAATGGAGCGTGGGGGTGATGTCTCGGCGTCCATGGCGGACGAGGCTAGCGTTTGGGCAGCGCAGGCTCAAGGCGCATTGCCTGCGACCGCGGTCCGGCGTAACGAGCGGGCATGGCACCGACCCCGGCAACTGCTCCCATTCTGTTCGATCGCGCCTTGCTCGGTGCGCGGCTTGCGCGCGCGGGGCGCGAGGGGGCGGCGACATTTCTGCTCGAGCGCGCCACGGAGGACATGGCGGACCGCTTGCAGGCGGTGTCACGCAGCTTTTCCTCAGGCGTCGACGTCTGGACGCCGGGCGACGGGCTTGCGGACGCCTTGCGCGTGCGGGTCGCCTCGGTCGATACGATCGGCTTTGCTGAGGCGGAGTCGCTCGGCCTGCCGCCGGAGTCGCGCGATCTAGCGGTCTCCGCGCTCGCCTTCCAGTTCGTCAACGACCTGCCGGGCGTGCTGGCGCAGATCCGGCGCGCGCTGAAGCCGGACGGGCTCTTGCTCGCCGCGATGCTCGGCGGCGACACGCTGACCGAGCTCAGGCAGAGTTTTGCCGCGGCGGAGGCCGAATGCGAGGGCGGGGTGTCGCCGCGCGTCGCGCCGTTCGCCGATCTGCGCGACATCGGCGCGCTGTTGCAGCGGGCAGGCTTTGCGCTGCCGGTCACCGACGTCGACCGCGTCGTGGTGCGCTACGCCAGCGCGTTCGCGCTGATGGCTGATCTCAGGCGCATGGGTGCCACCAATGTGCTGCGCGAGCGCCGTCACTCCCCGACCCGCCGCGCCACCATGCTGCGCATGGCGCAAATTTATGGCGAACGTTTCGGCGATCCCGACGGCCGCATCCGCGCCACCTTCGACATCGTCTGGCTGTCCGGCTGGGCACCGCATGACAGCCAGCCGAAACCGCTGCGGCCGGGCTCGGCGAAGGCGAGTCTGGAAGCGGCGGTGAAGGGAAGTAAGCGTTAGGGACGCACTGTGCCACGGCCCCTCTCCGCTTGCGGACAGGGCTATCGCATATGGCTATCGGTCATGACGACTTGGACACGTCGCTTGTGGAAGCACGCAAATGCCATACGCTCTGGGGCGAGCGTGCGTCTGCGCGATTTCGGAATATTGGAAGAGTATCCGTGAGTTGCCCGACGTGTCAAGTAACCCTGGTCGAACGCCGGCCACCGCCGGTTACTTTGCATGGGGTTGTTTTCGATATTTTGGCAGCGCGCCTCCCTCGCAAGCGGAGAGGCGAAGAAGATCACAACAACAAATCGATCAGATGTGGCAGCAGCGGGATGTCCGCGGGCGGCATCGGGTAGTCGCGCAGCTTGTTGGCGCGTACCCAGGCGAGGTTCTGGCCCTCGCGCGCCACGACCATGCCCTCCCAGCGCCGGCAGATGTAGAGCGGCATCAGCAGATGGAAGGTCTCGTAGGCGTGGCTGGCGAAGGTCAGCGGCGCGAGGCACGGCTCGCTCACGGTGATGCCGATCTCCTCATGCAGCTCGCGGATCAGCGTCTGTTCCGGCCGCTCGCCCGGCTCGATCTTGCCGCCCGGAAATTCCCACAGGCCGGCCAGCGCCTTGCCTTCGGGGCGCTGCGCCAGCAGCACGCGCTTGTCGGCATCAACCAGCGCGCAGGCGACGACGAGGGTCAGCTTGATGTCAGCCATGCGGGGCCAAGGTCCAGATGCGGTGTTGGCGGAGATTCTGTCATTGCGAGCGAAGCAAAGCAATCCATCTCTCTGCACGCGCGGACAGATGGATTGCTTCCGCCTTCGCTAAAGCTACGGCGGACAGGTCGTCGCTTCAGCGTAAAATTGCTTTGCAAGCTTGTCGCGAGCTCCTCGCGATGAAGGCGATGCTTACGACCTGTAATCGCCGTTGATCGCGACGTATTCCTTGGTGAGGTCGCAGGTCAGCACGCGGTCTCTAGCCTTGCCGAGGCCGAGCGCGACCTTGATCTGGATCTTCGGCGCCTTCATCGCCTCCGACACCTCTTTCTCATCGTAGGACGGATCGCGCGCGCCGCTCTTGGCGACGCGGATGCCGTTGAAGGAGATCGAGAGCTTGTCGCGGTTGGCGGGCTCGCCGGCCTTGCCGACCGCCATCACCACGCGGCCCCAATTGGCGTCCTCGCCGGCGATCGCGGTCTTCACCAGCGGCGAATTGGCGATCGACATCGCAATCTTGCGCGCCGACGGTTTTGTCGTTGCGCCCTCGACTACGACCTCGACCAGCTTGCGCGCACCTTCGCCGTCGCGCGCCACCTGCTCGGACAAATTGGCGAGGATCTGCTGGAACGCCTTGGTGAAGGCCTTCAGGCGCGGGTCGCTGGCGCGCGAAATCTTCGGCGCGCCGTTGGCGGCAGCAGCGCCGGTTGCAAACGCCAGCAGCGTGTCCGAGGTCGAGGTGTCGCCGTCGATGGTCAGCGCATTGAAGGTGTCCTCGACGCCGGTCTTGAGCAGCGATTGCAGCACCGAGGCCGACAGCGGCGCGTCGGTGAAGATGAACGACAGCATGGTCGCCATGTCCGGCATGATCATGCCGGCGCCCTTGGCCATGCCGTTGATCGTCACCTTGGCCTTGCCGAGCTTCACGGTCGCGGTCGCGACCTTCGGGAAGGTGTCGGTGGTCATGATCGCCTTGGCGGCGTCCATCCAGCGATCGGCCGTCGCGGCCTCCGTGAGCTGCGCCAGCACGCCGTCGAACTTGGTGGCGTCGAGCGGCTCGCCGATCACGCCGGTCGAGGCAAGCAACACCTCCGAGGTCGAACAGCCGACCGCCTTCGCCGCGATCTGCGCGGTCAGCGTGGTGGACGCCTTGCCGGTCTTGCCGGTGAAGGCGTTGGCGTTGCCGGAATTGACCACCAGCGCGCGTGCATTGCCGCCCTTCAGCTTGGCACGGCACCATTCGACTGGCGCCGACGGGCATTTCGACTTGGTGAACACGCCGGCCACCGTGGTGCCCTTGTCCAGCAGCGCGAGCAGCACGTCGGTACGCCCCTTGTAGCGGATGCCGGCGGCAGCGGTCGCAAGCCGCACACCCGCGATCACGGGCATCTCGGGAACGTCGGGCGGGGCGAGGGGGGAGACGGCGGTGGACATGAGGCGCTTCCGGCTACGGGGAGGGAAGCGCTGCTTATCATCTCGCAGGCCGAAGCGGGAGAGGGCTGCGACGCGATCAATCGAATGCACCCCTGAAAAGCAAATGGCCGGGACGAGCCCGGCCATCGCACATCGAAACTGTTGGCTTAGCGAAGCTTACTTCTTCGCCGGCGCCATCTTGTTGTCGGCAGGCTTCGGCGCATCCTTGGCCGCATCGGCGGGCGGGGTGGCCGCGTCGGCCGGCTTGTCCGTGCGCTCGACCTTGGCGGCCTCGCGCAGCTTGGCGACGTAGTCGGCCTGGGCCTTGCGGGTCACATAAGTCTCGATCTGGGCCTTCACCTGCTCGAAGTCGGGCGCCTTGCGGCTGCGCTTTTCCTCGACCTTGATGATGTGCCAGCCGAACTGCGACTTGACCGGATCGGAGATCTTGCCCGGCTCGAGCGAGAAGGCGACCGCGGAGAATTCCGGCACCATCTGCTCCTTGGTGAAGAAACCGAGGTCGCCGCCGTCGGAGGCGCCGGGATCCTTGGACTTCTTCTTGGCGAGCTCGGCGAAGTCGGCGCCCTTGTCGAGCTCGGCCTTGATCGCCTTGGCCTCGTCCTCGGTCTCGACCAGGATGTGGCGGGCGCGCACCTCCTGCTCGCCGGTGATCTGCTTGGCGGCCTCGTCATAGACCTTCTTCATGGCGTCGTCGGTGGTCGCCGCCTTGCCCTCGCTGGCAAGCAGGCTGTCCATCAACAGGCGGTTGCGGGTGAAGGCGAGGCGCTTCTTGAAGTCCTCGTTGTTCTCGATCTTCTTGTCCTCGGCGGCCTTGGACACGATCTTCATGTCGATCAGGAACGACAGCACGTTGTCTTTCTTGGTCGCGGGGTCCATCTGGGCCAGACTCGGGCCGAGTTCCTCCTCGGCGAGCGCCACGTCGCTGGCATGGATCTCGGAACCGTTGACCTTCGCCAGCACCGGGTCGGATTCCGCGGCGCGGACCGGAAGGCCGGCAGCCAGCACTGCGACAAGACAGCCCGTGGCGGCCAGGGTGGCGAGGCCGAGGCGCAGGCCGGTTTTGGTTTCCGGAGGCGAGGTGGTCATGCAAAATCCTTGTCTCAAAGGGGGGGAGCTCGAGCGGGGCGGACACTCGCCCAATCGTGTTACATTGGCAACGCGAAAGTCTTGTCAAAATGATGAATTCCTTGACATCTTGCCAGCGTTGACAACCCCCCAAGCGGGCCATATCTCTGGCCAACCGTGTCGACGGTGAGAGCGCTTATTTTGCTGCGTTTTTCGCCGTTGAACCCAGGATGGCCTGTTTCCCACTCAATTGGCGGAGGAGCCCCGGGTCGGGGCTCGAACCGGAGCGCGTCACGGTGAGTTGATAGGCGATCTGGCGGACCATCTCAGGGCTGTAATCCAAGACCTAAATTCGATACCTAACTCAAGACCGAAGAACAGGAATTTCGCATGATCGGCGCGCTCGCCCGCAAGTTTTTCGGCTCATCCAACGACCGTCGGGTCAAGGGCTATCAGTCCCGCGTCAACGCCATCAACGCGCTCGAGCCCGAGTTGATCAAGCTCTCCGACGACGAGCTCAAGGGGCGCACCGCCGAATTCAAGCAGCAGCTCGCCGGCGGCAAGACGCTCGACGACCTCCTGGTTCCGGCCTTCGCCACGGTGCGGGAGGCGGCCAAGCGGACGCTCGGCCAGCGCCATTTCGACGTTCAGCTGATCGGCGGCATGGTGCTGCACGAGGGCGACATCGCCGAGATGAAGACCGGCGAAGGCAAGACGCTGGTCGCGACGCTCGCGGTCTATCTCAACGCGCTCGCCGGCAAGGGCGTCCATGTCGTCACCGTCAACGACTACCTCGCCCGCCGCGACTCCGGCTGGATGGGCCAGATCTACTCGTTCCTGGGGCTGACCACCGGCGTGATCGTGCACGGCCTCGACGATGCCGAGCGCAAGGCGGCCTATGCCTGCGACATCACCTACGGCACCAACAACGAATACGGCTTCGACTATCTGCGCGACAACATGAAGTATCGCCTGGAGGACATGGTCCAGCGCGAGCACTTCTACGCGATCGTCGACGAAGTCGACTCCATCCTGATCGACGAGGCGCGCACGCCGCTGATCATCTCCGGTCCGCTCGACGACCGGTCGGATTTCTACAATACCATCGACACCTTCATGCCGCTGCTGACCAAGGTCGCCGATTTCGAGGTCGACGAGAAGCAGCGCACGGTGACGTTGACCGAAGGCGGCATGGAGAAGCTCGAGAACTTGCTGCGCGACGCCGGCCAGCTCAAGGGCGAGTCGCTGTACGACGTCGAGAACGTCTCCGTCGTGCATCACGTCAACCAGGCGCTGCGTGCGCACACGCTGTTCACCCGCGACAAGGACTACATCGTCCGCGACGACGAGGTCGTCATCATCGACGAGTTCACCGGCCGCATGATGCAGGGCCGCCGCTATTCGGAAGGCCTGCACCAGGCGCTGGAGGCCAAGGAGCACGTCACGGTCCAACCCGAGAACCAGACGCTGGCCTCGATCACCTTCCAGAACTATTTCCGGATGTACCAGAAGCTGTCCGGCATGACCGGCACGGCGCTGACCGAAGCCGACGAACTGTTCGACATCTACAAGCTCGAGGTCGTCGAGATCCCGACCAACCTGCCGGTGGCGCGTCTCGACGAGGACGACGAGGTCTACCGCACCCAGAACGAGAAATACGCCGCAATCCTTGCCGAGATCGAGCGCGCCAACAAGCGGCTGCAGCCGGTGCTGGTCGGCACGGCGTCGATCGAGAAATCGGAAGTGCTGGCCGAGTATCTCAAGAAGCACGGCTACAAGCAGATCGACTTCGGCGCCGAATCCGGCATGGAGAAGCTTTACGCCGCGGCCCGCGCCGGCAAGCCGGCAAAGCTGTTCGCGGTGCTGAACGCGCGCTTCCACGAGCAGGAAGCCTATATCGTCGCGGAAGCCGGCGTGCCGGGCGCGATCACGATCGCGACCAACATGGCCGGCCGCGGCACCGACATCAAGCTCGGCGGCTCGCTCGATATGCGGATCCAGCAGGAGACCGGAGGAATCACCGACGAGGCCGAGAAGGCCAAGAAGATCGAGCTGATCAAGGCCGACATCGAGCGCTTCCGCGAACTCGTGCTGAAGGCGGAAGAGGATTTCGAGGTCGAGCCCGCCAAGGGCAACAAGCCCGCCAAGACCGTGAAGAAGCCGGGCGGCCTCTACATCATCGGCTCCGAGCGTCACGAATCCCGCCGCATCGACAACCAGCTGCGCGGCCGTTCCGGCCGTCAGGGCGATCCCGGCCGCTCGAAATTCTTCCTGTCGCTGGAAGACGATCTGATGCGCATCTTCGGCTCCGACCGGCTCGACAGCATGCTGCAGCGGCTCGGCCTGCAGGAAGGCGAGGCGATCATCCATCCCTGGATCAACAAGGCGCTCGAGAAGGCGCAGCAGAAGGTCGAGGCGCGCAACTTCGACATCCGCAAGAACCTCTTGAAGTTCGACAACGTCCAGAACGACCAGCGCAAGGTGATCTTCGACCAACGCGTCGACCTGATGAAGGACGACAGCGTGGTCGAGACCGTGACCGACATGCGCCACGCCTTCGTCGAGGACGTGGTCACCAAGCATATCCCTGAGCATGCCTATGCCGAGCAGTGGGACACCGCGGGCCTCAAGGAAGAGCTCAAGCGCGTGCTCGATGTCGACCTGCCGGTCGACGAATGGGCCAAGGAAGAGGGCATCGCCGACGAGGAGCTGCTCAACCGCATCGAGAACCATGTCGACGAGCGCATGGCGGCGAAGGTCGCGCAATGGGGGCCCGACGTGATGCGCTACGTCGAGAAGACCATCCTGCTGCAGACGCTGGACCATCTCTGGCGCGAGCACCTGATCATGCTCGACCATCTGCGCCAGGTGATCGGCCTGCGCGGCTACGGTCAGCGCGATCCGTTGCAGGAGTACAAGACCGAAGCGTTCAACCTGTTCCAGGAGATGAGCGCGCATCTGCGCGAGGCGGTCACCGCGCAATTGATGCGGGTCGAGATCGTCCCGCCGGAGGAGCCGGCGCAGCCGTTGCCGCCGATGGAAGCGCACAAGCTCGATCCCAACACCGGCGAGGACGAGTTCGCCCAGGCCCGCCTGACCGAAGCCACCTACGCCCAGGCCTCGCTGGCGCCGGCAATGTCCGCCGCCGACCGTGATCCGAACAACCCCACAAGCTGGGGCAAGGTCGGCCGCAACGAGGACTGCCCCTGCGGCTCAGGCAAGAAGTACAAGCACTGCCACGGAAGGTACGCGTAAGCCGCCGCAGGCACAGACGCGGCGGGCGATTGGCCCGCCCGTCGAGGCGCTTCGCCCTCAGCCCGCGTAGGCCCTGTCGAGATCGGCGATCACGATCTTCTGCATCTTCAGCATCGCCTGCATGACGCGGTCGGCCCTGATGCGGTCGGGGTCGCTGAGGTAGCGGCTCAGCGCTGACGGGATCACCTGCCAGGACAGGCCGAAGCGGTCCTTGAGCCAGCCGCAGCGTGATCCCTGGCCGCCATCGGTGAGCTTGTTCCAATAGTAATCCACCTGCTGCTGGGTCTCGACGCTGAGGAAGAAAGACACCGCCTCGTTGAACTTGTGCTGCGGCCCGCCATTGAGCGCGTAGAACCGCTGCCCCTCGAGCTCAAAACTCGCCATGAAGTCGCTGACGGTCTCGATCTCGGCGTTCGGAAACACCGATTTGTAGAACGCGACCGCATCGCGGACGTTGTTGTCGAGCCAGAGGAAGGGCGTGATCGAAGGCATGACGGGGTGTCCTCGCTATCTGTGGATCGGGTGGACCTCAACGCTCGGGCGCGAAGGCCGCGCCGCGGGCGCGCCCAAAGGACGCAGCAAATCGCCGCGTCCCGACATTTGCAGCCGGTCTTTTTTGAAGGTTCGAGAGCGCCACGCCAAGTCGGCGCGTCGAGCCTGGCGCGGCGTCAGTTGGCGCTGCCGATCAGGCTTTCCAGCAGGCGCTTGAGCTCGGTGGTCGACTTGTCGCCATAGCTCTCGACGATGTGCTCTTCCTGGCTCACCGCGAGCGAGTTCAGCCGCCGGCACAGCGCCTTGCCGCGGTCGGAGACGAACATCAGGACCTTGCGGCGATCCTTGGGATCCTGGACGCGATAGACCAGGGCGTCCGACACCATGCGGTCGATCATCTTGGTCAGCGTCGGATGGTTGAGCAGCACCGCGTCGGCAAGCTCGCCCATCGAGTGGCCGTTGCCGTCGGACAGAACTTTAAGGATGCGCCACTGCTCGACCGGCACGCCTTCCTTGGCGAGCCGCGTCTCCAACTGCCGGTTGATCTCCCGGTTGGCCTGCGCCAGCAGGTAGGCGAGATGTTCGGTGATCGGGGAATTTTCTTTCGGCGGTTTAGCCACGGCGTGAGACCTGGTTCCTGACCCGGTGAATGAATGTCCGGCAACGCATGCCGTTTCTATATGCACTTCAATTGTTGAATATTCAATATTTTCCCCTAGGATATTCCCCCAACCAAGGGGCGGATGCCGCGACCGCCCGCTGGCTGCGTTGCGTACTGCTTCCCAGACAGGAGTTGGCGTGCTCTCGACGGTCTCTTTCCAGGCGTATGGCGGCATGCCCGTCGCGCCGCCGCACCTGTTTCGAAGCCCGTCATCCAGCGCGGCCGATCTTGCTTTGACCGTCCGGCCGGGCTCCTCGCGCCGGCGCGGCACCGACGGCAAGCTTAGAATCGGCAATTTCATCACCTTCTCGGGCGCGCCCGGAATCTGGGGCCCGATCTCGGCCAACAGCGTCATGCTGGCGATCGCCGAGATCAACAAGCGCGGCGGCATCGGCGGCCGCGAGGTCGAATTGTCGATGTACGACGCCGGCGGTCCGATCGAGGACGTGGTGCGCCGCGCCGAGCGGGCGATCGCCTTCGACGAGATCGACGTCATCATGGGCTCGCATATCAGCGCGGTCCGCCTCGCGCTGCGCAAGGTCACACGCGGCCGCATCCCCTATGTCTACACGCCGGTCTATGAGGGCGGCGAGCGGACGCACGGCGTGATGGCGATCGGCGAGACGCCGCGCGCGGAGAGCCGGCCGGCGATCCACTGGCTCACCGAGGTCAAGAATGCGCAGCGCTGGTACCTGATCGGCAGCGACTATGTCTGGCCCTGGCAGTCGCATCGCGCGGTGAAGCGCTACATCAAGGAAGCCGGCGGCCAGGTGGTCGGCGAGGAATTCGTCCCGCTCGGCGAGGACAATCACGAGCCGCATCTGGCGCGGATCCGCGCCGCGAGGCCCGACGTCGTGCTGATCACCCTGATCGGGACCGACAGCATCACCTTCAACCGCGCCTTTGCCGACGCCGGGCTTGCCGCCACGACGCTGCGCTATGCGGGCGCGATGGACGAGACCGTGATGCTCGGCATCGGCCCCGACGCGACCGAGAACCTGTTCTGCGCCTCCGGCTATTTCGGCTGCGTCGATTCGCGCGCCAATGACGACTTCCGGACCAGCTACCGTGCGATGTTCGGGGCGCACGCGCCGCCGATCGGCTCGGTCGGGCAGTCCAATTACGAGGGCATGCGCTTCCTCGAGGCGGCGGCCAGCCGCGCCCGCTCGCTGTCGCTGGGGCCCTTGCTCGCCGCCGGGCGCAACCTCGTCTACAGCGGCGCGCGCGGCACGGTGACCATTCGCGACGGCCGCGCCGAAATGCCGATCTATCTTGCCGAAGCCGACGGTCTCGACTTCAATGTGATCAAGACGATCTAGAATGGTACCGTCGCCGGTGAGGGCGATGCCGCGCTCGCCGCGGCGGGCCGGTGCCAGACAGGAGCAGGTGTGCATTCAACGCCCAGTGTCATGGCCTATGGCCGCCTCCCGTTCCCGCCATCCCTGCTGTTCAGGAACCTGGCGTCGGCGTCCGATCGGGTATTTTCGCCGATGGATCGCGGTGGTTTCGGTCCGCGCGGTGCGCGCAACCGGCTGCGGATCGGCGGCTTCGTCTGTTGCACCGGCTCGCCCGGGATGTGGGGTCCAGCCGCCACCTCGATCGCGCAGCTTGCGGTCGCCGACATCAACCGGCGCGGCGGCATCCTCGGCCGCGAGATCGAGTTCTCGGTCTACGACGCCGGTGGGCCGCTCGACGACGTGCTCGACCGCGCCGAGCAGGCGATTGCGTCCGACGAAGTCGATCTCATCATGGGCTTGCACACCAGCGCGGTGCGCGTCGCGCTGCGTGACCTGATCACCCGCAGCCGAATCCCCTACATCTACACGCCGGTCTACGAGGGCGGCGAGCGGACGCCGGGCGTCATCGCGATCGGCGAGACGCCGCGCTGGCAGAGCCGGCCGTCGATCCACTGGCTGGCCGAGGCGAAGCGTGCCTCGCGCTGGTACCTGATCGGCAGCGACTATGTCTGGCCGTGGCAGTCGCATCGCGCGGTCAAGCGCTACATCAAGGAGACCGGAGGCGAGGTTGTCGGCGAGGAGTTCGTCCCGGTCGGCGAGGACAATCACGAGGCGCATCTGGCGCGCATCCGTGCGGCGAAGCCCGATGTGGTGCTGATCTCGCTGATCGGCACCGACAGCGTGACCTTCAACCGCGCCTTCGCCGATGCCGGGCTCGCCGCCACCACGTTGCGCTTTGCGACCTGTTTCGACGAAACGGCGCTGCTCGGCATCGGCGCCGACAAGACCGAGAACCTGTTCTGCGCCTCCGGCTATTTCCCCGGCGCCGGCTCGCAGGCCGGCGACGAATTCAGGGACCGTTATCGCGCGATGTTCGGTCCGTTCGCGCCGCCGGTCGGATCGTGCAGCGAGTCCGCCTATGAAGGATTCTGCCTGCTCGAGGCGGCCGCCAGCCGCGCCGGCACGCTGGAGATGCGGCCGCTGCTCGCGGCAGCTGACAACCTCGTCTATCGCGGCCCGCGCGGGCCCGTGACGGTTCGCAGTGGCCATGCCAGGATGCCGATGTATCTTGCCGAAGCCGACGGCCTCGACTTCAGGGTGGTCCGGGCGATTTGACCTTTCTTACCTCTCGCGCTTGCGGGGGAGGTCGGATTGCATCGAAGATGCATTCCGGGTGGGGGCTCTCTCCACGATACGACTCGTGGCGGCACCCCCACCCCGGCCCTCCCCCGCAAGCGGGAGAGGGGGGTTTGTGAAATAATACTTGAAAAGGAAAATATTTCCGTTTTGAATACAGCGACGGGGTGAGCGGTTCGCGCGTGCCAACGCGACGCTGCTGCCCTTGGATCAATTCCAAAGATCAAAAGCTTCAGGAGAGCGCCGTGACCGTCGTCCTTCCCACGCCAACGCAACTTCGTGCCGTCGCCGAGCAGTGCGGCCTGTCCCTGACCGATGAGGATGTGGCCTCGTTCCGCGGCCTGATGCAGGGCTCGATCGACGCCTACAACGTCGTGGCCGCGATGCCGGACGAACTGCCGGTGGTGAAATATCCGCGCACGCCGGGCTATCGCCCGAGCCCGGAGGAAAACCCGCGCAACGCCTGGTACCGCAAGTCGACCGTGAAGGGCGCGAGTTCCGGCAAGCTCAAGGGCAAGACGGTGGCGCTGAAGGACAATATCATGCTGGCCGGCGTGCCGATGACCAACGGTTCGTCGACGCTGGAAGGCTATATGCCCGATTTCGACGCCACCATCGTCACGCGCATGCTCGACGCCGGCGCCGAGATCGCCGGCAAGGTGCACTGCGAACATTTCTGCCTGTCCGGCGGCAGCCACACCGGTTCCTACGGGCCGGTGCACAATCCGCACAAGATGGGCTATTCGGCCGGCGGCTCGTCGTCGGGTTCCGGCGTCGTGGTCGCGCTCGGCGAGGTCGACATGGCGATCGGCGGCGACCAGGGCGGCTCGATCCGCATGCCGTCCTCGTTCTGCGGCACCTACGGCATGAAGCCGACCTGGGGCCTCGTGCCCTATACCGGCATCATGCCGATCGAGATCTACGTCGACCACACCGGCCCGATGACCGCGACGGTGGAAGACAATGCGCTGCTGCTGGAAGTGATCGCCGGCGACGACGGCTACGACCCGCGCATCAAGGCACCGAAGGTCGAGGACTACACCAAGGCGCTCGGCAAGGGTGTCAAGGGCATGAAGATCGGCATCCTCAAGGAAGGCTTTGAGCAGCCGACCGCCGAGGCCGCGGTCAACGAAAGCGTCCGCGAGGCCGCCAAGCGCTTCAAGGATCTCGGCGCGTCGGTCGAGACCGTGTCGATCCCGATGCACATGGCCGGCGGCGCGATCTGGACCCCGATCGGCACCGAAGGCCTGACCCAGACCATGATGTTCGGCGACGGCTACGGCCTCAGCCGCTCCGACCTCTATTCGACCTCGCTGATGGATTTCCATCGCGGCTGGCGCCGCCAGGCTGATTCCCTGTCCGAGACCACGAAGCTGTTCATGATGCTCGGCACCTACATCAACAACAATTTCGGTCCGCGCTTCTACGGCAAGGCGCTCAACATCTCCCGCCGGCTGGCCGCGGCCTACGACAAGGCGTTCAAGGACTACGATCTCTTGCTGATGCCGACCACGCCGATGAAGGCGACGAAGTTGCCCGAGGCCAATGCCAGCCGCGAGGAATATGTCGCCCGCGCGCTCGAGATGATCTCCAACACCGCGCCGTTCGACATCACCCATCACCCGGCGATTTCGCTGCCCTGCGGCATGGTCGACGGGCTGCCGGTCGGCCTGATGCTGGTCGGCCGGATGTTCGAGGAGCAGACCATCTACCGCGCCGCGCACGCCTTCGAGCAGGCCGGCGACTGGAAGAAGATGTGAGGCGCCGCTTGTCGCAGACGCACAGGGTACGGATCGGACGCCATGGCCACTAGCTTCGCCGCGGCGTTCGAGATCATCAGCTTCGGCGCGATCATCGTCCTGGTCGTGCTCGGGCTCGGCATCATCGCCAGCATGATGGGCATCTTCAACTTCGCGCAGGGCGAATTCGTCCTGCTCGGAGCCTATGTGACCTATCTGGCCTACGCCCACGGGGCGCCGGTCTGGGCCGGCATGATCGCCGCGCCCTTCGTGGTTGGCGCGCTCGGCTTCGTGCTGGAGGCGCTGATCATCCGGCGGTTCTACGCGGCGCCGATCGTGGCGATGCTTGGCACCTATGCGCTCGGCCTGATCATCCGCGAAAGCGTGCGCGGCCTGATCGGCGGCTTCTATCTCACGGTGCCGGAGCCGATCGGCGGTTCGATCGACCTCGGCTCGATCCACATCTCGGCCTGGCGCTTCACCATCATTGTGATCACGCTGCTGGTGATGGGCGGCTGCTATCTGCTGCTGGCGCGCACCTCTTTCGGGCTGCGGGTCCGCGCCACGCTGGAGAACCCGGCGCTGGCGCGCGCCTCGGGCATCTCGACGCCCTTGATCTACGGCGCGACCTTCGCGTTCGGCGCGGCGCTGGCCGGGCTTGCCGGCGCGCTGATCGTGCCGGTGTTCAGCCTCTTTGCCGATCTCGGCATACGATTCCTGATCCAGGGTTTCGTCGCCGTGATGGTCGGCGGGGTCGGCTCCTTCATCGGTCCGGTCGCCGGCGCCGGTCTGATCGGCACGCTCAGCGCGGCGCTGCCATGGGTGATGTCGCCGGTCGTCGCCGACGTCCTCGTCTTCGTGCTCGCGATTGCCTTCATCAAATTCCGGCCGCAGGGCCTCATTGCTGGAAAAGGGGTTTAGACAGATGTCCATCGACCGCACCAATCTCACCCGCCGCCGCTTCATGAGCAACTTTGCCTTCGCGACCGGCGCGCTCGCGACCGGGGTCGGCAGCTGGGTGGTCAGGCCCGACTGGGCCAACGCCGCCGACGGCCCGATCAAGGTCGGCATCGCGACCGACCTCACTGGCCCGATCGCCTATGCCGGCAACGCCGACGCCAACGTCGCCAAGATGGTGATCAAGGAGATCAACGCCGGCGGCGGCCTGCTCGGCCGGCCGCTCGAGCTCTATATCGAGGACACCGCCTCGAACGAATCGGTCGCGGTCGGCAATGTCCGCAAGCTGATCCAGCGCGACAAGGTCGACATGGTGCTGGGCGGCATCACCTCGTCGATGCGCAACGCGATCAAGGACCCGATCGTGGCGCGCGGCAAGACGCTCTACATCTATCCGCAGCTCTACGAGGGCAAGGAGTGCACGCCCTATCTGTTCTGCACCGGGCCGACGCCGGCGCAGCAATGCGACGAGTTCATTCCCTGGCTGATCAAGAACGGCGGCAAGAAGTTCGCGCTGCCGAGCGCCAACTACGTCTGGCCGCATACGCTCAACGTCTACGCCCGCAAGGTGATCGAACAGAACGGCGGCGAGGTCGTGTTCGAGGAATACTACCCGCTCGACCAGGTCGACTTCTCGTCGACCGTCAACCGCATCGTCTCCAACAAGGTCGACGTCGTCTTCAACACCGTGATCCCGCCAGGCGTCGGTCCGTTCTTCAAGCAGCTCTATGAAGCCGGCTTCCTGAAGAATGGCGGGCGGCTCGCCTGCGTCTACTATGACGAGAACACGCTCAACATCAATCAGGCCAACGAGATCGAGGGGCTGGCGAGCTGCCTCGACTATTTCAAGGTGCTGACCAAGGACGATCCGTTCAACGCCAAGCTCCAGGCGGCCTATGATAAGGAGTTTCCCGGCAACATCCTGTTCGCCGCCGGCAGCGCCGCGACCGGAACCTATCGCGGCCTCAAGCTGTGGGAAGCGGCGGTCAAGGAAGCCGGCAAGGTCGACCGCGACTCGGTTGCGGCCGCCCTCGACCACGCCAAGATCGCCGAAGGGCCCGGCGGCCCCGCCGAGATGGTTCCCGGCAAGCGTCACTGCAAGATGAAAATGTACACGGCTGTTGCCAAAGGTGGGAACTATGAGATCGTGGCGCGCAGCAACGGTCTCGTTGATCCCAAGGAATGCTGAGCGATCGATGAGTGGAGCAAAGCAGGCCGTCGCACGCCTCGGCGAGGAGCCAGATGTCGTGACGGGTGAGGGTGCACCGGCCGCAAGCGCGCCGCCGGGACAGGCATCGGCAGGATGGAAAGTCCTGCCGATCGTGGAAGGGCTCGTGCTTTTGATCGCACTGGTCCTGCCGTGGGTGCTTCAGGATTATCTCACGGTGTTCGCCACCCGCGTGGTGATCCTCGCGCTGTTCGCGCTGTCGTTCGACCTGGTGTGGGGTTACGCCGGCATCATGAGCTTCGGCCAGGCGCTGTTCTTTGGTGCGGCCGGCTACGGCGTGGCGCTGATGGCGCGCGACCTCAATGTCACGTCGATCCTGCTGATCCTGCCGGCGGGCGCGCTGATCGGGCTCACCGCGTCGCTGCTGCTCGGCGGCTTCCTCCTGCTCGGGCGATATCCCTCGAGCGTGATCTTCGTTTCGCTCGGCACCCTGACCGGCTCCTATGCCGCGGACCGGCTGGCGCGCGGCTGGTACTATCTCGGCGGCCAGAACGGCATCCCGTCGATCCCGCCGCTCACACTCGGCAGCTACGAGTTCGAGGAGGGGCCGGTCTACTACTACATGGTGCTCGGCATCCTGGTCGTTGTCTACCTGCTCAGCCGCTTCCTGATCCGTTCGCAATTCGGGCTGGCGCTGGCGGGCCTACGCGAGAACGAGCAGCGCATCGCCTTTTTCGGCTACAAGGCGCAGCACCTGAAGGCGATCATCTTCGCGGTCGGCGGCACCATCGCCGGTCTGGCCGGCAGCCTCTATGCCTTCCACGAGGGGTTCGTCTGGCCCAACATGCTGGGCGTCGTGTTCTCGACCCAGGTCGTGCTTTATGTCTTGTTCGGTGGCTCCGGCACGCTGATCGGCGCCGTGATCGGCACCGTGATCATCGAGGGCGTCAGCTTCTGGCTGTCGGACAATTACCGCGACGTCTGGCCGATCATCCTCGGCGTGCTGCTGCTGCTCGTCATCATGTTCCGCCCGCTCGGGCTGATCTCCTTCGTGCTCGGCGAGCGCGAGCGGGTCGGCAGTTTCGGCAAGGTGCCAAACAAGGGACCAAACAAGTCGCCAAAGGAGACCGGCAATGCTCCTTGAGGCGTCAGGCATCAGCAAGGTGTACGGCAAGCTCACCGCGCTGGACGGCGCAGGCTTGACCGTCGGCGAGAACGAGTTTCACGGCCTGATCGGCCCGAACGGCTCGGGCAAGAGCACGCTGATGAAATGCGTCGCCGGCGCCGAGGTGCCGACCACGGGCAAGGTCTCCTTCATCAACACCGACATCACGGCGTTCACACCGACCGAGCGCGCCCGCGCCGGCATGAGCCTGAAATTCCAGATCACCTCGGTGCTGCCGACGCTGACGCTGTACGACAACATCCTGCTGGCGTTGCAGGCGCAGTCCTCGCTGCTCGATCTGGTGCTCTCGCGCACCCGCAAGAGCCTGCATGATCAAGTGATGACGATGCTGACCCAGTTCCGCCTCGCCGATCGCGCGCTTGACGCCGCTGCAGCCCTGTCGCACGGCCAGCAGCAATGGCTGGAGATCGCGATGGCGCTCGCCGGCAAGCCGCGGCTGCTGCTGCTGGATGAGCCGACCGGCGGCATGAGCCTCGAGGAGCGTCGCGTCACCGGCGAGCTGTTGCAGCCGATCAAGGAGCATTGCTCGCTCGTTATCGTCGAACACGACCTCGATTTCATCCGCGACATCTGCGACCGCCTCACCGTGCTCGACCAGGGCAAGGTGCTGGCGTGCGGCACCGTCGCGGAAATCCAGGCCAACAAGAGCGTCCAGGAGATTTATCTTCGCCGTGCCTGACCAATCCTTCCTCGATATCAGGCATCTCGATGCCGGTTATGGCCGCAGCCAGGTCCTGTTCGATGTCAACATCGGCATTCCATGGCGCGGCGGCGTCGCCGTGCTCGGCCGCAACGGCGCCGGCAAGACCACGCTGATGAAGACCATCGTCGGCGAGCTCGCGAGCTCGCAAGGCGAACTGTTCTTCGACGGCCGCGACATCACGCGGCGCCGCACCGAGGAGCGGGTGCGCTCCGGCATCGGCTACGTGCCGCAGGAGCATTCGGTGTTCGCCCGCCTGTCGGTGCGCGACAACCTCGCCGTCGGCTCGCTGACCAATTCGGACGCTGCGCGCGCGATCGATCGCGTGCTGGCGATTTTCCCGAAGCTCGGCCAGCGCCTCGACCAGCCGGCCGGCACGCTGTCCGGCGGCGAGCGCAAGATGCTGGCGATCGGCCGCGCCATGCTCGGCAATCCAAGACTGCTGTTGCTGGACGAGCCGACTGAAGGCGTCTGGATCGGCGTCATCGAGGAGATCACCGAGCGGCTGATCGAGCTCGCCAAGAGCATTTCGGTCGTGATCGTCGAGCAGCATCTCGACCTCGCGCTGCGCGTCGCCGATTATGCCTATGTGCTGGACCGCGGCCGCGTCGCGCTGCAGGGCGGGGCGGGCGAGGTGCGCAACGACCCGGAACTGCTGCGGTATCTCGCGCCGTAGAATCCCGAGTTCCACAGGAACGAACGGCTCCGGCTGCCGTTGGGCAGCGGGAGGAGATCATCTATGCGTTATCTTTCGATCGTAGCTCTTAGTGCTGTTGCCATGATGAGCAGCGGCGTCGCGCTGGCGCAGCACGCCGGCACCAAGGCGGAACAAAATGCGTGCTCGCGCGATGCGCAGCGCTTCTGCCGGAAAGACCTCGGCAATGACGGCGCCGTGCAGAGCTGTCTGCAGATGAAGCGGGCCAGCCTGAGCTCAAGCTGCAAGAAGGTTTTTGAAAGCCACGGCATGTAGCCGTCACCGGCCGGTGCGGTCGCAAGTCTTCTTACGCGTCAGTGCGTCGGCGTCGCGCCGACGTGCTCGACAAGGTGCGCGCGCGAGGGCGACGCCTCAAACCGGTCGGCGAAATACTGCGTTTCGTGGACGACCTGGCCGTCGCGGAATTCCATGATGCTCACCGTATAGGACGGGATGCCGTCATAGGTCAGCACGAACTCGGTGACCCAGAGATCGCCGCCGCCGATCATGCGCTGGATCGTGAAGCGCTTTGTGTTCGGCTGCACCGTGCGGCTCTCCTGAATGTTGCGCCGGCCCCGGATCCGCTCGCCCGATTGCGGATAATCGAGCACCGCATCCTCGTGGTAGATCTCGTGCTCGCGCGCGAAATCGCTCGCGTCCGACGCCTCCCAATGGCGCTGCAGCGCCGCCCGCACGGCTCGATCATCCATCGCTACCTCCCGGCTGTGCCTCGTGTGCCATTCACGATCGCCTACGCGCGATAGGCAAGAGGAATGTGGTGGCGAGGGGCGGCGATGTTGCTGCTATGTGGCATGACAGTGAGGTGAGCGCACTACCCGGGCTCCCTCTCCCCTTGCGGGAGAGGGTGGGGAGAGGGTGGCCCCGGGCGAGATGATCGACGTGAGACTCGCGCGCGCCGTTTCGGCTGCGTGTCTTCCTCGCGTGGAGAGAGTTCGTCGTGTGGCACCCCTCTTCCTAACCCTCCCCCGCAAGGGGGGGAGGGAACCCTGCCGCCGGTGCGTCCCTCACGCGCGCGTGTCACTGAGTTGCCCGACGGCGCAAGCCCCCGCAGCAAAAATACTTCGCTTTATCAGAAATGCAGATCAGTGTATGGTCTGCCCGTCTCACCCGATCGAGGGTGCGCTGCGCATCGTCACGGGTGTTGCGGTGAGATGCGGTGGACGCCGATTGCGCATGACGCGGACGGTGAAGTCGTGTGGTCCTGACGCCCTAGCGGCCGGTGTCCTCTCGTAAAGCGCGCAGCGCTTTGCGAAGGCGGTGACAAACAAGCCCAGTCTCGCCGGGGAGAGCACGAAGTAAGCCGTAACCCATCGCGCAGGGAAAGCCGGGTTGTTTCCGGTTACACCTGTGGTCCTACCCCCGTGCTTTCTACATTTGCACGGGGCCCATGGGTGCGATCGGCGCCCGGCTTTCCCTGCGCCCTCTGCTTTCAGAGCGGCGAAACGAAATGCAAAGCTCGGACAAATCATGTCGCGAGAATGCGAATGTGTGAGCCACAAGTGGCGCAACAGATTCGGTGTCGTCCCGGCGCAGGCCGGGACCCATAGCCACCGAAGGTGATTGTTGCGACGCTGGGGCCACAGCTTTCCTCACCAACTCAATCCTGTGGTTATGGGTCCCGGCTTTCGCCGGGACGACATTGTGTTGTCTGGAAAGTTGATCGGTACCAACCGGCGCCGCGACGCAGTCGCAGCGCGCCTATTTCACCGCCGAGAAGCGGGTGTCGAACGAGTTCGACTGCACCACCGGCGCGGAGCCGGCGAGCTGGGTGCCGGTGGCTGCGGGGGCCGGTGCGGCCGCGGCGGTGTCGGTGACCGACGATTTTGGCGCGGGCTTGGCGGCCTGCTTCGGCTCCGCCTTCGGTGCGACGCGAACCACCGATTGCGGCTTGGCTTCGGCGACCTTCGGCTTGGCCGGGGCGGCGGCGGCTGCAGCCGGCGGCTTGGGCGCGGCGGCCGCCGGGGTCGCATCAGCGGTGCCGCCGATGCCGACCTTGCGGGCGAAGCTGGAGAAGAAGCCTTCGGACTTGTCGGACGCGTTGGCCGAGGCAACACGGGTGGTGGGCGATGGCGTGGTCGACGACGTCGTCGCCACGACCGACTGTTCCTGCTGGACCGCCAGATTGGGCCGCGGCGGATTGACCGTGCCGGGGATCGTGCCGGGCGCGCGCGCCAGCGACATCGATTGCAGCGACTGGCTGTCACCGCCTTCCGAGAGACCGGTGTTTCCTTCCGGAATCTTCGAGGCGAAGATCGCGTTCATGCCGCCGTCGATGCCGGTGTTGAGGCGCGCCACCGGCGTGCCCTTGGAGACGAGCTTGGAGGTCTCGGCGGCGTCCTGCTGCTCCTTCTCGCGCACGGCGCTGGCGATCTCGTCGGGGATCACATAGGCCGGGCACTTCGCGGAGGCATCGAACACCGGATCGCGCACAGCGTTCGGTGCCTTGACGGCGTCGAACACGTACTTCTTCTCGCAGAAGTCGACCTTCGGCTCGTGCTTCGTCACCTCGAAATGATCATAGCCTTCCTTGATCATCTTCCAGAAAGGCATGTTCGGATTGTTGCGGTGCTTGGCCATGTTCACCGGCGTCATCCGGAACGGATAGGCCTGCAGCTGGAATGCCTTCTGGCCGCCGAAGAACGACTCGCGGCCGAGCGAATAGATTTCCGCGATCTGCTCGTCGGTCATCGCGTAGCAGCCGCGCGACGAGCAGTCGCCATGCACCATCAGCTGCGAGCCGGTGCGGCCGAGCGCCTTGTCGAACGCATTGGGATAGCCGGTGTTGAACGACAGGTAATAGGCCGACTGCGGGTTCATCTGGCTCGGGTTGATCGAATAGAACCCCTCGGGCGCCTGGCGGTCGCCCTCGCGGACCTTCGGACCGAGGTCGCCCGACCAGCGGCAGATCGGATAGGTCTTCAACAGCGCCATGCGGCCGGAGCGGTCCTGCTTCCAGACCTCGAGCTCGGCCTCCTGCTTAAACAGGCGGACGAGCATCGGCGACTGCAGATCCATGTCCTTCTCGACCATGGCGGCGAGGAGTTTTGGCGTGACCGGCTGGTTGGCCTTGGCGTTCTGCGCGAGCGAGATCTGGTCGCTGTCACAACCGGCGAGCAAGATACCCGCGGCGAGCACCGCCGAAGTCAGAACCGCGCGTACGAGCGTGCGATGAGTCAAGTCCGAAGCTCCACACCCACCGGGCGTTATTCGCGACCCCAACACGGCGAATATGCCCTGAAGCCATTGTGTAAAATATTAGCCTTCGACACCCCCAGCTCGCAACCTGAACAGGGGCTGACGGCCCTCACGGTAGCAGGCATGGTTCAAGGAACGTTAAAGACCCTGCTCAGGGCCCAATTACGGCAAAATCAGGCGATTTGGGCGAAAAATCCGGCGGTTTGGGCGCCTCAGCCGAGCTTGCGGCCGATATCGAGGAACTTTTGGCGCCGCTGTTTGCGAATCGCGTCCGGATCAAGATTTCGTAGGTCGTTGAGGGCCTGGGCGATGGCATCGCCCGTGGTCGTGATCATCGCGGCGGGGTCGCGATGAGCGCCGCCCGAGGGCTCCCTCAGGATCTGGTCGATCACGCCGAAGCGCAGCATGTCCTGGGCGGTGATCTTCATGCTGTTGGCGGCTTCCTGCGCCTTGGTGCCGTCGCGCCACAGGATCGAGGATGCCGCCTCCGGCGAGATCACGCTGTAGATCGCGTGCTCCATCATCAACACGCGGTTGGCCGTGGTGATGGCGATGGCGCCGCCCGACATGCCTTCGCCGGTGACGATCGCGACATTGGGCACGCCGAGCGAGAGGCAGGCGTCGGTCGAGCGCGCGATCGCCTCGGCCTGGCCGCGCTCCTCGGCGCCGATGCCGGGATAGGCGCCGGCGGAATCGACGATCGACAGCACCGGGATGCCGAAGCGGTCGGCCATCTCCATCAGGCGCACCGCCTTGCGGTAGCCCTCGGGGCGCGCCATGCCGAAATTGTGCTTGATGCGGCTGTCGGTGGTGGCGCCCTTCTCCTGGCCGACCACGCAGATGCTCTCGCCGCGGAAGCGGCCGAAGCCGCCGATCAGGGCCTCGTCGTTGGCAAATTTGCGATCGCCGGCCATCGGCGTGAATTCGGTGATCAGGCCGCCAATGAAATCGGTGAAGTGCGGCCGCTGCGGATGCCGCGCCACCAGCGTCTTCTGCCACGGCGTCAGGTTGGCATAGAGCTCGGTGAGCGCCTGCGCCGCCTTGTCCTCGATCCGTGCGACCTCGTCGCCGATGTCGCTGCCGCTTGCGGCAAGCGCTCGCAACTCGTCGATCTTGGATTCAAGCTCGGCGACGGGTTTTTCGAAGTCGAGATAGCTGCGCATCGGGTCGGGCATCAACTCAATATAGGAAGGAAGGGTGCGAGGGGCGAAGCGGTTTCGGCGTAGAGAAGAGAAGTTTTGTAACTTCAATCGGTTAACGCACATCCGGGCAGAATGCATGCTTCGGGATCGCAGGCAGGTGACGCTGTTTCTGCGGAGATGCCGCCGAAGTCAAGGCGGATCAGCTGACGATATCGATGTCTCCGGTCCATGTAGCCCGGATGAAGCGAAGCGCAATCCGGGGCAAGTCGACCCGCGGGTGGAGCGTCCCCGGATTTCGCTTGCGCTGCGTCCGGGCTACGGACGCCTACGATTTCTCGGCCAGCGGATGCAGGTCGCGGACCAGGCTCTTCAGCCGCTCCTCGACCACATGGGTATAGATCTGGGTGGTCGAGATGTCGGTGTGGCCGAGCAGGGTCTGCACGATGCGCAGGTCCGCGCCATTGTGCAGCAGATGGCTGGCGAAGGCGTGGCGCAGCACGTGCGGGGAGACTAGTCGCGGTGCCAGTCCGGAGGCGGCGGCAAGCTCCTTCAGGTCGCGGGCAAAATGCTGCCGGGTCAGGTGACCGCTTTCGCCGGAGGACGGAAACAGCCATTTCGACGGCGCGGCCTTCTTCGCCTTCGGCTGTATCACCTCGCTCGCCGCGAGGTAGTCCGCCATCGCGTGGCGCGAGGCGTCGTTCAGCGGCACCAGCCGCTCCTTGTTGCCCTTGCCGCGCACCACGATCATCCGCGCATCGCGCCGCGCGGCGGAGACCGGCAGCGACACCAGCTCGGAGACGCGCAGGCCGGTGGCGTAGAGCACCTCGAGCAAGCAATAGAGCCGCAGCGCGCGCAGCCGCTGCGCCGGCGAGACGTCGGTCTGGGTCAGTTCCTTGGCATGGGTCAGCATGCGGTCGACATCGGCGATCGACAGCACCTTGGGCAGGCCGCGGCCGCGCTTCGGCCCGGACAGGATCGCGGCTGGATCGTCGCCGCGGACCCGCTCGTTGAGCAGGAAGCGGTAGAGATGCCGCATCGCCGACAGCCGCCGCGCCACGCTCGACGACTTGAAGCCCCTGGTATCGAGGTCGGCAAGGTAGCCGCGCAGGCTCTCGGTGTCGGCGCCTGTGAAGTCGGTGTCGGCATGGGCGAGGTAGTCGGAGAAGTCGGTGAGGTCGCGCCGGTAGGCGTCGAGCGTGTTGCGGCCTGCGCCCTGTTCCGCGGCGAGCATGTCGAGGAACAACGCGGTCAGCTTGGCGTCGGAGGACTTCGGCTGAGCCGTCTTGGCCGGAGCCTGTGCGGGGGTCTTGGTGATCTTGGCGGAAGCGCGCATGCCAAGACTCATAGCGCCTATTTCTTGAGGAACTTATCCGGCGGGATGGTCAGGCTCATTTCCCGCGGCTTCGGGGTCACGAAATTCGCCAGCGCGAAGACGATACCGTAGCCGATCCCGAAAATCACGGCGACGACCGTCAGGAAGCGGAACAGGCTGGGCATGGAGGCGACTCAGGCGGCGAATTAACCAATGAAATCATCCAACATGTTCCCCGCGCCGTTGCAAGAGTCGCTGGTAACGGTGTCGCCGGGGGTAGTATAGGTGGCTCGAATTCTGAACAATTCGTCCCAATATCCGAGCTTTTTGATGTCCGACGCAGCCGTCCCGGCGCCCACCCACCCGACCCTGGAGGCCGACATTGCGGCCGCGCTGGGGACGCGGTCGATCGTGCTGGTCGGCATGATGGGGGCCGGCAAGTCGACCATCGGACGGCGGGTGGCGGCGCGGCTCAAGCTGCCGTTCGCCGACGCCGACACCGAGATCGAGGCGGCGGCGAGGATGACGATCCCGGAGATCTTCGAGACCCATGGCGAGCCTTATTTTCGCGACGGCGAGGCGCGGGTGATCGCCCGCATCCTCGACTCTGGCCCGATCGTGCTCGCGACCGGCGGCGGCGCGTTCATGCGCGAGGAGACCCGCAACCGGATTCGCGACCGCGCGATCTCGATCTGGCTCAAGGCCGACAGTGATATCATCATGCGCCGGGTCCGCCGCCGCGCCGATCGTCCGCTGCTGCATACCGCCGACCCCGAGGCGACCGTCAACCGGCTGCTCAGCGAGCGCGAGCCGGTTTACCAAAACGCCGACCTGACGATCGCCTCGCGCGACGTGCCGCACGACCGCATCGTCGACGAATGCCTCGAGGCCCTGCATGCGCATCTGTGCGGCGCGCGCCCGGCGGACGAGCCACCATCTGATGGATTGAACGCGACCTCATGACTGCGCCCTTGAAACATTCCGCCTCCGTTACCGTCGATGTCGCGCTCGGCGACCGCGCCTATGACATCGTCATCGGCCGCGACGTGCTGCAATCGCTGGGCGAGCGCGTCGCGGCGCTGCGGCCCGGCGTGCGTACCGCCATCGTCACCGACCGCACCGTCGCCAAGCACTGGCTGGAGCCGACCGAAGCGTCGCTCAAAGCCGCAGGCGTGCCGACCTCACGGATCGTCGTCGAGGAAGGCGAGGGCTCGAAGAGCTATGCGACCCTGACGCAGGTCAGCGAAGCGCTGGTCGGGGCGAAGATCGAGCGCAACGATCTGGTGATCGCACTCGGCGGCGGCGTGGTCGGCGATCTCGCCGGCTTCGCGGCCGCGATCCTGCGCCGCGGCGTCGATTTCGTGCAGGTGCCGACCTCGCTGCTGGCGCAGGTCGATTCCTCCGTCGGCGGCAAGACCGGCATCAACTCGCCGCAGGGCAAGAACCTGATCGGCGCGTTCCATCAGCCCGTGCTGGTGATCGCCGACACCTCGGTGCTCGACACGCTGTCGCCGCGCCAGTTCCGCGCCGGCTACGCCGAGGTCGCGAAATACGGCATTCTCGGCGACGAGGCCTTCTTCGCCTGGCTCGAAAAGAATCACGCAGACATCTTCACAGGCGGCGCCGGGCGCGAGCACGCGATCGCAACCTCCTGCCGTGCCAAGGCCGCGATCGTCTCCCGCGACGAGCGCGAGACCGGCGAGCGCGCGCTGCTCAATCTCGGTCACACTTTCGGTCATGCGCTGGAAGCGGCGACCGGCTTCTCCGACCGCCTGTTCCATGGCGAGGGCGTCTCGGTCGGCATGGTGCTTGCGGCTGAATTCTCGGCGCAGCTCGGCATGATTTCGTCTGATGATGCCACCCGCATCGCGCGTCATCTGTCCGCGGTAGGATTGCCGACGCGGCTGCAGGATATCGCAGGCTTCACGCAGGAAGGTCTCGCCGACGCCGACGCGCTGCTGGCGCTGATGGCGCAGGACAAGAAGGTCAAGCGCGGCAAGCTCACCTTCATCCTGCTGGAGGCGGTCGGCCGCGCCGTGATCGCCAACAATGTCGAGCCACAGCTGGTGCGCGACTTCCTGCAAGCCAAGCTGAAGGCCTAAACCACGGATCACGCCAGTGGGCTGGTTAACCTTCTCGATCGTGCTGGTCTGTCTCTTCATCTCCGCGTTCTTCGCGGCGAGCGAGACGGCGCTGACCGGCGCCTCGCGCGCCAGCATGCTGCGGCTGTCGAAACAGGGCAACAGCGATGCCGGCGTCGTCTCGAAGCTGATCAACATGCGCGAGCGCATGATCGGCGCGCTGCTGCTCGGCAACAACATCGCCAATATCGGCGCCTCGGCGCTGGCGACCGGCGTGTTCACCGCCTGGTTCGGCGATGTCGGCGTGCTCTACGCCACCGCGGTCATGACCGTGATGGTCGTGGTGTTCGCCGAGGTGCTGCCCAAGACCATCGCGATCAACGCGCCCGACCGCATCTCGCTGCTGGTCGCGCGGCCGATGCGGCTGACGATCTTCGTGCTGGGGCCGCTGCTCACCATCATCGAGACCATCGTGCTGGCGCTGATGAAGCTGCTCGGTATCAAGGTCGGGGCGCATCAGGCGGTGCTGTCGCCGACCGAGCGTTTGCGCGGCGCGGTCGATCTCTTGCATCACGAGGGCAAGGTCGAGAAGCAGGACCGCGACATGCTCGGCGGCCTTTTGGACCTGAGCGAGCTGCAGGTCTCCGACGTGATGGTCCACCGCACCGAGATGACCATGGTTAACGCCGACCTGCCGCCCGAGGAACTGGTGCGCGAGGTGCTGGCCAGCGAATACACCCGCATCCCGCTGTGGCGCGAGAAGCCGGAGAACATCGTCGGCGTGCTGCACGCCAAGGATCTGCTGCGCGCAATCCGCGCCAATGAGGGCGACATGTCGGCGATCGACGCCTCCGCGATCGCGCTGCCGCCGTGGTTCGTGCCGGAGATGCGCCCGGTCTCCGAGCAGTTGAAGGCGTTCCGCCGCCGCAAGACCCACTTCGCCCTCGTGGTCGACGAGTATGGCGAGGTCGAAGGCATGGTGACGCTGGAAGATATTCTGGAGGAGATCGTCGGCGACATCTCCGACGAGCACGACGTGGTCGTCGCCGGTGTCCGTGCGCAGCCGGACGGCTCGGTCGTGGTCGATGGCTCGGTGCCGATCCGCGATCTCAACCGCGCCATGGACTGGCGCCTGCCGGACGAGGAGGCGACTACGGTCGCCGGCCTCGTGATCCATGAGGCGCGCTCGATTCCCGATCGCGGCCAGAGCTTCACCTTCCACGGCTTCCGCTTCCGCGTGCTCCGCCGCGAGCGCAACCGCATCACGGCGCTGCGTATCGTCGCAGTGCCGCGCGAGGCCGAGCACGACGAGAAGAAGCCGAAGCGGGCGGGGACGGCGTTTTAGTTTGAGTTGGCTGGCTGCTAGTCTCGTTACCCTGAGGAGCGCGCATCGCGCGCGTCTCGAAGGGTCGACGGCCCGGCTGTTGGCCGTGCATCCTTCGAGACGCGCTACGCGCTCCTCAAGATGACGGGTCTGATAGGCACGCCAGAGCTACTCGATATCGATCGAGATGCCCGACAGCTTCCAGGCGCCGTCGGAGGCGATGAAGCCGAGCTGATACTTCACCTGCTTCGGCGTGGTGTCGAAATGGCCCTTCAGCCGCAGCACGCCCTTTTCGTCGATCTTGGCGTCCTCATCGAGCACGATCGGCCTGGCGACCACGGCGTCGAACACGGCGTGCTTGTCGACCAGGTCCTTGAAGATCGTCTTCAGCTTGTCGGGCGGAAACTGGTCGCGGAACGGTTTTGAGATCTTGGCATGGAATACGGTGAAATTGTTCGCCGCCACCGCATCGTTGAGCGACACCAGGATGCTCTTGATCAGCACCTCCTGGACGAACGGGCTCGGCATATCCAGCGCCGCGGCCGGGCGCATTGCGCAGATCAGGAGCAGGCCGGCGGCGGTTGCGATCGACCGGAGGCGTGGCCAGCAAGGGATCATCAACGGCCCCACGTAGATCGGTGGCGATGCGATACGCTGACCTGCCCGCATATGGAGCAGGTCCGTCGCCGAGTATCCGTCCTCAATAAAGGAAAACTGTGGCGGCGTCTTGAGGCCAGCGCGAACTAGCGCGGCTTTTCCCCGAGGGCGTGTGCATGGATCGCCAGCGCGTGCACCGAGCCGGCGAGTTCCTGCGCCAACGTCGCATTTATCATGCGATGACGTTCGATCCGGCTCTTCCCTTCGAAGGCCGGAGACACAATATATACCCTGAAATGCGTCTCGCCGCCTGGCCTGTGGCCGGCGTGGCCTTCATGCAGATGTGACTCATCGACCACGTCGAGGCTTTCGGGCAAGAAAGCTTCACGCAACTTGTTTATGATAGTGTCTTTGGTGCTCATGGCGGCGGAGTTAGGTCCGCGACGGCTTTTCGTCAATGGTGCAAGCGGGAAACGAGGTCTGCGCAATGTCAAGACTTGAAGAATTGTGCATTGCGTAGTCAAAGAGAACATGCCGATCGATTCATCAAAATTCTTCGACTCCATTCGCATCAAGCCGACCAAGGTGAGTGCGAAGCGCACGGCGCAGGCCGGCGAGCAGGCTGTGACCTGCGAGTGGGCGGGTTGCCAGAACAAGGGTGCGCACCGCGCCCCGAAGGGGCGTGAGAATTCGCGCGAATACTGGCACTTCTGTCTCGATCACGTCCGCGAGTACAACCAGTCCTACAATTTCTTCCAGGGCATGAATCCCGACGATGTCGCGCGCTACCAGAAGGACGCGCTGACCGGCCATCGCCCGACCTGGAAGATGGGCGCCAACAGCGGCAAGAAGGGCGACGACGGTCTCGACGCCGCCTCCGATCCGTTCCACGTGTTCTCCGAGCTCAACGGCCGCGGCCGCTGGCGCCCCGGACCGGGCGGCGCGGAGCCGAAGCCCGAGACCCGCAAGGTCATGAATGCCGAGCGCAAGGCGCTTCTGGTGATGGGGCTCGGCGCCGGCGCGACGCTGGAAGACGTGAAGGCGAAGTACAAGGCGCTGGTGAAGCAGCACCATCCCGACGCCAATGGCGGCGACCGCTCCACCGAGGATCGCCTGATCGAGATCATCAAGGCGTATAATTACCTGAAGACTGTGGTGCGCGAGGCCTGAGTTTTTGCCTCTGTCGCACTTGTGAAAATGCGCCGTTTCGCACCTCCCCTTGAAAAGGGGAGGTCGCTTTGCTCGCCAGAGCAAAGCGGGTGGGGATCTGCTCTCTCCACAAACACCGTCATCTGCGGCTGACCCCCATCCCAACCTTCCCCCGTTCAGGGGGAAGGAGAAGAGCCTCGTAGCCCTTTAGCGTTCAGCCCTTCGGCACTGCCCCGACATAGGATGAGCTCGGCCGGATCAGCCGTCCGGTGCGCCGATGCTCCAGGGCGTGCGCGGTCCAGCCCGCGGCGCGGGCCACGGCGAAGATCGGCGTGAACGCCTGCCGCGGGATTTTCAGCCCGTCGAGCAGGATCGCGGTGAAGAACTCGACATTGGTCTCGAGCGGCCGCTCCGGGTTCTTCTTGCGCAATGCCCCGCGGATATAGGCCTCGACCTCGCCGGCAAACGGCAGGTCGGCGCCGTCGGCCTCCAGGCGCTCGATCGCAACCTTCAGCACGTCGGCACGCGGGTCGCGCACCCGATAGACGCGATGGCCGAACCCCATCAGCCGCTCGCCGCGCGCCAGCGCGTCGTCGACCCAGGGCTTGATGCGCTCGCGCGTGCCGATCGCATCCAGCATCTCGAGCACCGGTTCCGGCGCGCCGCCATGCAGCGGCCCGGTCAGCGCGCAATAGCCGCCGGTGATGGCCGCGAACAGGTCGGCCTGGGTGGAGGCGATCACCCTTGTGGTGAAGGTCGACGCGTTCATGCCGTGATCGCAGACGGTGACGAAATAGGCGTCGAGCGCGGCGACCTCGCGCGGCGCGGCCTTGCGGCCCAGCAGCATCCGCAGCGTGTCGGCGGCGTGGCTGGCATTCGCCTCGGGCGCGATCGGATCGCTGCCCCGGGCACGCTGGACCAGGGCGCCGGCGATCACCGGGAAGGCGCCGACAATGGTCGCCTCGTGCTCCAGTCCGTTCTCGCCGCGCAGCCCTGCGATCGCGGCGCGGAAGCCGTCGCCGATCGACATGCCGCAGGTCGCCGGCAGCAGGTCCTCTAGCCGCGCAAAGGCGCGCTCGCGGGCGGCGCCGAGGCTGGCGCGGACATTGGCCTCGCTCAGCGACTTGCCGGTGGCGCCGTTCCACAGCCGCGCCGTGACGCCCTCGAAGCTCGACTTGCCCGCGAGGTTGGCGACGTGCTCGCCGGCGATGATCAGTTCGCCGCGCTCGCCGTCAACATGGCTCAACACGGTCTCAGCGGCGGGAACGCCGTCCAGACCGATCTGACTCTTGGTGAGATGCACATTCATGGCCCGATCTCCTTGCTTCACGCCTTCAAGATCGGGCCTCTCGACGAGTTGATCAATCTTGATTATATCAATCAATATGAAAAAATCCGTCGAGCTTTACCTCTCCGCCCGGGAAGCCGCCGCCGAGCTCGCGATCTCGCCGGCGACCCTCTACGCCTATGTCAGCCGCGGGCTGATCCGCTCCGAGCCATCGCCGGATTCGCGCAGCCACCGCTACCGCGCCGAGGACATCCGGGGCTTGAAGGAGCGCCGCGTGCCGTCGCCGGAGCCGCGCGGGTTGCGCAATTTCGACGCCGACCTGCCGGTGATGGATTCGGCGATCGCCACCATCACCGAGCAGGGCCCGATCTATCGCGGCGTGAATTGCGTCGATCTGGCCGAGCGCGACACGCTGGAGCACACCGCGACGCTGCTCTGGGACGTCACCGGCGTTGATCCGTTCGCCTCAGACAATTGTCCGCATGTCTCGGATGAAATGCGCGCGATCGCGGAGGCCGCGCGCCGCGCCCAGCCGATCGACCGCACGGTCGCCGTGCTGGCGCTGGCGGCAAGCGCCGATCCCGGCGCCTTCACGCGTGCGCCCGACGGCCGCGCGATGGTCGGCGGGCGCATTCTGCGGCTGCTGGTCGCGACGATGCTGAACTCGGCGCCATCGGCGGACCTGCTGCACGAGCAGGTGGCGCGGGTCTGGACATCGGACAACAAGCACGCGCCCGATCTGATCCGCCGCGCGCTGGTGCTGCTCGCCGAACATGAACTGAACGCCTCCACCTTCACCGCGCGCTGCGCGGCATCGACCGGGCTCAATCTGTACGACGCGGTGATTGCGGGGCTCGTCGCGCTGAAGGGGCCGATGCATGGCGGCGCCGGCGTGCTCGCTTCGCGCCTGGTCAGGACAATGATCGACAACGACGTTGCGCCGGTCGTTCGCGAGCGCGTCGCGCTGGGCGAGCGGTTCGCCGGCTTCGGGCACGGCGTCTACAAGAAGGGCGACCCGCGCGCGATCTCGCTGCTCGAGGCGCTGACGCGGGCCGGCGCACCGCGCAAATTCACCCGGGAGGTGCCCGAGCGGATCGCGGAGGCGACCGGCGAATTCGTCAACATCGATTACGCGCTGGCGGTGCTGGTGCATGCGCTGCGGATGCCGGCGGGCAGCGAACTGGCGCTGTTTGCGATGGCCCGCAGCGTCGGCTGGATCGCGCATGCCAGCGAGCAGCTTCAGCTCGGCAAGCTGATCAGGCCTCGCGCGCGCTATGTCGGCCCGGCGCCCGGGCGGGCCGGCGCGACCAACAGTATCTAGCTATTTGGCCGGCTTGGCCGGTTCGATCAGGCTGCCGCCATGGCGGCGGCGGATGGTCCAGATCGCGAGCGCCAGGATCACGGCGCCGCCCGCCACCGCAAACATCCAGAGATGCTTGCCGACATGCTCGTGATGCGGCAGCCCGGCATAGTCGTGCAGCGCGGTGACGGCGAGCACGCCGGGCAGTACATGCGCCGGCGCCCAGAGCAGGATCGCGGGGATGTTGACCGCGTAGAAGCGCGCCGGCGGCATGTCGAGCGCACCGGCCGTGATCGGCACGAAGGCGCGGATCGGCGGCACGAAGCGGGCGAAGAACACCGCGAGCACGCCCCAGCGGTTGAAGAAGGCCTCGCTCTGCGCGACCACGCGCGGATAATTGGAGAGCGGCCAGGCCGAGAGGATCTCGCGCTGGCTGCGGTGGCCGATCATATAGGCCGTGCCGTCGCCGAGCATCGCACCGGCAGCCGCCGCGGCGAGCACCGGCCAGAGCTTCAATTCGCCGCCCGGCACCAGTGCGCTTAGCGCCAGGATGATGGTCGAGCCCGGCACCAGGGAGCCGACCACCGGCACCGCCTCCAGCAAGGCGGCCAGAAACAGGGTCAGATAGGCAAGCCAGGCATGGGCTGAAACGAACGCAATCAAGGGGTCCAGGAATGAAGTCACAAAATTCCCATGTGGCGGTGATATCGATCTGAGAGCTATCAACTCCCCGCCGGGCTGAAAAGTGCCCGGCCGGGCAGGCCGCATTGGCGCTGCGGCGAAAGTACGGCGGGATTTGCAGGGCAGCCTTCCAAAAACCGAGTTTCACTCCTATCTTTATGATAGAACAACGAAACTTTGATTTGCCCGCGGGCTTCTGCCGGCCGTTGCTCTCTGCTAGGCTTGTGCGAAGCACCCCATCCGCAGCCAAATGACCTAATCTGGTTTCGGGAATGCCCGGGACCTCGGAGGATGAATGACGACCGCCGTCCAGACCAAAGAGCAAGAACCCGTCGGAATGCCCGACATGAAGGTGTCGGTTCGGCAGGTCTTCGGGATCGATAGCGATCTGGAAGTTCCCGCCTATTCCGCAGTCGATCCGCACGTGCCGGAAGTCGACAGCGATTATCGCTTCGACCGCGCCACCACGCTTGCGATCCTCGCCGGCTTCGCCAAGAACCGCCGCGTGATGGTCACCGGCTATCACGGCACCGGCAAATCGACCCACATCGAGCAGGTTGCGGCCCGCCTCAACTGGCCCTGCGTGCGCGTCAATCTCGACAGCCACATCAGCCGTATCGATCTCGTCGGCAAGGACGCCATCGTGGTCAAGGAGGGCAAGCAGGTCACCGAATTCCGCGACGGCATCCTGCCCTGGGCCCTGCAGCACAATATCGCGCTGGTGTTCGACGAATACGACGCCGGCCGCCCGGACGTGATGTTCGTGATTCAGCGCGTGCTGGAAGTCTCCGGCCGCCTGACGCTGCTCGACCAGAACAAGGTGATCAAGCCGCATCCGGCGTTCCGCCTGTTCTCGACCGCCAACACGGTCGGCCTCGGCGACACCTCGGGCCTCTATCACGGCACCCAGCAGATCAACCAGGGCCAGATGGACCGCTGGTCGATCGTCACCACGCTGAACTACCTCGCCCATGACGAGGAAGTGGAGATCGTGCTGGCCAAGGCGAAACACTATCGCACGCAGGAAGGCCGCGACATCGTCAACAAGATGGTGCGACTTGCGGACCTCACCCGTAACGCGTTCGCCAATGGCGACCTGTCGACGGTGATGAGCCCGCGCACGGTGATCACCTGGGCCGAGAACGCCGACATCTTCAACGACATCGGCTTCGCGTTCCGCGTCACCTTCCTCAACAAGTGTGACGAGCTGGAGCGGCCGCTGGTCGCCGAGTTCTACCAGCGCTGCTTCAACGTCGAGCTGCCGGAATCCTCGGTCAACGTGGCGCTCAGCTAGTCCATGCCGAAAATCTCCGTCGAGCGCACAGTCACACAGACGAAGAAGGCGGTGCTCGGCGGATTGCTCCGCTACAACCACGAGAAGATGGGGAAGCAGAAGTACAAGCGCTTCGCCATCTCGCTGCGGCAAGGCGACGAGATCGTCGGCGGCATCGTCGGCGAGGTCTGGACCGCGGTGTTGTTCATCCAGTTGTTCTGGATGGAGCAAAAGTTTCGCAACAGGGGTTTTGGCGCGAAGCTGATCAAGGCGATCGAGGACGAGGCGCGGCGCTTCGGGGCGACGCGATCCTATCTGGATACGATGAGCTTCCAGGCGCCGGGCTTCTACCGCGCCAACGGATATAAAGAGTTCGGTTCGATTGAGGGGTATCCCGGCGGCGTCACGCGCCACTGGCTTACGAAATCACTATGACAACCTCCAATATCAAATTCCGTCCCGGGTCGAAGGAAGCGCCGACCGAGCCGTTCAAGCGCTCGGTGTCGGCGTGCCTGAAGGCGATCGCCAAGAAGCCGGAGCTCGAAGTCAGCTTCGCCGCCGAGCGGCCGGGGCTTGCGCCCGGCAAGGCGCGGCTGCCGGAGCCGGCGCGCAAGATGACCAAGCGCGATGCGGCGATCGTGCGCGGCCATGCCGATTCGATCGCGCTGAAAATCGCCTGTCACGATCCCAAGGTGCATCGCAAGCTGATGCCGGGCAATCCGCAGGCGCGCGGCGTGTTCGAGGCAGTCGAGCAGGCGCGCGTCGAGGCGATCGGCTCGCGACGGATGTCCGGCGTTGCGAAGAACCTGACCGCGATGCTCGACGATCATTTCCATCGCGGCAAGTATGACGAGATCACCGACCGCGCCGATGCGCCGTTGTCGGACGCGCTGGCGATGCTGGTGCGTGAACGCCTGACCGGCATGGCGCCGCCCGCGGCCGCCAAGAAGATGGTCGATCTCTGGCGCCCGACGCTGGAGGACAAGATCGGCTCGCGGCTCGACAAGCTCAGCCGCTTCACCGAGGACCAGGCCAAGTTCGGCGACCTCGTCCATGATCTACTGTCGGCGCTCGACCTCGGCGACGACCGCAACATGGATTCCGACGATGACGACGATCAGGACGAGAACCAGGACGGCGAGAGCGATCAGTCCGGTGCCGAGGGTTCGCCCGATTCCGATGCCGCGCAGGAGATGAGCGCCGACCAGGCGCAGACGACGGCGGAAGAGATGAGCGAAAGCGCGATGGAGAGCGCGCAGGCCTCCACCAGCGATACGTTTGACGACGGCGAGCTCGGCGACGATGAGACGCCGGGCGAGGCGACGCGGCCGAATTCACGCGGCCAGAACGAGCCGCGCGGTCCGGAATATCATGCCTTCGCGCCGAAGTTCGACGAGGTGATCGCGGCCGAGGATCTCTGCGATCATGACGAGCTGGAGCGGCTGCGCTCCTATCTCGACAAGCAGCTCGCGCATCTGCAGGGTATCGTGGCGCGGCTTGCCAACCGCCTGCAGCGCCGCCTGATGGCGCAGCAGAACCGCGCCTGGGAGTTCGATCTCGAAGAGGGCATCCTCGACCCGGCGCGGCTGTCGCGCGTCGTGACCGATCCCTATCACCCGCTGTCCTTCATGCATGAGAAGGAGGCGACCTTCCGCGACACCGTGGTGACGCTGCTGCTGGACAATTCCGGCTCGATGCGCGGCCGTCCGATCACGGTCGCCGCTACCTGCGCCGACATCCTGGCGCGCACGCTGGAGCGTTGCGGCGTCAAGGTCGAGATTCTCGGCTTCACCACCCGCGCCTGGAAGGGCGGGCAGTCGCGCGAGGCGTGGCTTGCCGCCGGCAAGCCGGCCAATCCCGGCCGCCTCAACGATCTGCGCCACATCATCTACAAGTCCGCCGACGCGCCGTGGCGTCGCGCGCGGAAAAATCTCGGCCTGATGATGCGCGAGGGCCTGCTCAAGGAGAACATCGACGGCGAGGCGCTCGACTGGGCGCACAAGCGCCTGCTGGCGCGTCCCGAGCAGCGCCGCATCCTGATGATGATCTCCGACGGTGCGCCGGTCGACGATTCCACGCTGTCGGTCAATCCGGGCAACTATCTGGAGCGGCACCTGCGTCACATCATCGAAGAGATCGAGACCCGCTCGCCGGTCGAGCTGATCGCGATCGGCATCGGTCACGACGTCACGCGCTACTATCGCCGCGCCGTCACCATCGTGGACGCCGAAGAACTCGGTGGCGCCATCACCGAAAAGCTCGCCGAGCTGTTCAGCGAGACCCACGGCTCGGCGCCCGCTCAAGGCACCCGGCGCCGCCTCCACTCGTGAGATATGCGCTCACACCTTAGCCGCCGCCGTTTCCTTCGAGATATGGCGGCGGGACTGTCGGCGGCCGCGCTGCCGCGTCTCGCGCAGGCACAGAGCGCCACCGAGCCGCCGCTGACGCCGGGACCATCCGGCAGGCCGGGCCGTCATCGCGTGGACGAACCTGTCGCGGTCGAGGTCAATGCGCGGCCGCTGCCGTCGTTCGACATCCGCGATCGTGCGCGCACGCGGTTCGGCGCGCTGGAATATCGCAGCGGCCTGATCCTGACCTCGTCGTTCTCCGGCTTCGGCGGCCTCTCCGCATTGCGGCTCGATCCCAAGGGCGAGCGCTTCATCGCGGTCAGCGATCAGGGCAGTTGGTTCACCGGCCGCATCGTCTATCGCGGCCGCGAGATGGCCGGGCTCGACGATGTCGAGGCGGCGCCGCTGCTCGCCTCCGACGGCAGGCCGATCACCGCGACGCGCGGCTGGTACGATTCGGAATCGCTCGCGCTCGACGGCTCGTTCGCCTATGTCGGGCTCGAGCGGGTCAACCAGGTGCTGCGCTACGATTTTTCCAAGGGCTTTACCCGGTCGCGCGGCGAGGTGGTGCCGCTGCCGGCGGCGGCGCGCAAGCTGCCCAACAACAAGGGGCTAGAGGCGCTGGTGTTCGTGCCGAAAGGCCAGCCGCTTGCCGGCACGCTGATCGCGTTCTCGGAGCGCGGGCTCGATGCGAGCGGCAATCTGATCGCCTTCCTGGTCGGCGGCAAGACGCCGGGGCAGTTCAGCGTGCGCCGCACCGAGAATTTCGACATCAGCGACGCGGTGCTGCTGCCGTCGGGCGAACTGTTGATCCTCGAGCGGAAGTTCTCCTGGCTCGGTGGCGTCGGCATCCGCATCCGCCGCCTCGCGCTGTCCGACATCGCGCCCGGCGCCATCGTCGATGGCCCTGCGATCTTCAACGCCGATCTCGGCAACGAGATCGACAACATGGAAGGCATCGACGCCCATGTCACCGCGGAGGGCGAGACCGTGCTGACCATGATCTCGGACGACAATTTCTCACTAATCCAGCGCAATCTGCTGCTGCAGTTCACGCTGGTGGACTGATCCGCCGCGCCGAAGGGGCGGCGCGATCGCATTGCTGATCTGCGTCCCGGCCCGCGTGGCCGTCCGGACGGTTGGTGATCGCGGCCGCCGCCTCTATCTTAACCGTGCCCTTTCCCCGATCCCGGATACCGTCCACATGAGCACCCTGTTTTCTCCGATCGAACTGCGCGGCCTGAAACTCTCCAATCGCATCATGGTCGCGCCGATGTGCCAATATTCGGCGATCGACGGCTCCGCCAACGACTGGCACTTCACCCATATCAACATGCTGGCGCTGTCGGGCGCCGCGATGTTCTGTATCGAGGCCACTCATGTCGAGGATATCGGGCGGATCACGCCGGGCTGCCTCGGGCTTTACAGCGATGCCAATGAGGCGGCGCTGAAGCCGATCCTGGCCTCGGTGCGCAAGCATTCGAAGGCGGCGGTCGCGATGCAGCTCGCCCATGCCGGCCGCAAGGCCTCGAGCCAGCGGCCCTGGGAAGGCGGGCAGTTGATCCCGATTGCCGAGGGTGGCTGGCAGACGGTGGCGCCGTCTGATGTCCCGCACAAGGAAGGCGAGGCCGCACCGGTCGCGCTCGACGATGCCGGCCTGAAGCGGATCCGCGAGGCCTTCGTCGCCTCAGCAAAGCGGGCCGACCGGCTCGGCATCGACGCGATCGAGCTGCACAGCGCGCACGGCTATCTCTTGCACCAGTTCCTGTCGCCGCTCGCCAACAAGCGCACCGATCGCTACGGCGGCTCGCTCGAGAACCGGATGCGTTTCCCGCTGGAAGTGTTCGATGCGGTGCGCGCCGTGTTTCCCGATCGCAAGCCGGTCGGCGTCCGGGTCTCGGCGACCGATTGGGTCGAGGGTGGCTGGGACGTCGCGCAGACCATCGAATATACGAAGGAGTTGAAGAAGCGCGGCGTCGACTGGATGGACGTCTCCTCCGGCGGCGTCTCGGCGCTGCAGAAGATCCCGCTCGCACCCGGCTATCAGGTGCCGGCGGCGCAGGCGGTGCGGGAGGCGACTGGCGTCACCACGATGGCGGTTGGCCTGATCACGGAAGCGAAGCAGGCGGAGGAGATCGTCGCCTCAGGGAAGGCCGACATGGTCGCGCTCGCCCGCGGCATGCTCTACGACCCGCGCTGGGGCTGGCACGCCGCCGCCGAGCTCGGCGGCGAGGTGAACGCGCCGCCGCAATACTGGCGCTCGCAGCCCTCGACGCAGAAGGCGCTGTTCGGCAAGACCACGTTCGGGGCGCGCTGACCGCGCGCCTCGCCTGCGAGGTCAATGCGTGGCGGGCCCGAACCATCGCACCAGCGCGGCGTCGAGGCCCATCGTATCGGCGTCGTCGGCCGCCCAGGCGATGCAGGCATCCGGACGGATCAGCAGCGAAGGGCCGCTGCGTCTTGGCATGCATCGGACAAAGATGTCCCAGTGGGCTGCGATCGCTGACGCAGCGCTGCCCGTGGCATCGAGCAGCACGGCCCTGCCGTCCTCCATCTGATCGAACAGCGTCGTTGCCGCGCCGTCGTCGCCGAGCGCAAAATTGCCGGCGAGCCGGCCGACCAGCGGATGATCGCTGCCGAGGTCGTAGCGGATCTTGATGCCGCTGATCATTTCGCCGAAGTAGCGGGTGCCCTCGTCGAGGCTCATCAGCTCCGCGACGATGTCGCGCAGCGCGTCGGTCATGGCATCCGGCCGCATCAATGCGACCTGGGCGCGGGTGTTGGCGAGCACCTTCGCCGCGATCGGATGCCGCTCCTCCGTATAGCTGTCCAGCAGGCTCTCCGGCATGCGATCGCAGACAACCGCCGCAAGCTTCCAGCCGAGGTTGACTGCATCGAGCAGGCCGAGATTCAAGCCCTGCCCGCCGAACGGCGAGTGCACATGCGCCGCGTCGCCCACCAACAGGATACGTCCCCTGCGATAGTCGGTGGCCTGCCGCGCATGGTCGGTGAAGCGCGTGGCGGTCTTGACGGCGGTGACGCGGACGTCGGCGCCGCTGATCCGGCGCAGGGTGGTCTCGATCTCCTCGCGCGTCACGGGTGCGCTGCGATCGGCCGGCGGCCCGTCGAACTCGGCGAGGAACACCCGGCCGGGAATCGGTCCATACGCCATCATGCCGACCGGCGTTCGCCGCCAGCCGACTGGCAGCAGTCGATCCGGATAATCCAGCTCGACGATGGCCTGGTGTCCGGTGAGGGTCGGGTCGGTGCCGGGAAAGTCGAAGCCGGCGCGCTTGCGCACCGCGCTGCGTCCGCCGTCGCAGCCGACGAGATAGGCGGCGTGCAGCTCGACATCGCCGGACGCACCCGTCGTCCGCGCCACGACGCCGTCTCCGTGATCCCCAAAATCGATCAGCTCGCAGCCGCGCCTGATCTCGATCCCGAGCGCCCGGGCGCGCTCGCCCAGCATCTTCTCCAGGGCTTGCTGGTTCACGCCGCGCAGCCGTCGGTCCGGCTCGTGCTGCCGTGTCTGGTCGATCAGGAAAATGCCGGAGAAGTGACCGCCGAATTTCTTGAACGGCAGTTCGCTCTGGCCGTCCGCGCCCTTCATGAGGCGGGACATGCTCTCCGCCATGGCGCGTTCGACCGCATCCATCGCGTCGGCAAGGCCGCGGCGCTCCAGTGCCTCGCCTGCGAGGGCGCCGATCGCGCCGGCCTTGATGGTCTGGTCGGGCTCGCTCAGCCGCTCGATGACGACCACGTCGGCGCCGCCCAGGGTCAATTCGATCGCCAGCAGCAGTCCGGTCGGCCCGGCGCCGACCACCACCACATCCGTTCGTTCACGCGTCACGCCGTCACCATATTTTTATACTGGGTATAATATTTAGTATGCGACGCGTCAGGCGATCTCGGACGTCGCCACCGAGCTGTTTTTGGAACGCGGCTTCGACAATGTTTCGGTGGCTGAAATTGCCGAGGCCGCCGAGGTCTCCCGGATGACGGTGTTCAATTACTTTCCGCGCAAGGAAGATCTGTTCTTCGACCGCGAAGAGGAAAGCCGCCAGATTCTGAAGACCGCGTTTGCCGAGCGAGCACCCGGCGAGGCGCCGCTCGTGACCCTGCGCAAGCTGGTGCAGAGCCTGGCGGATCGAGCGCATCCGTTCGCGAAATTCACCGATGCAACGGCGAAATTCTGGCGCACCGTCGCAGAGAGCCCGGCGCTCGCGGCGCGGGCGCGCGAGATGCGTGACGAGTTCATCGATGATCTCGCGACCGTGCTGGCGGGCGCGATCAAGCGGCCGCTCGCCGACGCCGATGCCCGGCTCGCCGCTTCGATGGTGGTGACGGCAATCACCGTCGCCTATGCGGAAGGGCTTCGCGCGCACAAGGCCCGCAGATCGGCCGCATCGTCACGCGAGGCCTTCCTCCAGATCATGGAGCGAAGCTTTTCGGGGATCGCGGCCATGCTGAAGGATACGCCCTTCGCATAATCCCGGCCCGGCTGCATGCGACAAGGCCATTGTTCTGCCGCGGCCATGGCGGGTACTCTTCCATCGCGTGCGGAAGACACGCATCAGACAAAGAGAGGAAACCCATGGAACTCGGATACTTCGCGATGCCGTCGCATCCGCCGGAGTGCGGATTGAAGGAGGGCCACGACTGGGACCTGCGGGTGCTGCGCTGGCTGGACGAGCTCGGCTACCAGGAAGCCTGGATCGGCGAGCATCACACCGCACCGTGGGAGCCGCACCCGTCGCCTGATCTGTTGGTCGCGCAGGCTTTGCTGCAGACCAAGACTCTGCGCATCGGCCCCGGCGGTTTCCTCCTGCCCTATCATCACCCCGCCGAACTCGCGAACCGCGTTGCGATGCTCGATCACATCTCGAACGGGCGATTGAACTTCGGCGTCGCGGCTAGCGGCCTGCCGAGCGACTGGGCGATGTTCAACGTCGACGGCATGTCGGGCCAGAACCGCGACATGACCCGCGAGGCGCTCGAAATCATCCTGAAAATGTGGACCGAGCCGGCGCCGTGGACCCACAAGGGCAAGTTCTGGACGGTGACCAAGCCGGACACGATGTTCGATTTCCTCAAACCGCATATCAAGCCGCAGCAAGCGCCGCATCCGCCGATCGGCGTCGCCGGCCTGTCGAAGAACTCGGACACGCTGAAGCTCGCCGGTGAACGCGGCTTCATTCCGATGAGCCTCAATCTCAATCCTGCCTATGTCGGCAGCCATTGGGACTCAGTGGAAGCCGGCGCCGCCAAGACTGGCCGCAAGCCGAGCCGCAAGGACTGGCGCATGGTGCGCGAGGTGTTCGTCGCCGACACTGATGCGGAGGCGTGGAAGCTCTCGACCGGCGACATGATGGGCCGGATGATGGGTGAGTATTTTCTCCCCTTGCTCGGTCACTTCGGTTTCAAGGATTATTTGAAAGCCTCGCCCGACGTGCCTGACAGCGAAGTCACCGTCGAATATTGCGCCCGCAACAACTGGATCGTCGGTTCGCCCGCGACCGTCACCGAGAAGATCGAGAAGATCTACCAGGAGGTCGGCGGCTTCGGCGTGCTGCTGGTGTTCGGCTTCGACTACAAGCACAAGCCCGAGGCCTGGCACAATTCGCTGCGGCTGCTGAAGCAGGAGGTGCTGCCGCGGCTGAAGCATCTCGACGCCTCGGTCGGCCGCGCGGCGTAGCGAGTGAGGTAGAACGCGGGGCAGCGGCGACGCTGCCCTGTGTTTCATGTCATGACCCCCGATAGGAGATCAGGCAGTCAGGTCGTGCCGAGCCAGAACCGCGTCTCGGTTTCCGCCCAACCCTTGCCGATGCGGTTGCTCAGCCAGGCATCGCTGCGCTTCAGCCCCTTGTCCGTCTGGCCCTCCGGCGTGTTGCGCCAGGCCTGCCAGCGATACTGACCGTAGATGCTGACGATGCGCGCGGCGTAAGTTAGCGCGAGCTGCGAATCGCCTCTGATGATGACGAGATTGTCGTCGTTCTTGGTGCTGGCGCGGTCAGAGAAATTGTGCGAGCCGGTCATGACCACCGGGTTCTTGCCGGCCGGATCCAGCACGATCACCTTGCTGTGCACGGCGATCATGAATTTTCCGGTGTTCTTGATCTCGTGCTCCCACCAGTCGGCGGTCTTGTCGATGCCGGCGGGCCGGATCACGTCGGCGATCTGCTTGCCCTTGAACACCTGCTGCTGGCCGTCGCCGGCCAGCAGTTGCAGCTGATCCTTCGGGCTGTCCTTGCCCTGCGCCGGGAAATTGTTGAGCACGCCGCGGACATAGAGCTTCTTGTCCTGCGCCTTCTCCAGGATCGGGCCGAGCAGGCCCTTGTTGCCGGGATTGAGCATCAGGCACACCGCGCCATGCTCGGTGTCCTCGATCATCTTGGTGGCTTCCTTGAGATCGCCGCTCTTGGTGGTCGGCGTGAACCAGACGCTGACCTTCGACGGGCCGATGGTGAACGGCCATTCCTTATCGCCGGCCACCGCCAGCGCCTTCGGCGACTTGCTGCCGTCGTCGTAGATCAGCTTCCAATGGTCGTAGTAGGCCGCGGCGATCTTGTCGTCGGTGATCTCGAGGCCGTTGTTGTTCTGGGTGCACAGTCCGGTGCGCGTCCAGTTGGTGCTGCCGGTCCAGACCGCCTTCGGTGTCTGCGCGCCGTCGCAGAACACCGCGAACTTGTTGTGCGCGTAGCGGCTCGGCGCGATCTTGCGGCGAACGATGTCGACGCCGGCCTTCTTCAGCACGCCGGCGTTCTTCTCGGTGTCCTTTGCCGTGGCGTCGGACTTGCCGGTGCTGTTGCCGAGCACGACATGGGCCTTGCCTTTCAGCGCGGTCAGCGCCGCGATCAGTTCGGGATCGTTGAGCTCGTAAAGCGCGAGATAGACGTCGCGCTTGTTCTTTTTGGCATCGGCCAGTAACGCGAGCAGGCGGGCGCCAAGCTGTCCCTTGAGGAAGTCGCGAATCTTGTTGCCCTTGGTCGAGATCGCCTTCTCCAGCGTCTGCGCCGGCTTCTTGTCCTTGCCGATCGCGCGCGACAGCCATTGCGCCGAGATCGTGCCGCGGTTGAACCACGGCTTCAGCGGGCCCGACGGCGTCGCGGAGACGTAGTCGGTCCATGTCGACGGCGCGTTGGCCGCAGGCTTTACCTTGGTATCGCCGTCCTTGAGGACGGGCACCACGCCGTAGCGGACCGGAGCATCGGCCGGCGCCAGGAAATCGGTCCAGTTGGTCTTCTGCACCGGCCATTCGGTGCTCGGCCGATGCTCGCCGGACTTGTGGCCCTGCGCCTGATCCTCGAACCCGACCCAGGTGTCGACCACGGTCGCGGTCTTGCCCTGCTGCTGGCGATACAGCGCGAAGCCCAGACAGTTCGGGATCATTGCCGATACTTCCCAGACCACGAAGATGCCGTCTGTGGTTGGAAACGCCTGAATTCGGGAAATCATGGTGATGCCTCCAAATCGCTGGTGAAAATAGCCGGTCGATATGAAACTGGCGCGTCAGCACTCCCCGGGGATCCGTGGTGTCGCGTCGGATCGTTCCAGGCGTCTGGCAGCCCATCTAGCAAAGGGAGCATAGCAGCTGATCTACAACCCGAACTGTCGGCTGGATCACAGATGGATCACGCCGGGCGGCTCCGTGTCGGGTCGCGATCCTGTGGGCGCGGCTCGGCCCCCCTACAGCAACCGCACCGTGACCTTCGCCTTGCCCTTGTGATCGCCGTAGAACCATTTGTAGACCCAGGGCAGGCCGATGACGGCCTGGTTGACGTAGAGGAAGATCTCGCCGCTGCGATCGGCCGTGAACCGCGCCTTGTAGACCTGCGGATCGGTGTTGGGCGCCGGCGCCGGATCAAGAAAATACTCGTCGACCCCGGTCTGTCCGACCCGTGCGATCAGCCTGAACCACGGCCGGAACAGGACGCGCCGCAGGAAAATCGTGGCGTAACCACGCCAACGTTTTGCGGCCTCGATCGTCGACGTGCGGTATCCGACCGGCGTCACCGCCCGTCCGGCGTCCTCCCACGGCTCCGCCATGGTGATCGCGATCTCGTACTTGAACCCGGTGCGGACCTTGAGGCCGGTCGGCGCACAAATCGCGCTTGTATCGAAGTCGGCTGCGTCCTGCGGGACGCCCTTGTCGACGGCGACAAGCTTGTCGGCCGCGGTGCCCGTGCAGAAAGCGCCCATCGAGTCAGCGGCATTGAACAGGAAATGGCTGAGCAGTGTCGCGCTGAACCAGACCAGCAAGGCCGTCAGCAGGAACGGAACGGCGTGTCGCTTCCCGAAGTTGAGGATCCACTGATAGACCGCGCTGGTGCGGAATCGATAGATCGCATTGTGCACGATTCCGGAGAGCGGCGTCGGGTTCGCGCGGTCGCGCCAGATGATCCGCATCCTGTCCCTGATCGCGGCGCTGAGCGAGGTGCCGACGCCCATCAGCAGGAAAACCGCAATGACGCCGCCGGCGAACCATTCCGGGTTGCCGGCATACCAGTCCGTCCACCAGTGAAACGAATCGGGCAGGAACGATTGGACGAAGCGCACCAGCTCCGAAATCATCCTGAACCAGGAGCTGAATTCGTGCTCCTTGTGCTGGTTGTGGAACAGCCAGAACGCGGCCAGATGCAGCGACGCCGCCAGCGTGGCGAAGTAGGCGATCCGGCGCATCCAGACATAATTCCACAGCTTCTCCTGCGCCGCATAACGCGCCGGTGCGCTCGCCGGCGTCTCGAACGTCGTCTCGCCCAGCGGCGTGATCTGGCCGCTGCGGGAGACAATCACGTAGTTCGGCGGAAGTCCGATCGGGGCATAGGCATTGGCGCCGCTGTCGATCCGCTCGAACACGCTTTCGTGGATTTTCGGCGTCGGCACGCTGACAAGGGCATAACGATCGTTGCAGAGCTCGGCGACCTTGCGAGGGCCATACCGGTAGTAGGAGCCGAGGCCCGCGCGCGAATCATAGAGGCGGCCGTCCTTGTCCTCGGACGATCTGATCGACTTGATCGCATCGGGATCGGCGGTCGGTGCGCTCTTGAACACCAGGCCGCGCTTGACGGCTTCGTCGACCAGCCAGGCCAGCGGCACGAAGGCGACGGCATCGTCAGGATAACCGCCGCCGACATTGGCATGCATGCCGACGAACCAGACCTGGACCAGACGTTCGCCATCGATGGTTGCGGGCACTGCGGGTGCGGGCTGTCCCAGCTCCTGCTCGGTCCAGAGCACCGGATGGAATGTCGTGCGCTCGTCGTCGAGGGCCAGCGCATGTCGCGCCCACTTGACCCGCGGGCTGAGAATCCGGTTCGGCAGTTCGAGCGGCCACACCCAGTTGGAGATGCCGCGGGTCATCTCGTCGATCGGCAGACCATAGGCCGCGACGGTATCCCAGATGCCGATGAACTCGATCGCGGCGACCTGCTTCCGGGCGATCTCTGCATAAGACTTGTTGGGCCGGAGGCGGTCCCACACCGGCACAAGGATGTAGTCGCGCAGCGCGCGGAACGGCACCTCGATGCGCCAGATCGAGTGGTAGCCCTCAGCCCGGTACGCCCGGTAGGCCTTCACCGCGCCGTCATGCAGTTCGGATTCGGTGTCCGCGACGATCAGGCCCTGATCGAGGATGAGTGCGGCAAGCGTACGCACGGTGAATGCGCCGCGGCTGAAGCCGAACAGGTAGATCATCGAACCGTTCTCGTGGTCGTAGTTTCGGCAGATGAACTTGTAGGCATCGAGGATATTGCGCTTGAGGCCGTAACCGAAGGCGCCGCCGAGCAGCGCAAGCGGGACGAACGACGACGTGCCGACGCCGTCATCATACTTGGCGGCCTGGCTGTTGCCCTGCAGATCGAGCGACTGGAAGATCCGCCAGACATTGGTTCGCCAGACGCTGGAGGCGGCGTTGCCGGTGCCATCGGACAGAATGATGATCTTGGGGCTCGGCATTGAAAGACGCTCGCTGAAAAGAATGAAGCGGATCGCGCAAGGTAGTAGTAGCGGATTCGATTGCTACTTTGGATCGATGTTTAGTCATTCCGTGCCACGATAGATGTGAACTGGCGCACAATAGCGTCGCGTGGTCGCAGCCATGTGAGCGGCGGCGGCTTTCGCGATGCTGCGAAAAGGCCTAGCCTGCCAGCGGTGCAATTCATTGATGAGGCACAGCCATGCGCAGCCGCGTCAGAAAGTTTGCCCATATCCTGGAGCGCTTCGGCCTTGCTTTGGCGGGAGCCGCGAGCGGTCTGTTCGTCGCCATCCATGTCGGCTCGAGCGTGTCGGCGCTGACCTCGCAGGCCTTCTTGCTGCTCATGATGCTGGGCGGCGCGATCGGCTTCTATGTCGGCATCGATACGCCGCCAAAGCTCTTCCATCCGAAGGACTCGAATTCGACGCGCAAGATCGACGCGGCTGAGCTGCTCAGCGCGGTCGGCACCTTCCTCGCGACCATGGTTGCATTCTTCTCGGTCGGTGTCGTCGTGCTGCGCAGCGAGCCGGACATCGCCTGGACCGCGACCATCATGGCGGGCTGGGTGCTCGGCGTCGCCATGCAGATCGTCGCCGGCACGATCGCGCGCACCCGCGTCTGAGGCGTCGAAGCGACGCCGCGCCGGAAGAGTTGCCGCTCCGTCCTGCTTTACCTGTTCGCGACCTTGGTGGGATCCTTGATCGCCTGGAAGGTTTCCTGCTCGACGCTGTAGAGCTCGCCTCCGATCTTCTCGACCTTGCGAATGTAGATGTTGTGGACGACTTCGCGGGTCTTCGGATCGATCGACATCGGGCCGCGCGGGCTTTCCCAGGCCATGCCCTTCATGGCCTCGACCAGCGCGTCGCCGTTGGTCTTGCCGCCGGTAGCCTGCAGCGCCTGGTAGATCAGATGCATGCCGTCATAGGCGCTGACGCTGATGAAGTTCGGGCGGACATTGGCGTTGGCCTTGCGGAACGCGGCGACATAGTCGCGGTTCAGGTCCGACGGATGATAGGCGGAGTAGAACCCCGCCGTGATCGTGCCGATCATGGCATCGCTCATCCCCGGCAGGTCCTCGTCGTCGGCGATGTCGCCGGGGCCGATCAGCTTGATCCCGCTCTTGTCGAGCCCGCGCTCGACAAACTGTTTGGCCAGGATGCCGGCCTGGCTTGTCGGAACGAAAATGAACAGGGTGTCGGGATTGCCGTCCCGCGCGCGCTGCAGGAACGGAGCGAAGTCGGGATTGGCCAGCGGCACTTTCAACGCCTCGACGATCGATCCGCCTGCCGCGGTGAAGCTCGCCGCAAACACGCCGGCGGCTTCGTACCCGGGTGCCCAGTCGGACGCGATGATGGTGGCCCGCTTCGATCCGTTCTTGGCCGCCCAATCAGCCAGTACGCTGGCCTGCTGCGCGTGCGTCCAGCTGGTGCGCACGAAGTAGGGCGACCGATCGGTCACGATCGACGTGCCCGAGACCATGACGACGGTTGCGGTCTTGCTCTCATTGACCAGCGGTGCGAGCGCCAGCACGCTCGGCGTCAGTCCGCCACCGAGGATCGCGACCTTGTCGTTGACGATCAGCTCCTGCGCAATGCGCTTGGCATTGTCGGGCACGCTCGCGTCGTCCCGGACGATCAGTTCGATCTTGCGGCCGGCGACCGTGTCGCCGTGTTGCGCCATGTAGAGCCTCGCCCCAGCGACCGCCTGTTTGCCGACCGGCCCTAAAACGCCGGTCAACGGCATCACCAGGCCGACCTTCACGACGTTCTGCGCCTGGCCGTGTCCTGATTGCACTGCCGCGAGCGCCAGGACACCCCCGACCAACACGGCAAATGGCGTCCTCGACATGGTCAACCTCCCGCGTGCCCGGAAATGATGCCAGGCCGGTCTGCCACTATCGGCTGCGCCGCGGGGAAGTCCTGATGAAGAAGTGACAGAACGACGATTTTCCTGCTAAATTTCCCGGATTGGTGCCGTCTGTGGGCATGGAGTGACCTCTATGAACCCGGCGACTGATTCCGTATTGATATTTGATGCCTTTGAGCTGGACTTCGCCCGTGGCGTCGCGCGCGCGGATGGCGTCGAACTTGATCTCAGGCCGAAGTCGTTCGCGGTGCTCGGCTGTCTCGCCAGAAATGCCGGGCGGCTGGTCTCCAAGCAGGATCTGCACGAGGCGGTGTGGGGCCACGTCGCTGTTTCAGACGATTCGCTGGTCCAATGCATCCGCGAGCTGCGCCTGAAACTGCGGGATGACGACCACCGCATCATCAAGACGGTATCGCGCCGGGGTTATCGCCTCGATGCTAAGCCGATTTCGGCATCGCACGAACACGCACCGCGGGATGCCGCGGGCGCGACATCCGCTCCGCGCGCCGTTGCAGGACGCTTGGCCGTGTTTCCCCGATGGTTGCTTGTCGCCGGCCTGTCGGCGATCGCCTTCGCCGCGCTCGCATTCGTGCCGCCGATCGCAAACGGGATGCGGCATCCCCTGGCGGAATTGGCGAACTGGTTCGCGCCGCAGGATCACGGCATTGTGCCAGATCAGGATGTCGAGCGGATCACTGCGCTGGCCGTCGAGAAGCAGTTGCCGCTTCCGGCCTTTCGCGTTCACGCGCCGGCAAACGACGTGCCGGACAGTGTCCGCCGCTTTCTCGGCGTGTGGGTGAGCGACGAAGGATGGATCAACTCGCACCGCCAGTTCATGATGATCGTCACGAGCGTCGATCGGGATGGTGTCGCGACCGGCTATCTCGTGAATGGACCGGCCATGCCGCACAGCCGTACACCCGGACCTGGCTTTGCCGGCGGCTTCACCGGGCATGTCCTGGACGACACCTTGCGATACGACGGCAATGCTGGACTGCATTCGGCCTCCATCACCGCGGACGGACGGATCGAGTTCAAGCTGATCTTCCGGGAGGGCGGCACCGGAGTGGTATTTCTTGAGCCGCTCTGGACGCTCGGCCGCTCAGGGCGCGTCGCACGCAATCAAACATGATCGCGGCACGCGAGCCTGACTACGGCCTGCGGGTTACGCCCAATCCAGCAAGATGCGTGTCGACGAATTGCGCGAGCCGCTCGCGCAGCCGCTCCGGCGGCACCGCGACCATGCGCTCCTCGAGGCCCAGCGAGATGATGCCGTGGACCGCGGAGAACATCATCCGCGACAGCAGCGCGACATCGTCGGGAGCGCGATCGGGCAGCAGCCGCAGCAGCGGCGCGTGCATCAGCGCGAACGCGTCCATCACCATCACGAGGATATCTTCCGGAAATGGCCGGTCGTCCTCCATCCGGTGCTCGAACAGCGAGCGCAGCAGATTGGCGTGCTCGCTCGCGAAGCCGAGATAGGCGTCGGCGAGCCCGTGCAACTGGCGCAGGGGATCGTCGACTGGAACCGCCTTGAGCCGTGTGGTCAGGGCCTCGACGGTCTCCCGGTTCACCGTCAGGATCAGGCCATCGAAGTCGCCAAACTCGTTATAGACGCTGCCGATGGAGCATCCGGCGGCCTCGGCGACGTCTCGAACCTTCAATGATCTCAATCCCTTAGTGGCGATTAACCGCCGTGCGATCTCGATCAGCAGGGTCCGCCGCTGAAGTTTTTTCCGGTCTCGTCGTGATTCTTCTTGAACAATGTTCATTTTCGTATTACTAATTTGAGCGTTGCTCAAGTTGGCTTAGGAGGCCACTCACATGCAGACCCTAGCACTTCAATTGACCACCACCCTTGTCGATGACGCGATCGAGTTCGTGAAGGGCTTTGGCCGCGCCATCCTCTCCCCGGCGATGGAGCCGATCGAGCGGATCGCCCGTGCCTGCGACGTCGCAGGTGTCCTGGAACAGCGGTGCGCGGACCGGCGCGCGCCGCGTCCGGCGGCCTCGGGCAGCCGCGGGTGCAAGCCGCGCCACTGTCGGTGGTCGCCGTTCCGCGGGTTGAGTGAACTGACCTGAAGCGGTCCGGCGGCAATTGTCGCCGAAACCTCAACAAAGCGCTCACCATGTCCCCCGCGAACCCGCCTCGGCGCCGAGCAACCCCAGGTCTGGATAAGGTCTCGTACATCTCTGGCGGGCAATGTCCCGGTATTCCGGCGCCGGCGGATGTGCGCCGGTTCGAACCGATACGTTGCGGAAAAGACTAAAGGCTGCGGCATCTCCGTCATTTTACCACGCTCACCATTCTCTGCCACCCGAACTCGCAGACCTGCCAGCGCCTTGCGCGCTAACCCAAGGAAACGGTCATGATCAAGGAATTGATGTCGTCCCGCCGCTTCGCGCCGCTGTTCTGGTCGCAGTTCTGCTCGGCGTTGAACGACAACGTGCTGAAGAATGCCCTGGTGATCATGCTGCTCTATGGCGTCGCCAACGAGCAGGGGCCGGCGCTGGTTCAGCTTGCGGGTGCGGTCTTCATCGCGCCGTTCTTTGTGCTGTCGGCGCTCGGCGGCGAGCTCGCCGACCGTTACGTCAAATCCGTCGTCGCCCGCCGGCTGAAGTTCTTCGAGATTTTCGCCGCGGCGTTTGCCGCAGCCGGCTTCTTCACCCATTCGATCCCGCTGCTGTTCATCGCACTGGCGCTGTTCGGCATCGTCGCCGCGCTGTTCGGTCCGGTGAAGTATGCGGTGCTGCCCGACCAGCTCTCGGTCTCCGAGCTTGCTACCGGCAACGCGCTGGTCGAGGGCGCAACCTTCATGGCGATCCTGATCGGCACCATTGCCGGTGGCATGTTCGTCGCCGGCGCCAGCCACATGGGCTGGATCTGCGCCGCCGTCGTCGGCCTGTCGGTCTTGTCCTGGGCGTTCGCATCCCGCATCCCCCTGACGCAGCCCTCCGCGCCTGATCTGTCGATCACCAAGAATCCCTGGACCTCGACCGTGCGCCTGCTGAAGTCGCTCTACGCCGAACCGCGGCTCTGGGACGGCATGGTGATCGTGTCCTGGTTCTGGATGGTCGGCGCGATCGTGCTGTCGCTGCTGCCCGCGCTGATCAAGGAAGGCGTCGGCGGCACCGAGGGCGTGGTCACGCTGTGCCTCGCCGTGTTCGCGATCGGCATCGCCGCCGGCTCGCTGTTCGCGGCGCAGCTGAGCCATGTCCGTCCGAATCTCGCGCTGGTGCCGATCGGCGCCATCGTGATGGGCGTGATCGGCCTCGACCTTGCCTGGGCGATCGCAACCACGTCGCTCGGCAAGGAGGTCACCGCGGCTGCGTTTGCGAGCTCGTTCGGCGGCTTCCGCATGCTGGCCGACTTCTTCCTGTTCGCCTTCGGCGGCGGCCTGTTCGTGGTGCCGTCGTTTGCCGCAGTGCAGGCCTGGACCGCGCCGTCCGAACGCGCCCGCATCATCGCCGCCGGCAACATTTTGCAGGCCGGCTTCATGGTCGCCGGTGCGGTGTTCGTCGGCGCGCTGCAGGCCGCGGGGCTTGCGATCGCCTGGATCTTCTTCGGTCTTGCCATCGCGAGCTTCGGCACCGTTTGGTTCGTGCTGAGCAAGTGGGGCAAGGAGGGCGTGCGCGATTTCGGCGCGTTGCTGTTCCGTGCGCTGTTCCGGGTCGAGGTGCGCGGCATGGAGAACCTGCCGCCCGAGGGCACGCGGATGCTGATCGCGCCCAACCATGTCAGCCTGGTCGACGGCCCGCTGCTGCACGCCACCCTGCCGATCGATGCGAGCTTCGCCGTCGACACCGGCATCTCCAAGGCGTGGTGGGCCAAGCCGTTCCTGAAGATGATCAAGCACTACACGATGGATCCATCCAAGCCGCTGGCCGCGCGCGACCTGATCAAGCTGGTGGCCGCCGGCGAGCCGGTCGTGATCTTCCCGGAAGGGCGCATCACGGTCTCCGGTTCGCTGATGAAGGTCTATGACGGCACCGCGATGATCGCCGACAAGGCCGATGCGGTCGTCGTCCCGGTCCGCATCGAGGGCGCGCAGCGTTCGCATCTCAGCTATCTCAAGAACGGCGAGATCAAGCGCTCCTGGTTTCCCAAGGTGACGATCTCGATCCTGCCGCCGGTGAAGCTGCCGATCGATCAGACGCTGCGGGGCAAGGCGCGCCGCAACGCCGCCGGTGCCGCGCTGCAGGACGTCATGATCGACGCCATGGTCAAGAACGCGATGCTCGACCAGACGCTGTTCGAGGGCCTCGGCCACGCCTGTCGCGACCGCGATACCGGCAAGCCGATCATCGAGGACGCGCTCGGCACCAAGCTGACCTATCGCAAGCTGATCCTCGGCGCGCAGGTGTTGAGCCGCAAGCTCGAGCAGGACACCGCGGTCGGTGAGAATGTCGGCGTGCTGCTGCCGAATTCGGCCGGCGTCGCCGTCGTTTTCTTTGCGCTGCAGACCATCGGCCGCGTGCCGGCGATGCTCAACTTCTCGGCCGGCCCGGTCAACGTGCTGGCCGCGATGAAGGCGGCGCAGGTCAAGACCGTGCTGACCTCGCAGGCCTTCATCGAGAAGGGCAAGCTCGACAAGCTGATCGCGGCGATCGCGGGCCAGGCGCGCGTCGTCTATCTCGAGGATGTCAGGGTCGGCATCAGCCTCGCCGACAAGATCGCCGGTTTCCGCGCCGGCATCGCGCCGCGCGTCACTCGCAACGCCAACGATCCCGCGGTCATCCTGTTCACCTCGGGTTCGGAAGGCACGCCGAAGGGCGTCGTGCTGTCCCACCGCAACATCCTCGCCAACGCGGCGCAGGCGCTGGCGCGGGTCGATGCCAATGCCAATGACAAGGTGTTCAACGTCTTGCCGGTGTTCCACTCGTTTGGCCTGACCGGCGGCATGATGATGCCGCTTCTCGGCGGCATCCCGATCTTCATGTATCCGTCGCCGCTGCATTACCGGATCGTGCCCGAGCTGATCTACCAGACCGGCGCGACCATCCTGTTCGGCACCGACACGTTCCTCACCGGCTACGCCCGCTCGGCGCATGCCTATGACTTCCGCACGCTGCGGCTCGTCATCGCCGGTGCGGAGGCGGTGAAGGAGCGCACGCGGCAGATCTACATGGAGCGTTACGGCATCCGCATCCTCGAAGGCTACGGCGTCACCGAGACCGCGCCGGTGCTCGCGATGAACACGCCGATGGCGAACCGCCAGGGCACCGTCGGCCGCATCTCGCCGCTGATGCAGTATCGTCTCGATCCGGTCCCCGGCATCGAGGAAGGTGGACGTCTGTCGGTGAAGGGCCCGAACGTGATGATCGGCTATCTCCGTGCCGAAAATCCCGGTGTGCTCGAGCCGCTGCCCGATGGCTGGCACGACACCGGCGATATCGTCTCGGTCGACGCGCAGGGCTTTATCGCGATCAAGGGCCGCGCCAAGCGCTTTGCCAAGATCGCCGGCGAGATGGTCTCGCTGTCCGCGGTGGAGACCATGGCGACCGCGCTGTGGCCGCAGGCGATGTCGGTTGCGGTCACGCTGCCCGATCAGCGCAAGGGCGAGCGCATCGTGCTGCTCACCACGCAGAAGGATGCCGACCGCGCCGCGATGCAGCGCCAGGCCAAGAGCGCCGGCGCCTCCGAGCTCGCGGTGCCCGCCGACATCCGCGTCGTCGACAAGGTGCCGCTGCTCGGCACCGGCAAAACCGACTATGTCGGCGCCACCGCGCTGGCCAAGGAACTGGCCGCTGCGCCCGCCGCGCAGGCTGAGCCCGCCGGCGAGGAGGGCGAGGCCGCGCCGGAGCAGCTCGCGCAACACGTGGCATGACGGTTGGCATGATGGTTGTGCTTTTCGGGAGCATGTTGTCAGATAGACGGCAACTGCTCCCGAGAAAGCACGATCATGCCGCTTCCGCTCGATCCCGTCATTGAGAAGATCATCCCGCTGCTGCCGCTGCGCGATCCCACCACCATGACGCCGCAGAGCGCCCGCGATTCGCTGCGGGCGCTGGCCGAGGCGCGCAAGGCGGTGCCGCCACCGCCGGTCGATGTGGCGCGGGATATCGCGGTGCAGGGCGCCGCGGGGAAGCTCGCCGCGCGGCTCTATCGCAGCGGCAACGGGCGGGCGCCGACCGTGATCTTCTTCCACGGCGGCGGCTGGGTCGCCGGCGATCTCGAGACCCATGACCGCCAGGCGCGCAACCTCGTGATCGAAACCGGCGCGGTGGTGATCTCGGTCGATTACCGCCGCCCGCCGGAGACGCGCTTTCCCGGCGCGTTCGAGGATGCGTTCGCCGCGATCCGCAACGTGGTCGCGCGCATCGGCGAGTTCGGCGGCGATCTCTCTCGCGTCGGCGTCGCCGGCGATTCCGCGGGCGGCAATCTCGCCGCCACCACGGCGCTCGCCTGCCGCGACGCCGGCATCAGGCTCGCCGGGCAGCTGCTCGTCTATCCCGTCACTGATGTGGCCGGCGGCTTTGCCGACGCGGGCGAGAACGCCAAATTTCCGTCGCGCGCGGAGAATGCCGAGGGCTATTTCCTGACGCGTGCGACGATGCAGTGGTTCTGCGGGCATTATCTCGCGGACCCGGCTGAGGGCTCCGACTGGCGCGTCTCGCCGCTGCGCGCGAAGTCTCTCGCCGGTGTCGGGCCGGCTGTCGTCACCACCGCCTGGTTCGACCCGCTGCGCGACGAGGGCCAGGCCTATGCGAAGGCGTTGCAGGCGGCCGGTGTGCCGGTGACGTATCATGCCGGCGAGGGATTGATTCACGGCTATTTCGGGCTCGGCGATGCGTCGGAAGCTGCGCGGGCCGAGGCGCAGCGCGCGCGGGCGGATTTTCGGGTGTTGCTGGAGCGGGGAGTCTAACCTCCCGTCGTCCGGGCAGTCTAACCTCCTCGTCGTCCCGGCGAAGGCCAGGATCCATGACCACCGCAGCCTGTTGTGGGAGCAGGCTGTGGCTCCAGCGTCGCGCCACACATCAACTCGGGGTAATGGGTCCCGGCTTTCGCCGGGACGACGATGTGGGTGGGATCGCGTTCAACAACGCCCCTCAATCATTCCCGATCGTGTCGCCGAACAGCTGCCACGTTTCCCCGTTGAACTTCTGCAGCCGCATTGCCTCGACCGGGAAATAGTCGGTCGGCGAGGTCTTCACCTTGATGCCGGGCAGGAACATCGGCAGCGCGATGTCGAGGTTGGCGGCCTGCTTCATGATGTTCTCATGGGTGAGGTCGTCACCGCATTGCTTCAGCACCTGCACCGTCGCCTCCGCCACCACATAGCCGTAGACGATCAGCTGATCCTGCAGATTGCCGTCGGGGAAGTAATTCTTCATGAAGCTCTGCCAGGCGATCACATCCTTATCGTCTTTCCACTGCGGATCGTTCGGATCCTTCAGCGAGTAGGACGAGATGATGTCCTTCGAGTATTCGAAGCCGGCCGGCTTCAGCACCGAGGACACCGAGGTCGAGGTCGCCGCGAGGAAGAACAGGTCCGGCTTCCAGCCGATCTCGCCAATCTTCTTGATCGCCTGCGCCGCCTGCTTGGGGATCGCGTGCATGAACAGCACGTTGGCGCCCGACGATTTCAGCTTCACGATCTGGCTGTCGACCGTCGGATCGGTCGACTCGTAAGTCGTCTCCGCCACCACCATCTTCGCGGTGTTCTCGGGCCCCAGTCCCTTCTTGAAGCCGTTGCCGTAATCCTTGCCGGCGTCGTCGTTCTGGTAGAACAGCGCGATCTTGGCGTCCGGCTTGTTGGTCAGCACATATTTGGCGTAGACCGCGGTCTCGGCCTGGTACGACGGCTGGAAGCCGATCGACCACGGATAATGCGCATAGTCGCCCCATAGCGTGGCGCCGGCGCCGACGAACAGCTGCGGCACTTTCTTGTCGTTGAGATATTTGCGCACGGCGAGGCCGGTCGGCGTGCCCAGCGGATTGAGGATCGCGGCGACCTCCTCCTGCTCCACCAGCTTGCGGGTCTGCTCCACCGTCTTCGGCGGCGAGTAGCCGTTGTCGAGCGTGATCAGGGTGACCTTGCGCCCGTTCACGCCGCCCTGGTCGTTGATCATCTTGAAGTACGCTGCTTGCGTCTTCGCGATCACGCTGTAGGCCGACGCTGCGCCTGAAAATGGCGAGGTCTGCCCGAGCTTGATCTCGGTGTCGCTGGCACCCGCGCCATATTTCTTCTCGGCGGCTTGCACCTGTGTCGCGAGCGCAAGCGCAGCCAGAGCCGTGATGGCCTTGCAAATGGCCTTCGATGTCATCGTGAGCCTCCCAGTGGCGTTCTTATTGTTCGCGGGGGAGAGCTTACGTGAGGCCGTGGGTGTCGGGCTTGTGGCGAGACGCCGGGGCAGGGATGCGAAAATGCGGCGGGGGACTACTATTTTTGCCGTCGTCCCGGCGAAAGCCGGGACCCATTACCCCGGCTGCTTATTGGGTACGACGCTGGGGCAACATTTCGCGGAACGGCAAACATTAGTGGTAATGGGTCCCGGCTTTCGCCGGGACGACGATGATGAAATAGCGACGCCCTCAGCGATACCGCACGCTGCCGGTCGTGATCGGATCGGACGGCAGCACGGTGGCGCCGGCGCGGCTGGCGGCGGCGGAGGTGATCATGCCGGGCTCGCCCTTCAGCACATTGCGGGGCGGGTTGAATTCGAGGACGACGAGGGCGGCCGTGGCCAGCACCGCCACGGCGGCGGTTGCGAGTGCAGGCACCAGTCTTCCGCGCGGATCGGCTGCGCGAACTTGCATTGATCAATTCCTTGTACTGAGTCGTTCTTTGGGCGTGATGTAGTTACGGCCTGGCTTCTTCCCAAGAGTGCGGCGCACATGCCTCACGATCAGTTGTGCCGGCCGTGATGTCCTTCACGGTTTTCGAACCCGCGCGGCGTGGCCGCGTCGAATCGCAATCGTGTCGGACGGCTTGTTTGCACACTAACATCTGGAAGAGATCGTGGCGTTTTGCATGCGCCTCATGCGCTCGTGATGATGCGAATGAGTTTGTGATTAACGTTCCGCCTTCGCCGAAGGCTTCGGCGCGACAAGCCGCTTTTTGCCGTGATTTATAGGCTTTCTTTGTCGGTTAACGCCGGCGCGTTAAGGCTTTCTTCACGCGCTCTCGACGCATCAATATGGATTCGCGTGATGACACCGCTGTCATTGGCAACAGCTGTCAGCGGACTCTTTGCGCCGCAAGTTGGCGGACTTGTCACGCCGTCTTGTCCGCCGAAGCCTTTGGCGAAGGCGGAAACTTTGGTGAGACAGCGCAATCCATCTCTTCCAGTCCAAGGTGATGAATGATTTTACTCCATGCGTCATCACACAAAGAAAAAACCACTCACGCGTTGCCACGCATGCGCGTTGTTCGGATCGATTCACCTGTCAGACAGCAGGAGAGGGTGAGCGCACGCAGCCTCGCGGCCGGATCGGCCCGAGCTTTGCGGCAGTGTGACCCTCGCTGATGGAGCAGAGGGCGCAGGGAACGCCGGGTGCCAGCACGCACCCATGGGTCCCGAGCAACAAAAAGCTCGGGAGGTAGGACCACAGGTACGGCCGGGCGATCCCGGCGTTCCCCGCGCGGATGGGTTACGGCTTATACGTGCTCTCCCCGGCGAGACTTGGCTTGCTTGTCACCGCCTCCGCAGAAACGCTTGCGCGCTTCGCGAGGGGACACCGGCCGCTAGGGCGTCAGGACCACACGCTTTCACCGTCCGCGATGAGGTGCGCTCGTCAAGCGCACCCACAGCGTCCACCGCATCCCGCACCCAACGTCCGTGACGATCGCGATACGCCCCTCTCAGAGGAGGCGGGACGCGCTGCTTGTAATGCTGAGTTGGGGTGCCGGGGAAGAGGAATATTTTCTTTGCGGGGACTGGACAGGGTGTATCGTATTGAAAACGTTATTGAAATTTGATTTTTAGCGCACTCCTTGACCCTTAATTGCCGCGCACAGTTCACACAAAACTATCGCTGTTGATACGGAAGGCCCGCGTTTCGGAGCACTGCGGGAATGTACTGTTCAAGCGCCGAAAGCCGTTATCCCGTCTCGGCCGAGCCACGGTTAACGAAGTCGCTCGCGTTGTCGGGTCATCGGGAAATTTCTTGAAGCCGAAGGGCCGGTAGAGGAACAACGTCTAGTTGTTCTGGGTGATCCCTACTTATAAGCTCGTACTCTTAACTGCCGGTTGGCGAGGCTTGGCTAAAATGCACATTGAAACAGATTTGAAGCTGGATTTTCGTGACGTACTCATCCGACCGAAACGTTCGACATTGACGTCTAGGTCGGAAGCCAACATCGCGAGGACATTTCATTTTCGTCATTCGACACGAGAGTGGGCGGGTTTTCCGATAATCGCTTCCAACATGGACACGGTTGGTACTTTCGAGATGGCGCGTGCATTCGCGCCCTTCAAAGCGCTTGTCGCATTGCACAAGTACTACGACGTGGCAGACCTAGTAGATTTCTTCCGCACCGAAGCTTCCGGTTCGACCTTCTACACGATCGGCACTTCCACGGAAGATCGGGAAAAGCTGGCCAAAGTGAAGGAGCAAATTGTTGTTCCGATGATCAGTATCGACGTAGCGAACGGATACACGGAGCAGTTCTTAGGCGCCGTGACCAAGCTACGCGAGGACAATCCCTCTGCGATAATCATGGCCGGGACAGTGGTGACGGCTGAGATCACGGAAGCGCTGATACTAGCTGGTGCAGATATTGTCAGAGTTGGAATTGGCTCGGGGTCGGTGTGTACAACCCGAGACTTGACCGGAATCGGATTTCCTCAGCTTTCGGCTGTCATAGAGTGTGCGGACGCTGCGCACGGACTAAAGGGGCATGTTTGTTCGGACGGCGGTTGCGTAGTGCCAGGAGACATCGTGAAGGCGATTGGCGGCGGTGCGGACTTTGTCATGTTGGGTGGGATGCTTGCTGGTCACGCGAAGTGCGCAGGCGAGGTCCAATACGAGGACGTTGAAGGCAAACGTGTTCCCAAGAGTATGACATTCTACGGCATGTCGTCTGAGACCGCGATGACCAAATATCACGGGGGCGTTGCCGAGTACCGTGCAGCGGAAGGCAAGACTGTAAGCATTCCGTACAAGGGTGAGGTCAAAGTGACCCTCTCTCAAATTAGTGGAGGGGTGAGGTCGGCCATGACGTATATCGGTGCGGAGAATCTAAAGGAGATCACGAAGAGAACAACATTCATCCTGGTCAACGCGCAACGCAACACTGCGTTCGGATGAAGGGTTCAACATGGATCTGAGGTTTCTGACCAAGAATGACTACAAGTTTGGTGAGTTTCGGAAACTCTTCAAAGGAACACGGTATGATCTCGTGAAGGCATCCGTCTCGATCGACGAAATTCAAACGGATGACATGGAGGTGTTGGTTCGAGACAAAGTTGTTAAAGCGTTTGCCAAAATCAAACGTCCAATCTTTGTAGATCACACCGGTTTGCAGTTTCCCTTTCTCGGCGGATTCCCCGGAGGACTTACCGAGATATTTTGGAATAAACTCAAGAATAAGAGGCTTGCAGAAATTGTTGGCCAATCCGCAGACCCGGCGGTTACAGCGATTACCTATCTGGCTTATTGCGACGGAAAGAAAATCGAAGTGTTCACCGGTCGCATCGAGGGCGTCGTCGCCCGAAATTCTCACTGAGAGTAGCTATTTTGAACGGCTCGACTTCGAGTCGCCGCTCGACCAGATGCTTAGAGCGGACGTGCTGCGGCATCCCGTCCTTTTCATCGGGTACAGCCTCTCCGACATCAATGTTAGATATCTCTTCCATAGGCTCACGAAAATCTGGCGAGCAGCTGGCTCAAAATTAGACCGGCCTCCAAGCTATATCTTTATGGCGAATCCCAATCCGGTTGAGCAGGCGATCTTTCAGCGTTGGGGAATTTCGCCGATCGTGGAGCCTACGGGCCGGGTGAAGGAGGGATTGAGAGATTTCTTGAAAGACATGACACCGGCGCATTGATGCATCGGGATATGAACAAACAAAAACGGCCGGGTCATCCGACCCGGCCGTTCAAAACTCTCTCCGCGCTTTCGCGCTTGTGGCTAGCTCAGCTCGCCTTCTTCACGAACACCGCCTTGCCGACCTTCTTCTCGATCGCGCGCTTGAGATCCAGCGCGCGGGGCGACAGCACCTCAGCCTTGGCCTTGATCAGGTAGGCATCGAGGCCGCCATTGTGGTCGACGCTCTTGAGCGCATTGGTCGAGACGCGCAGGCGCACGTTGCGGCCGAGCGCGTCCGAGATGAAGGTCACGTTGGCCAGGTTCGGCAGGAAGCGCCGCTTGGTCTTGATGTTGGAGTGGCTCACCTTGTGGCCCGTCTGGGGGCCCTTGGCCGTCAGTTCGCAGCGCCGGGACATCTTACAAAATCCTTATTGCATCCCCGCCTCTGGCGGCGCGTGCGATCACGCGGCCCGCGCGGGGGTTTTGAATTCGCGTCCATTTTCCAGGAACCGCGGGTGTATAGGGGCAGATCGCCCAAGCGTCAAGATTATATCGCCGCACGGGCGGTCCGGGAAATGGCGGTTCATAAGCCGTTCCAGCCACTTAACGTCGGATATAGCAACCATATAAAGGGCGTATTCGGCTGCAAGTCTTGGTTCCATAAGAGATGCGCGTGTTGTCCGGCCGATGTGACATGCTGATGTGACTTGGCGGAATTGGACAACGAACCGAGCGCCGATAGCAGGACCGTCAGGTACGTAAGTGACCACCACGATTGCCCTTTTGCCCCCGCTCGGCCGGCTCATCGGCCTGTGCGCTGGTGCCCTCCTGCTGTTTTGCGCCGAGCGCGCCAGCGCGCAGGGGCGGCTTGACGCCAAGTATGAGGCGACCTTGGCCGGTATCCCGGTCGGCAAGGGCGCCTGGACCATCGAAATCGGCGACGACTCTTTCTCGGCCTCGGCCCAGGGCGGCACCGCGGGGCTTCTGAAGGCGTTTTCCGGCGGCAGCGGCTCGGGTGCCTCGCAGGGCCGCGTCGTCAACGGCTCGCTGGTCGCGAACTCCTACACCGCGACCACCACCACCGCGAAGAAATCCGAGACGATCCGGATGGTGCTGGCCAACGGCGCCATCAAGGAATCCACCATCGAACCGGAGCCGCCGGTCGATGCCGACCGCCTGCCGGTGTCGGACGCGCAGAAGAAGGGCGTGTTCGATCCGATGACCGGCTCGTTCCTGCGCGCCCCCGGCAATGCCGAACTGATGAGCCCGGATGTCTGCCGCACCGGCGCCGGCGTGTTCGACGGCCGCATGCGCTACGACCTCAAGCTCGATTTCAAGCGGGTCGAGATCGTCAAGGCCGAGCGCGGCTATCACGGCCCGGCGCTGGTCTGCGCGCTCTATTTCGTGCCGGTCTCGGGCTACATCCCGGATCGCCCCGTCATCAAATACCTCGCCGCCCAGCGCAACATCGAGATCGCCTTCGTGCCGATCGCGGGCACCCGCCTGCTGGTGCCGTTCCGCATGACGATCCCGACCCCGCTCGGCCAGGCCATGCTGGAAGCCACCACGTTCGTCACCACCGCCGCGCCGCCGCGCGTGGCGAAGACGCAGTAGGGGCAATCTCGTCATTGCCGGGCTTGACCCGGCAATCCATCGTTTTCGAGAGAGGTCTTTCTTGGTTGATGGATGCCCGGGTCAAGCCCGGGCATGACGAGTTAGGGACCCCGCGGAATGCAACAGACGTCACCGGAATCCAGTTGACTCTTGCCTGCTTCTGATTCGACTCGGCCCCCTCTGGAATTTAAGGAATTCAGTCCGCATATCCTGTGCTTGTGGAGCCCTCTCAAACTTGATCTAGTGCCGCCGCCGTCAGGTCCACCCGAGATGTTGCGGTGAACGTTTCAGGCCTGGAATGGAGTCACCGATTCGGGCGCGATTCGTTCCGGAGTCGTTCCGAAGCTTAAGCCGGGCGCAGAAAGCGTCGCATTGTGAGACAGATTTTGCGAAAGGACGCGTGAAGGAGTGAAGACGAAAGCGTCAATCCCTCACCGTCACCCTGAGGAGGCCGCGGAGCGGCCGTCTCGAAGGGCGACGGCCCCGCTGTCTCATCAAGACCGCCGCAAACGGATAGATCTCGGCCGTGCATCCTTCGAGACGCGCTGACGCGCTCCTCACAGCGACAAAGGCGGGGCCTTTGCGCGGGGATGACGGGTTAGGGATCTTGCCAACAATTCAAGAAACACCTGCAAAATATGGCTTTCTCATCCTCGTTCGGAAATGACCGCGTGCCCGGCGCAGGCGTCACTGCGGTGCTTGGCCCGACCAACACCGGCAAGACGCATCTCGCGATCGAGCGCATGCTTGCGCATTCGTCGGGGCTGATCGGGTTGCCGCTGCGGCTGCTCGCGCGCGAGGTTTACAACAAGATCGCGGATCGCGCCGGCGTCGACAATGTCGCGCTGATCACCGGCGAAGAGAAGATCAAGCCGAAGGCGCCGCGGTTCTGGGTCTCGACCGTGGAAGCGATGCCGCGCGATCTCGATGTGTCGTTCCTCGCGGTCGACGAGATCCAGATCGCCGCCGATCTCGAGCGCGGGCATGTGTTCACCGATCGCATGCTCAACCGCCGCGGCCGCGACGAGACGCTGCTGCTGGGCGCTGCGACGATGCGGCCGATCATCGAGCGGCTGTTGCCGGGCGCCTCGATGGTCACGCGGCCGCGGCTCTCGCAGCTCGAATTCGCCGGCGACCGCAAGATCACGCGGCAGCCGCGACGCACCGCGATCGTCGCGTTCTCGGCGGATGAGGTCTATGCGATCGCCGAATTGATCCGCCGCCAGCATGGCGGCGCGGCTGTTGTGCTGGGCTCGCTGTCACCGCGCACGCGCAATGCGCAGGTCGAGATGTTCCAGAACGGCGACGTCGATTATCTCGTCGCCACCGACGCGGTCGGCATGGGGCTCAATCTCGACGTCGATCACGTCGCCTTCGCCTCCGACCGCAAATATGACGGCTATCAGTTCCGCCGGCTGACGCCGGCCGAATTCGCCCAGATCGCGGGCCGCGCCGGCCGCGCCACGCGCAACGGCACGTTTGGTACGACGGGACGCTGCGCGCCGTTCGAGCCGGAGCTCGTCAACGCGCTGCAGAACCACACCTTCGACAGCGTCAAGATGTTGCAATGGCGCAACGCGAAGCTCGATTTCGCCTCGCTCGGCGCGCTGCAGGTGTCGCTGGCGCAGGCGCCCAATCATGAGGCACTGACACGGGCCCCGATCGCCGAGGACCAGCGCGTGCTCGACCATGTCGCGCGCGACGCCGAGGTGCGCGAATTCGCGCATGGGGCTAAAGCGGTGGAGCGGCTATGGGAGGCCTGCCAGGTTCCGGACTATCGAAAGCTGTCGCCGGCCGCCCATGCCGAACTCGTGACCACGCTGTATGGCTTCCTGATGCAAAAGGGTCGTATCCCTGACGCATGGTTTGCCGCCCAGGTCGACCAGGCCAACCGGACCGACGGCGATATCGACACGCTATCGGGCCGGATCGCGCAGATCCGGACCTGGACCTTTGTGGCCAACCGGCCGGACTGGCTGTATGACCCGGAGCACTGGCAGGGGATCACGCGCGATCTCGAAAATAAATTATCCGATGCGCTGCATGAACGGCTCACGGAGCGTTTCGTTGACAGGCGGACCAGTGTATTGATGCGCCGCCTGCGGGAGAACTCAGTTTTGAATACGGAAATTGGCAAGACCGGCGAAGTGATCGTGGAAGGTCATGTGATCGGCCGGCTCGATGGTTTCACCTTTGCACCTGATGCGGCCGAGGCCGGCAGCGACGCCAAGGCGCTGCAAGCCGCCGCCCAGCAGGTGCTGGCGCGCGAGATCGATGCGCGCGCCGAGAAACTGGGTGCCGCCCCCGACGAGCAGTTCGTGCTGACCTCCGACGGCACCATCCGCTGGACCGGCGATGCGGTCGCCAAGCTCGTCGCCGCCGAGGACGCGCTGCATCCGCGGCTGCGCATCATTTCCGACGAGCGGCTGACCGGCGCCTCGCGCGAAGCCGTGCAGACCAGGCTCGATCTCTGGCTCAAAACGCATATCGAAAAACTGCTCGGGCCGTTGTTCGAACTGTCCAAGGCCGAGGATATCCAGGGCATCGCCCGCGGCATCGCGTTCCAGCTGGTCGAGGCGCTCGGCGTGCTCGAGCGCAGCAAGATCGCGGCCGAGATGAAGGATCTCGACCAGCCCTCGCGCGCCGCGCTGCGCAAATACGGCGTGCGGTTCGGCGCCTATCACATCTATTTCCCGCAGCTGCTGAAGCCCGCGGCGCGCTCGCTGGCTTCGCTGTTGTGGGCCGAGAAGCAGAACAATGTCGACATGGCGGCGCTGTCGAATGTGCAGCATCTCGCATCCAGCGGCCGCACCTCGTTCCCGGTCGACAAGACGTTGCCGCGCGATGGCTATCGCGTGCTCGGCTATCGCCAGTGCGGCGAGCGCGCGGTGCGCGTCGACATCCTGGAGCGGCTTGCCGATCTGATCCGTCCGGCGCTGGCCTGGCGCGAGACCTCGCCGGGCGAAAAGCCCACAGGCGCCTTCGACGGCCGCGGCTTTGTCGTGACGCAGGCGATGACCTCGCTGACCGGCTCCGCCGGTGAGGATTTTGCCTCGATCCTGCGTGCGCTCGGCTATCGCATGGACCGCCGTCCGCCGCTGCCGCCGAAGGCGGTTGAGGCCGCACCGGTCGAGACCACCGAGACGGTTGCCGGCAAGGCACCGCCGGTCGAGGCTGGTGCTGACGCTGGCGCGGATGCGCCGGTCGATGCCGCTGCCGATGCGCCGGCCGACGCCGCCGCAGAGGTCACGACCGATGCGGTGGAGGCTGCCGCAGCGCCCGAGGTCGAAGCGCCCGAGGCCGAAGCTGCTGTCGATCAGCCGGTATCCGGCGATCCCGCGCCGTCGGCCGCGCTGCTGCCCGATGTCGGCTTTGCCGAGGTGGTTGCCAGTGAGGCGACGCCGGTCGTCATCGAGACGCACCAGGATGCCGCAGCGGAGCGTGCCGCTCCCGTCGACGCGCCCGCCGCGGCCGAAGAACCCGCTGCTGAGGCGCCCGCCGCTGAAGCCGCAGCCGAGCCTGCGCCTGCCGCGGAAGCCGCTGCGGAGGCGCCTGAGGCTGCCACTGAGGCGCCCGCGGAGCCCGCGAGCGCTGACGCTGACACCGCCGAGGCCGCTCCCGCAGCCGCGGAAACGCCGGCCGAGCCGCAACTGGTCGAAGTCTGGCGTCCCGGCGGCCGCTCCGATGGAGAACGCCGTCCGCATCATCGCGGTCACGATCGCAATCGCGGCCGTCACCAGAACAAGCCCGCCGAAGGCGCGCAGGCCGCAGAAGGCGGTGGCGAGGGAGGCGAGAAGCGCGAGCAGCATCGCCGTCCGCGCCGTCACCACGACTTCCGCGCGCCGCGTCCGGGCGCAGCACCCGCTGACGGCGCTGCGGCAGCTTCCGTCGCGCCGGCCGATGGCGCGCCGGCCCGCGACAACCGCCAAGATAATCGCCAGGACAATCGTGACGACAAGGGCCAGCGCCGCGAGCGCTTCGAGGGCAAGGGCCGCGATCGTGACAATGAGCGGCGCGGCGAGAAATTCGGCGGCGGCCGCAAGGGCGGCGATCGTGATCGCGGCGGCCGCGACAAGGGCGGGCGTGACAAGCGCGAGGGCGGCCCGTCGCATCGGCCCTATGCCTCGAGCGCGAGCACGCCGCGTGAGCGCGACCGGCCGATCGATCCGAACTCGCCCTTCGCCAAGCTCGCTGCGCTGAAGGAGCAGCTCGCCGGCCGGAAGGAATAATCCAACCTTGGTCTGAAGCTTGGATCGACAGCGCCTCGACAAATGGCTGTGGCATGCGCGGGTGGTGAAGGCCCGCACCAGCGCGGCTGAACTTGTCGCATCAGGGCATGTCCGCATCAACGGCACGCGCGAGAAATCGCCGGGCCATGCCGTGAAGCTGGGTGACGTCGTCACCGTCGCGCTCGACAACAGCGTCCGTGTGCTGAAAGTGATCGGCTTTGCCGAACGGCGCGGCGACGCCGCGTCCGCGCGCCTGCTTTGCGAGGATTTGCAAGGAGGCAAGGAATAGCTATTTAGGGCCAGCAATTCCTTGCGGCTCCGGTATTCCTGCGCTACGCAACCCCGGAAAAAGTGGATCGTTTCGGAGTTTTGGATGACCTACGTCGTCACTGAAGCCTGCATTAAGTGCAAATATACCGACTGCGTCGAGGTCTGCCCCGTCGATTGCTTCTACGAGGGCGAGAACATGCTGGTGATCCATCCGGACGAATGCATCGATTGCGGCGTGTGCGAGCCGGAATGCCCGGCTGATGCGATCAAGCCGGACACCGAGCCGGGGCTGGAAAAGTGGCTCGAGGTCAACCGCGACTACGCCAAGAGCTGGCCGAACATCACCCAGAAGAAGGACTCGCCCGAGGACGCCAAGGAGTGGGAAGGCAAGGAAGGCAAGTTCGAGAAATATTTTTCTGCGAATCCGGGCAGCGGCGACTAAGTTCGCCTGTCACCCTCGGGACTACCCCGATAAGGGCGGGCTTGGGGTCGCCGCGGCCCTCCGTCCGGCCCGCCGATTTAACCCTAATGACGGACATCTGACCCGAGCGTCCCCTGTTATGCCCGGAATCGGGCGTAAACCATTGATTTTTGCGGAAAATGTGCTATATTGGGCACATTACAGGCCAAGAACCCCCTGCCATGCGTACCTTGTGGCTTCGAGGTTCCCGCAAACATCGAACAGGGGCGTGGCAGTTTCCGCGCGCAGGCTGTGTCACAGAAAACGCGTAAAAAGAGTGCTTCAAAGACGACGAAAAAAGCCGCTGTCGTTGCCCGCAGCGCAACCAAGGGCCGTGCCAAGGCGCCCGTGAAGGGGGTCAAGAAGGCGGCGGCTGCAAAGTCCTCAAAGAACAAAAGAAGCGTGATGCCAGAAAAGACTGCCAAGACTGCTGCGAAAGCGGCAGCTGCGAAGCCCGCTGCTGCGAAGGCCGCCCCCAAGACTGTTGCTGCTGCGCCGAAGCCGGCTGCCCCGAAGGCTGCCGTCCCCGCCGCTGCTCCGAAGGTTGCCGCCAAGCCGGCCGTCGCGCCGCCCCCCGCAGAGAAGAAGGTCGTGACCCAGCGTCAGGGCTTCAAGGCCAATGAATTCGTGGTCTATCCCGCTCACGGCGTCGGCCAGATCCTGGCGATCGAGGAGCAGGAGATCGCGGGCGCCAAGCTTGAGCTGTTCGTGATCAATTTCATGAAGGACAAGATGACGCTGCGCGTTCCGACGGCGAAGGTCGCCAATGTCGGCATGCGCAAGCTGTCGGAGCCGGCGCTGGTCAAGAAGGCACTGGAGACGCTGAAGGGCCGCGCCCGCGTTAAGCGCACCATGTGGTCGCGCCGCGCCCAGGAATACGAAGCGAAGATCAACTCGGGCGACATCGTCGCGATCGCCGAGGTGGTCCGCGATCTCTATCGTTCTGAATCGCAGCCCGAGCAGTCCTACAGCGAGCGCCAGCTCTATGAAGCGGCGCTCGACCGTCTATCGCGCGAAATCGCGGTCGTGCAGCACTCGACCGAGACCGAGGCGATCAAGGAGATCGAAGGCCAACTCGCCAAGAGCCCGCGCCGCGGCGCCAAGGCCGAAGCCGAGGGTGAAGGCGAGGGCGATGCCGACGGTGAGGATCTCGACAGCGATGGCGACGATACCAGCGTCGCCGACGAAGCCGCCTAAGCAGCGCTGCAAGGTTTCAGATCAAAAGCCCGGTCACAAGACCGGGCTTTTTGTTTGCGCGGCGCGCGTTGCAACGCCACCGAAGTAAACGGCAACGCTGCGTCCACGCGGCTCTCTATTCGTAGTCCGGATGAAGCGAAGCGAAATCCGGGGCCGCTCGATCCGCAGATACTTCACCCGCTGCTTCTCGAGCTTGCGCGCGAGCGTACGGCGGTGCATGCCGAAGCGGCGATGTCGGTGTGCTGCAATCGGTCTCGATCAGGATCCGGTGGATGCGTTCCATTTCAGCCCCCGATCGAGGTGAGGCGCGCGAAACCTCCGGATGCCAAACGGCTCGAAAGCCACGTAAACGATCCTGACCAGAATCGTCTTGAGTTGTTTCACGGATGACGACGGCAATCGGTGCCCGGCATGCTATGCTGGCCGCCCTGCCGTTATTGGATCGACGTTAAGATGACCCAACAATTTGCAGAGGAGAAATCCGATGGCATCCAATGTTGAGGCAACCAGGAAGGGCTATGAGGCCTTTCAACGTGGTGACATTCCAGCGCTCATCAGGGATCTGATCGATGACGACTGCACGTGGATAACCCCAGGTCCCCAGGATAAATTGCCTTGGGCGGGGACCTTCAGGGGAAAGCAGCAGATTGCAAACTTCTTCGTCCAGGTCGGCGAGAATTTGGAATTCAGCGAGTTTGCTCCGCGTGAGATGATCGAGCAGGGCGACACCGTCGTGGTCTTGGGCACACTCACGGCGCGGGCAAAGAGAACAGGCAAGACCGTAACGAACGAATGGGCCCACGTTTTCAAGTACCGCGACGGAAAGGCGGTCCGTTTTCAGGAGTACATCGACACTGCGGCTGATGTTGCCGCGATGTCGTGACGGAGCGAGGGGCGGCCGGCTGAATCAGGCGCGCATTCGCGTGTCTCGTTGGCGTCACCCGCCTCTATCGGCTACTTCACCCGCTGCTTCTCGAGCTTGCGCGCCAGCGTCCGGCGGTGCATGCCGAGGCGGCGGGCGGCTTCGGAGATGTTGAAGTCGGTCTCGATCAGCGTCTGGTGGATGCGCTCCCATTCCAGCGTCTTGATCGAGGTCGGCCGCGCGCCGACTTCGATGGCGGCGTTGCCTTGCGCTTTAAGGAATGCGGCCTCGATGTCGTCGGTGTTCGACGGTTTTGCCAGATAGTGGCAGGCGCCGAGCTTGATCGCCTCCACTGCGGTCGCGATGCTGGCGAACCCGGTCAGCACGACGATCAGCATCTCCGGATCATGCGCGTGCAGCGCTTCGACGCAGGCGAGACCGGAGGCGCCACCGGCGAGCTTCAGGTCGACCACGGCATAGCCGGGCGATTGTACTTCCAGGAGATGCCGGACCTCGTCGAGCGAGGCCGATACCGCGACGCCGTAGCCGCGGCGCTCGAACGAGCGCTTCAGTGTGCGGGCAAAGCCTGCGTCGTCCTCGACGATCAGGAGCTGGCGTTCATCCGTCAAGATGGTCTCCGATCGCGAGCGTCGAGAGCGGCAGCTCGAGCCTGACCGCGGCGCCGATGTCCGGCCGGTTGCGCGCCGTCACCACGCCGCCCAGCTTGCGCACCACGTTGCCGACCAGGAACAGGCCAAGGCCGCTGCCGGGGCTGCCCTTGGTCGATTGATACGGCTTGCCGACATGCGCCAGCATCTCGCGCGAGAAGCCGGGGCCGCGATCGATCACTGACAGCACCAGCCTGTCGCGATCGCGCTCTGCCGTCAGCTCGATCCAGTCGCGCGAGACCTCGGCGGCATTGTCGAGCACGTTGAAGATCGCCTGCTTGAGTGCGATGTCGGAGACGATCGGCAGATCGGCCCCGAAGGCGTTGCGGAAATACAGCGTGGCCGACGGCCGCGACGTCCGCCATTCCTCGACCAGCGCCGACAGGAATGCGGCGACCGTGGTCGGCGAGGAGCCTTCGCCGCGGGCCTCGCCGGCCGACAGCAGAATGCCGGTGACGATCGTCTTGCAGCGCTGCACCGAGATCTCCATCTCGCCGAGGTCTTGCGACAGCTCGGGATCGGAGGCGAGCGCGGGCATCCGGCGCCAGTCACCCAGGATGACCGAGAGCGAAGCGAGCGGCGTGCCGAGCTCGTGCGCGGCGCCGGAGGCCAGCAGCCCCATCCGGACGATATGGTCCTGTTCGGCCGCGTGCTGGCGCAGCGCCGCGAGGCGGAGGTCGCGGTCCCGCAGGTTGCGGTTGATCCGCGTCATGAACACCACGAGCAGCACGGCGTCGAGCACGAGGCCGATGAAGGTGCCGACGATATGGAGGTTGAACGCATCGGCAAAGCCCTGCTGCGGCAGCTCCAGCGGCCGGTAGTAGCTGGTCAGCCAGGCGAAGTTCATGCACACCAGCGCCACCAGCGACCAGGTGGAGGGGGCGTCGAGCAGCACCGCGCCAAGCGTGACCTGCAGCAGATAGAGCGACGTGAAGGGATTGGTGGCGCCGCCGCTGAGATAGAGCAGGACGGTGAGCGCAGCAACGTCGAGCGTCAGCGCGATCAGGAGCTCGCGGTTGTTGATGTCGGCGCGGTAGCGCAGCCACAGCAGGCTGACGAGATTGAGCGCCACCAGCCCCGAGATCACGGCGGCCATCGGCATCAGCGGAAGCGCGACGCCCATCCAGAACTGCACGAAGCCGATGGTCGCGATCTGGCCGATCACCGCGATCCAGCGCAGCTGGACCAGCAGGGCCATGTTCTTGCGGTTGGTGGCGAGGTCGGCGGGGGCTGCGAGATCGAACGGCATGCCGGCGGCCGCGCTCACGGCGGACGGCATCACCGCCGTGCCGGTCGCGGCCTCTTCGTCATGCGGATCCGATGTGCGCTCGAGCATCTGGGCCTGTGTCGCGAGACAGATTGCGGGCTACGCCGATCAGGCGGCGCACGGCGGCGCGCCTTGAGTCCCACCTTGGATCGGCGCCGGCGCGACCCCTGCCGCTGATGATGCGCAGGAGCGCGCCCGCCAGCATAATGGCCAGCGCGAACCATGTCAGCGCGTAAATCAGGTGGTTGTTTGGAAACCGCACGATCGTAAGCCCGCCGACCGGAGTGCCGCCCGGATTGGGCGTCGCATCGGCATCGATGAAGAAGGGGGCGGTCTGCGACAATCCATGGTTGGCGGCGATCGCGGCGACGTCGCGCGAATACCAGCGGCCAGATGCGGGGTCATTGTTGCGCAGGAAACCGCCCTTCGGCTCCGACATCCGCAACAAGCCGGTGACGCTGACGGTGCCCTGCGGCTCGCCGTCGCGCCGTGTCGTGGGATCGCGCCGCTCAGGCGGCACAAAGCCGCGATTGACCAGCACCGTGGTTCCGTCAGCCATGCGCAGCGGGGTCAGCACCCAGAAGCCTGGACCGTCTGATGTCACGGCCTGCACCAGCGTCTCGTCGGCATTGAGGAAAGTGCCGCGCACGGTGACGCGGCGGTATTCGTCGCTCGCGGCGGTGACCGCCGGCCATGACGACGGGGGCGGCGGCGCTGTCGACGCCGCATGCATGCGCTGCTCGACCCGCTCGATCAGCGCCAGCTTCCAGGTCCTGCGTTCGACCTGCCAGACCCCGAGCGCAATCAGCAGCACCACACCCAGCATGCCGAGCGTGAGCAGTGAATAGCGACGGAGAGTCGAACTGCGGCCGCGCCGGGACTGCACCCCCTCTCCCGCTTGCGGGGGAGGGCTGGGGTGGAGGTGTCGCCGCGAGTCGGTAGGATCATTTTGCGGAGAAAGCCCCCACCCGGATCGCATCTTACGATGCGACATAGCCGAAGCTTTGCTTCGGCGTTCTTCAGAGACGGCCGCCGACGGCGGCCTACGCTCCCCCGCAAGCGGGAGAGGTGAAGTCGGATGAGGAGCCTCCGCCGTCACGGCATCTGGCTCATGTCGTGCAGGGGCATCATGTTGACGTTCAGATGATGCATGACCCACAGCGAGCCGGTCAGCGCGATCACCACCATGATCACGGTGAAGATCAGCGCCATCATGGTCCAGCCGTTCTCGGACCGTGTGTTCATGTGCAGGAAGTACACCATGTGCACGACGATCTGCACCGCGGCCAGCACCAGCACGATCAGAGCCGTGATCGCCTTGTCCGCGATCGTGCCGGTCATCACCAGCCAGAACGGCACCGCCGTGAGGATCACCGAGAGGCCGAAGCCGATCAGATAGGTCTTGAGCGAGCCATGGGCGGCGCCATCGTGGGCGTGGTGACCGTGATCGCCGGCGCCGGAGTGCAGGGCGTGAGAGTCTGTTGTCATCGCAGCATTCCCAGGAGGTAGACGAAGGTGAAGACGCCGATCCAGACCACGTCGAGGAAGTGCCAGAACATCGAGAGGCACATCAGCCGGCGCCGGTTGGCTTCGGTCAGGCCGAAACGCGCGGTCTGCACCATCAGCGTCACCAGCCAGACCAGGCCGAAGGTGACGTGCAGGCCGTGGGTGCCGACCAGTGTGAAGAACGACGACAGGAACGCGCTACGCTGCGGCGTCGCGCCCTCATGGATCATGTGCGCGAACTCGGTGAGCTCGATGCCGAGGAAGGCGAGGCCGAACAGTCCGGTGATCGCAAGCCAGATCTGCGTCGCGCCGATCCGCGATTTCTCCATCGTCAGCATGGCAAAGCCATAGGTGATCGAGGAGAGCAGCAGCATCGTGGTGTTGAGCGCGACCAGCTTGAGGTCGAACAGGTCCTTCGGCGCCGGACCGGCGGCATAGTTGCCGCCGAGCACGCCATAGGTCGCAAACAGCATCGCGAAGATGAGGCAGTCGCTCATCAGGTAGATCCAGAAGCCCAGCATGGTGCTGGCCCCTTCCGGATGTGCGTGCTCGTCGATGACGTGAAAGATCGGTTCGGAGCTTTGGGTGGAGACGGTAGCAACGGTCATGGCTGGGCTCCCGCGGCGAGAACGCGCGTCCGCGCGTCTTCGGCCCGCACCACCTCATCCGCCGGGATGTGGAAGTCGCGGTGATAGTTGAAGGTGTGGCCGATCGCGACCGCGAGCAGCGCAATGAAGCTGATGGCGGCGAGCCACCAGATGTACCAGATCAGGCCGAACCCCATCACTGTCGCCAGTCCGGCGAGGATGATGCCGGTGCCGGTGTTGGACGGCATGTGGATCGGCTTGAAGCCGGTCAGCGGGCGCCTGTAGCCGCGGCGCTTCATGTCCCACCAGGCGTCGTTGTCGTAGATCACAGGCGTGAAGGCGAAATTGTAGTCCGGCGGCGGCGACGAGGTCGCCCATTCCAGCGTGCGCGCGTTCCAGGGATCGCCGGTGGTGTCCTTCAGCTGTTCGCGTCTGAGAATGCTGACCGCGAACTGCACCAGCATCGCGCCGATGCCGAGCAGGATCAGGAAGGCGCCGAAGGCCGCGATGACGAACCAGATCTGCAGGGACGGATCGTCGAACACGCGAAGCCGTCTCGTCACGCCCATCAGGCCGAGCACGTAGAGCGGCATGAAGGCGAAGTAGAAGCCCGAGACCCAGAACCAGAACGACAGCTTGCCCCAGAACGGATCGAGTCTGAAGCCGAACGCCTTCGGGAACCAGTAGTTGATGCCGGCGAACAGGCCGAACAGCACGCCGCCGATGATCACGTTGTGGAAATGCGCGATCAGGAACAGGCTGTTATGCAGCACGAAATCGGCCGGCGGCACCGCGAGCAGCACGCCGGTCATGCCGCCGATCACGAAGGTCAGCATGAACGCCACCGTCCACATCATCGGCAGCTCGAAGCGGATGCGGCCGCGATACATCGTGAACAGCCAGTTGAACATCTTCGCGCCCGTCGGGATCGAGATGATCATGGTGGTGATGCCGAAGAACGAGTTCACGCTGGCGCCGGAGCCCATCGTGAAGAAGTGGTGCAGCCAGACCAGGTAGGACAGGATGGTGATGACGACCGTGGCGTAGACCATCGAGGTGTAGCCGAACAGCCGCTTGCCGGAGAACGTCGCGGTCACCTCGGAGAAGATGCCGAACGCCGGCAGCACCAGGATGTAGACCTCGGGGTGGCCCCAGATCCAGATCAGGTTCACGTACATCATCGGGTTGCCGCCGAAGTCGTTCGTGAAGAAATTGGTGCCGACGTAGCGGTCGAGCGACAGCAGCGCCAGCACCGCGGTTAGCACCGGGAAGGAGGCGACGATCAGGACGTTGGTGCAGAGCGAGGTCCAGGTGAACACCGGCATCTTCATCATCGTCATGCCTGGTGCGCGCAGCTTGACGATGGTGCAGACCAAATTGATGCCCGATAGCGTCGTGCCGACGCCGGCGACCTGCAGTCCCCATATGTAATAATCGACGCCGACGTCGGGACTGTAGCCGATGTTCGACAGCGGCGGGTAGGCGAGCCAGCCGGTGCGGGCGAATTCGCCGACGAACAGCGACATCATCACCAGCACGGCGCCGCCGACCGTCATCCAGAAGCTGAAATTGTTGAGGAACGGGAAGGAGACGTCGCGGGCGCCGATCTGCAGCGGCACCACATAGTTCATCAGGCCGGTCACCAGCGGCATCGCCACGAAGAAGATCATGATCACGCCATGCGCGGTGAAGATCTGGTCGTAGTGATGGGCCGGGAGATAGCCGTCGGAGCCGTTGAAGGCGACCGCCTGCTGCAGCCGCATCATCAGCGCATCCGCAAAGCCGCGCAGCAGCATCACAATGCCGAGGATCATGTACATGATGCCGATGCGCTTGTGGTCGACGGTGGTGAACCACTCGCTCCACAGATAGCCCCAGAGCCGGAAGTAGGTGACGAGCGCGAACAGCGCGAGGCCGCCGGTCGCAACCACCGCGAAGGTGCCGACCAGGATCGGCTCATGGAACGGCAGCGCTTCCAGATTGAGGCGGCCGAAGATCATCTTGATGAGATCGGGATTCATGCGGCGCTCCTCAGGAGTCTGATTTCGGGCGCTGGCCGAGCAGCAAAGACGTCGATGACGGATGGGCGGGCGAGAACGGCGGCCGCTTCAGCCCGACGCCGCGCAGTGGCGTCAGGTCGAGCGGCGCGAGAACGTCACGCGATGGCGCATCCTTGATCTCGTCCATCGAGCAGATGCCGGCGACGAAGGTCGGCTCAGTGCCGAGCGGCGCGCCGCGGCGGGCGTATTTGTCGTAAGTCAGCGGCAGGGTGTTGTTGAGGCCTTCGCGGCCGAGCCCGCCCTTGGCGTCGATCGCCATCATCTCGCTCATGCACATCTTGCCCGGCTCGACGCACATGTTGAGGATCGCCTTGTAGAGATCGCGATCGACGGTGCCATAGAGCCGCACCGGATCGTTCTGGCTCGGACGCTCGAGCTGCAGATAGTCGGTGCGGCCGAGCATGTTGGTGCTGGCCTTGGCGTTGGCGACCCACTTGTCGAAGCCTTGGGACGACAGGCTCTTGAAGTCGAAATGCATGCCGGAGAAGCCGGCACCGCTGTAGTTGGCGGAGAAGCCGCGGAAGGTGCCCTCCTGGTTGGCGACCGCGTGCAGCTTAGTCTCCATGCCCGGCATCGCGTAGATCTGGCCGGCGAGGGCGGGGATGTAGAACGAGTTCATCACGGAAGATGCCGTGATGCGGAAGCGGATCGGGCGGTCGATCGGAGCTGCGAGCTCGTTGACGGCGGCGACGCCGTAATCCGGGTAGATGAACAGCCACTTCCAGTCGAGCGCGACCACCTCGACATTGAGCGGGGCGTCCTTGCTCTCGATCGGCTTGTCGGCGGCGATGCGGCCGAGCGAGCGGTAGGGATCGAGCAGATGCGTGCCCATCCAGGTCAGCGCGCCGAGGCAGATGATGATGAGTAGCGGCGCTGACCAGATCACCAGCTCGAGCTGGGTCGAGTGACCCCAGTCCGGCTCGTACGATGCTTCGGTATTGGATTGCCGGTAGCGCCAGGCGAAGAAGATGGTCAGCGCCATCACCGGAAGCACGATCACGAGCATCAGGATGGTGGAGATCACGACGAGGTCGCGCTGCTGCGCGGCGATGTCGCCGGCAGGCGCCAGGACGACGAAATCGCACCCGCCAAGGAACGCCGCGAACGGCAATAAGGCCAGTAATTTCAAGGCGCGCACGGCTCACCCCGCTAGAATTTCATGAGTTCCGCCAACGGGTAGCTGCGATGCAGCAAAGTTGACATTGGACAATTTGTCCAATGTTGCACTGCGGGATAGGAGGTCAGAAGGTGAAGTGGACCGCGTGGCAAATTCTGCTCGTGGCCTCATCTTGTTTGAGCATGATCTGTTCGGAAAACCGGTTTCCACTTTTCCGGATCATGCTCCAAAGGACGGTTCTCCGGCGATGGCACAAGCCCCAGCAATGGCTCACGGCACCCCGACGGCATCAGGCCACGGGCAGGCGAAACCCGGCGAAATCGCCATCGGCGTCATCATCGGACGCACCTCGGAATTCTTCGACTTCTTTGTCTATGCAATCGCCTCGGTGATCGTGTTCCCGAAGCTGGTCTTCCCGTTCGTCAATGAACTGACCGGCACGCTCTATTCGTTCGGGATCTTCGCGCTGGCTTTCGCCGCGCGGCCGCTCGGCACCGTCATCTTCATGGCGGTCGACCGCCGCCACGGCAAGGGCGCCAAGCTCGTCATCGCGCTGTTGCTGCTCGGCACCGCCACGGTCGCGATCGCCTTCCTGCCTGGCTACGACACGATCGGCGTCGCGGCGATCTGGCTATTGGCTGCCGCGCGGCTCGCGCAGGGCATCGCCTGGGGCGGCGCGTGGGACGGTCTCGCCTCGCTGCTCGCGATGAATTCGCCGCCGAATCGCCGCGGCTGGTATGCGATGGTGCCGCAACTCGGCGCGCCGCTCGGGCTGATCGTGGCGAGCGCGCTGTTCGCGTTCTTCGCCGGCAACCTCTCGGCGGATGATTTCTTCGATTGGGGCTGGCGCTATCCGTTCTTCGTCGCCTTCGCCATCAACGTGGTGGCACTGTTCGCGCGGCTGCGCATGGTGGCGACCGATGAATATTCCGAGCTGTTCGAAAGCCGCGATCTCGAGCCGGCGCGGGTCGGCGAAACCATCAAGCAGGAGGGCCGCCACATCCTGCTCGGCGCGTTTGCGCCGCTGGCGAGCTTTGCCCTGTTCCACATGGTTACGGTGTTTCCGCTGTCCTGGGTGTTCCTGTTCACCAAGGAAAGCCCGGTGCGCTTCCTGATCATCGAGATGATCGGCGCCGCTGTCGGCGTCGTCGCGATCATCGCCTCCGGCATGATCGCCGACCGCGTCGGCCGCAAGCCGCTGCTGCTCGGATCGGCGGTCGCGATCGCTGTCTACAGCGGCTTCGCCCCGCAGCTGCTCGATGCCGGCGCGGTCGGCGAGACGGTCTACATGGTGCTCGGCTTCGTGCTGCTGGGCCTGTCGTTCGGCCAGTCGTCGGGCGCGATCGCCTCGAGCTTCGCGCGGACCTATCGCTACACGGCCTCGGCGCTGACCTCGGATTTCGCCTGGCTGTTCGGCGCCGGCTTTGCGCCACTCGCAGCGCTGCTGCTGGCGACCCATTTCGGCCTGATCTCGGCCGGTGCCTATCTTCTGTCGGGCGCGGTGTGGACGCTGCTGGCGCTGTGGCTCAGCGGCCTGCGCGAAGCCGAAGTTAATTAGCACGCAGCCCTGTCTTCTCCTTCCCCCTGAAAGGGGGAGGGTCGGGATGGGGGTCAGCCGCAGGCGACGCTGCAAGCGGGAGAGCAGATCCCCACCCGCTTTGCTCTGGCGAGCAAAGCGACCTCCCCTTTTCAAGGGGAGGTGGAAGCGCCGCGCGGATTGAGATGGGCCTATCACCCATCGTCATCGGAACAGTCCGTCGACGCGGAACGAATACCCCGCACCGACGATATAGTTCGGCGAGTTGCGGTTGAGCCCGAACGCGACATGGAGGTCGACCTGCTGGGTCGGCGTGATCCGGTAGAGACCGCCGGAATTGATCAGCTGGGTCGGCCGCGCGCCGTCGGGATAGTCGCCGACATATTCAGTGAACACGCTGATCCGCTCGGTCAGCTTCTTCTCGATCACGAAGGTCGCTTCCGACATGTGCCGTCCCGTCAGCTCGGCGGGACGGAAGAATTCCGTGAACATGCCGCTGACGCCCCAGCCGTCATGCAGCTCCCAGGACCATGGCAGCTGGATGTAGGGCTGCGCGCCGCGCCCGGCGATTTCGGCCGCACCGGTCGGCAGCGCGACGCCGGCGGTGAGTGAGAGGTCGATCTTCCCCGGCACCGGGCTGATCTGCCATTTGATCCCGGGCGCCACGTCGGAAAATCCCGAGGCGCCGGGCGACTTCAGCGTGCCGGTATAGCTCGGCAGGTCGATCAGCACTTCGAGGCAGGGCGCGATGCCGAGCCGCCAGCGGCTGTTGCTGCCGTCGATGCTGCGGCCACTGTTGCGGCCGGTCAGGTTGACGCCGTTCTCGTTCTGCAAGCTCCCGACCGGCACGACGATACTCGAATTGGTTACGTCGGGCCGGTCGGTCGCAATTTCGTCGCTCGCCTTGGGACAGCCGTCCGCGCGCGCGGCGGTGGCTGCTGCGAGTGTGAGCGCAGCAAGCGCGCACCCGAGTTGGGCAAGTCGAGCGACGGCGCCGCACCGGTTGGGAAACACTGGGGATGCTCCTGTCGCGCGGCGCGCTGCGGAGGTGGCAGCTTGGAATAGATCGGCCGATGACGCGGATATTCCTCGCAGACGGGAAAAAACTTCAACAAGACGTGCTGATGTCAGCGATCAATGCGGCTGGCGTCCTGCGCCATTGTGCGGCAAGCTTGGGCTGCCGATCGAGGCGGCACGGCATGACCGCTCGAACGCCACGCGGATATCGCGCACCGATTGCCATTGGCGCTCTGCTGCTGGGTCTGCTGGACCCATCGGGGGTCTTTGCCCGCGGGGGCAGCTTTCCGCGCGATGACCCCTGGAACGCGGAGCGCATCGACAATCTGCCGCCCGATATCCGCAATGCGGTCCTGCATATGTGCGGGTCGCGGCCCAATGCCGGGCACTATTTCGCGACCTATCTCGACAACGCCCGCGTGGTCAGGCTGCACTTCGAGCACTTCAATTGCGAGGGCGCGCAGCAATTGCACCACCGCACCGATGGCTGCCTGCATCAGGAATACGCCCGCTCGGGCGCGCATTATCATCTGACCCGCAATTACGTCGGCCGCTGCGAGGATTGAAGGAACCCGCCCGCAGGCGGAATTTCAGGGAATAGAATGGCAGGGTGGCTGCTCCTGTTGTGGTGGCAAACAGGAGCCCCATGGAATGACTATTCGTTCGATCGCAGGCGCCATCGCGCCGCGGCACGCCAAAATCGCCGCGATGGCGGCGATTGCGCTTGTACTCGCCCTCAACAGCGCCCGGGCGGCGGGAGATCCGGCGCGCGGCGCCACGCTGTACCAGGGCTGCGGCGATTGCCATTCGATCGAGAAGAACGACGTCGGCCCGATGCACAAGGGTGTCGTCGGCCGCCTCGCCGGCTCGGTCGCAGGCTACAATTACTCGCCGGCGCTGAAGGACTCGAAGATCGTGTGGACCGAGGCGAATCTCGACAAATGGCTGACCGGTCCGGACGCCATGGTTCCGGGCACCAAGATGTTCTACGAGGTTCAGGATCCGAAGGATCGCGCCGACATCATCGCCTTCTTGAAGGAGAAGGCGAAATAGCGCGTTCTCTCTCTACGTCGTCCCTGCGAAGCAGGGACCCATAACCAAAGGAAGATGGTGTTAGGGCGCGCTGTTGGCCCCAACTTTTTCCATCAATCGATAACGGTGGTTATGGGTCCCGGCGTTCGCCGGGACGACGGTGGTGAGGGTGCGTGCACGGCCTCAATCCACCACGATCTTGACGCGGTCGCGCGGCTTCACCTGGGCGTGGGAATCGAGTCCGTTGAGCACGCGGAAGCGCTCGGCCGGATGATCGATGCCGGCCATGCGGTGCGACAGCGATTCCACGGTATCGCCGGGCTGCACGTTGATGACCTTGATGCGCAGCGGGCGCGCGGCCTGGATCTCGTCGAGCGTCAGGCGGCGGAACGAGCTGACGGTCTCGCGCGCGTTACGCTCGCTCTCGGTGGATTTCTGCTTGGCGGCGAAGATGAAGCGATAGACGTCGCTGCCGAAGCGCAGCGCGTAGACCTTGAACTGCCACTGGTCGCCATGCGCGGTGGCCGATGCCGCCGGAAAGCCATTGATGTTGAGGTCCTCGGTCGAGGACTTCTCGACGCCTTCCATCCAGCCGGAGTTCAGATAGTCGCCGAGCGACTGCTCGGCCGGTACCCGCACCACATCGAAGCGCATCGCCTGGCTGCCGCCCTCGCGGACGCCGATCACCGCCTGCGCGGTGTTGTCGAGCGTGAAATTGTCGGGCGCGGTGAAGGTGAAGCCGAGCTTGGGATGCAGGAAGCGGCGGCCGCGCACAAACCCCTCGCTGGGGTCCTCGCCATAGACGATGTTATCGATCGCGGCGAGATAGGTCTCGCGGTCGCGCTCGTTGTTTTCGGGCGACGAGTATTGCCGCGCGGTGGTCTGCGCATTGGCGATGCGCTCAGGCGTCGCCGGATGCGACGAGGTGAAGTCCTGCGCGCGCGGATCGAGCGCGGTCTTGCCGACCTTGAGCGCGGCATTGCGCTCCATCGCGGTCAGGAAGCGCGCCGCGCCGTAGGGATCGAAATGTGCGCGCGCGGCGATCCCGACGCCGATGCCGTCGGCCTCGAACTCCTGCTGCCGCGAGAAGCTCGCCATTGTCAGCTTGGTCTTGGCGAGCGCCAGCGCCGTGAGATCGGGGTCGCTGCTCATGTCGGTGACGACGCGCGTCACGACCGCGGCCTGGCGCGCCTGGTCCTCGCGCATCGCGGCGTGCTTGGCCAGCACATGCGCCATTTCGTGGCTCAGCACCGAGGAGAGCTCGGAAGTGTCGCTGGCGAGCGCGATCAGGCCGCGCGTGACGTAGAGCTGGCCGGTCGGCAGCGCGAAGGCGTTGACCGCGCCGGAATTGAGGATCGTGACCTTGTAGGCCTGGTCGGGCCGTTCGGACGCGGCGACCAACTGATCGACGGTCTTGCTGATCAGGGCCTCGAGCTTCGGATCGTCATAGGCGCCGCCATAGGACGACAGGATGCGCTCATGCTCGCGTTCGCTGTTGGGCGTCTGCTGCACCACGCGGTTCGGCTTCACCGGCGCCGCCGCTGCGGTCGGGGGGGCCTGCTCGAAACGGCCGACATTGCCGATATTGCCGCAGGCCGAGAGCGTCAGGGCCGCGCAGACGAGCGCCGGCGCAGCCCAAAGACGGCGGCCAGTCCCCTCTTCACGCCGTCCTGCGTGCTCAATCACGTCAAATACCCACAAATTGTCCCATGAACCGGCCGGGGCATGGCCTCCTGGCCCCTAGTTCCCGCCGAGCACTTCAAGCTGCCCCACCCGGAGCAATTCGATTCGCGGCCCACGTCGTGCTTCCACCCAGCCTCGAACACGAATCCTACGATTTTCCAGAGACTTGGGCGCAAGCCCGGCAGCCTCGAACGCAGGGACTATGCGCCTTGAAATAGTCGCAGCAAAGTCCCGAGTCCAGTTTCGGCCGAAATTCAGATAGGTCGTCGCGCCAGCCTGACGCACGGACAAAACCCTGCCCTCGACCACTGTAAAACGCCCGATCCCGGTCAAAATATCGTCGGAACTTTCGGCGTTTTTTATGACGCTGGACTCGGCCCAGGTTCCCGATCGGGCGGTCCTCGCCTCGGCCTCCGCCGCCATCAGGGCCGCGGCGCAGTCCTTGTCGGCGATCCCTGAAGACACCAGAGCGAGGCCACGGCGCAGCAATTCACCCTGCACGGGCATCTCTTGGCCTTCGAGGAAAGCATAGGCCGGCTGCCGGCCATAGCGGTCCGGCGTGTCGTCCTGTCCGCGCAGCGTCACGTCGCGGCCGAGCAGCAGCGCCGACAGCGCGGCGGTGGCCTTCGTCCTGTCCGCCACCTCGATGCCGGCAAGCTTGACCTCACGGCCGTCGTCGAGCCGGAAGCTGCGCGCATCGATTACTGCCGCAACACGGCCCTCGCCCTGAATCTCGAAACTGCATCCGGCCGCGTGACTTGCGCCGCAAGCAAGCAGCGTCGTGCACGCGAGCAGGGTGCTGCGAGCTAGCGTCGACAGAATCTGCATCGATAGAATCTGCACGGCTCGATCTTCGCACATCTTGACCATTCCGTTCAGCGGAAAACACGTGTCAGCTCCGCGGCTTGCCGCTGTGCATGGCATGCGGCATGATCCCGCGCGCGTGAAACGGACCGGCCGCGACGGAATGAGGTCCGTGCTTCAAGGGGAGGGTGTGAATGAGACGAGTTTTGGCCGGCGTGTTGGCCTGTGTGTTTGCGATCTCGGCGAATGCGTCGCTGGCGCAGGACAAGCCTCCGCTGAAGCTCGGCGGCATCCTCGATATGTCGAGCCTCTATGCCGACATCACCGGCTCGGGCAGCGAAACCGCGGCCAAGATGGCGGTGGAGGATTTCGGCGGCACGGTGCTCGGCCGCAAGGTCGAGATCGTGGTCGGCGACCATCTCAACAAGGCCGACCTTGCCGCCAACATCGCCCGCGACATGATCGACAACCAGGGTGTCGAGATGATCTTTGACGTCGCGGCGTCAGCGACGGCGCTTGCCGCCGGCGAGATCGCCAAGGCGCGCGGCAAGATCATCATGTTCAACGGCCCGGGCTCGATCCGCCTCTCCAACGAGGCCTGCGGCCCCTATACCGTGCACTATGTGTTCGATACCTTTGCGCAGGCCAATGTGACCGGCCTTGCCGCGGTGAAATCCGGCCTCGACACCTGGTTCTTCCTGACCGCGGACTACGCCTTCGGCCAGGACCTGGAAAAGGACACCAGCAATGTCGTGGTGAAGTCGGGCGGCAAGGTGCTCGGCAACGTGCGGCATCCGATCAACACCTCGGACTTCTCCTCCTTCCTGCTGCAGGCGCAGGCTTCCAAGGCCAAGGTGATCGGGCTCGCCAATGCCGGCGGCGACACCATCAACGCGATCAAGCAGGCGGCGGAATTCGGCCTCACCAAGACCGGCCAGAAGCTGTCGCCGCTCTTGGCCTTCGTCACCGACATCGACAGCGTCGGGCTCGACACCGCGCAAGGCCTGCTGCTGGCGGAAGCGTTCTATTGGGACCTCAATGACGACACCCGCGCGTTCTCAAAACGCTTCATGGAGCGCGTCAAGCGGGTGCCGACCTCGGCGCAGGCCGGCGTCTATTCCTCGGTGACGCATTACCTGAAGGCGGTGAAGGCCGCCGGCACCACCGATGCGGCCGCCGTCATGAAGGTGATGAAGGAGACCCCGATCAACGACATGTTCGCCAAGAACGGCCGGATTCGCGAGGACGGCCGCATGGTACACGACATGTACCTGTTCGAGGTCAAGAAGCCCTCGGAATCGAAGGGGCGCTGGGACGATTACAAGCTGCTCGCGACGGTGCCGGGTGACCAGGCGTTCCAGCCGCTCGCCGACTCGCGCTGCCCGCTAGTGAAGAAGTGACGCGAAGCGTCATCCCGGGGCGATGCGTAGCATCGAACCCGGGATCTCGAGGTTCCGGGTCTGGTGCTTACGCACCATCCCGGAACGACGGATTCAAAACAACAACGAAAGGCAAAACGCCATGAGCGACAATCAGATGGTTCTCCAATCCCTCGAGCATGGCCTGCTCACCATCACCATGAACCGGCCGGAGCGGCGCAATGCGCTCAATCCGGACATGACGCGCGGCCTTGTCGAGGCGGCGCGGCGTGCGCAGGACGATATCGAGGTGCGCGCGGTGCTGATCCGGGGCGCCGGCGGCACCTTCTGCGTCGGCGGCGACGTCAAGTCGATGGCCGAAGGCCGCGCGCCGCTGCCGTTCGAGGCCAAGATGGCAAACTTGCGCCGCGGCATGGAGGTCTCGCGCATCCTGCACACGATGCCGAAGCCGGTGGTGGCGCAGCTCGACGGCGCGGCGGCCGGCGCCGGGCTCTCGATCGCGCTGTCCTGCGATCTCCGCGTCGCCAGCGCCTCCTGCAAGATCACCACCGCCTTTGCCAAGGTCGGTTTCTCCGGCGATTACGGCGGCACCTATTTCCTGACCAAGATGCTCGGCAGTGCGAAAGCGCGCGAGCTCTATCTGATGTCGCCGGTGCTGTCGGCGCAGGAGGCGTACAATCTCGGCATGGTCTCCAAGGTGGTGCCCGATGCCGATATCGAGGCCGAGGCGCTGGAACTCGCGCGATCGCTGGCGCAGGGACCGTCGGTGACGCTCGGCTACATCAAGCGCAACATCAACAATGCCGAGACGATGACGCTGGAGGCCTGCTTCGACGGCGAGGCGATCCATCACACCCGCACCGGCGACACCGCCGACCACAAGGAAGCGGCCAAGGCCTTCGTCGAGAAGCGCAAGCCCACCTTCCAAGGTCAGTAAGCCGTGACCAATCACATGGCCGAGTACATGCGGCTGCGGCAGATCTGCCTGGTGGCACCGCAGCTTGCGCCCGTGATCGCGGACATCTCCGCGATCATGGGCCTCGATGTCTGTTACCGCGACGGCAACGTCGCCAAATACGGGCTCGAGAACGCGCTGCTGCCGGTCGATACCATCCTGCTGGAAGTGGTCGCGCCGTTCCAGCCGGGGCCCGGCACGGCGGCCGGCCGCTTCATCGAGAAGACCGGCGGCCGCGGCGGCTACATGGCGATCTTCTGCTGCGAGGATCCCGATGCGCGCGGCGTAAAGGCCAATGCGATGGGCGTGCGCACCGCGAACGTGATCACGCACGCGCCCTATCACGGGGTGCAGCTGCACCCGCGCGACTGCCGTGCCGCCTTCATCGAGTTCAACCACACCGACGGCAGCGACGACGTCCTGGGCCCATATCCGCCGGCCGGCCCGGACTGGCAGAAATCGATCCGCAGGGACACGACGGTGGCACTGACCGAGGTCGAGATGCAGAGCCCCGAGCCGCAGGGGTTGGCGGAGCATTGGGGCAAGATCGTCGGCTTTCCCGCCAGCGGCACCGTGGTGAAGCTGCCGAATGCGACCTTCCGCTTCGTCAAAGGCGACAGCGAGATCATGAGCGGGTTGACGTTCAAGGTCGCCGACAAGGCGAAGGTACTGGACGCCTCGAAAGCCAGGGGCTGCGCGGTGGCGGGGGATGAGTTCCTGCTCTGCGGCGTGACGTTCAAGCTGACGGCGTAGTCCACCGTCATTGCGAGGAGCTCGCGACAGAATTGCAAAGCAATTTTGCGCTGAAGCGACGAAGCAATCCATTGTTTCCGCAAGTGGAGGGTTGGATTGCTTCGCTTCGCTCGCAATGACCGCTACAGATCATTTTTCCGTCATCCTGAGGAGCGCGCAGCGCGTCTCGAAGGATGCACGGCCCGGCCGCGGCCGTCGATCCTTCGAGACGGCCGCGTTGCGGCCTCCTCAGGATGACGGAGAACGACTGTCGGTTGTTTGGAGAGATTGAGCTGACGGCAACGATCCAATATCGTTGAGCGCAATAACAACAATCGGAACGCCCCATGCCGCATCCGCTCGATTCCTTCTTCGCCCCAAAGAGCATCGCGCTGATCGGCGCCTCGCGCGATCACGAGAAGATTCCCGGGCGGCTGCTCGCGATGCTGCGCAAGAACGGCTATCCGGGCGCGCTCTATCCGATCAATCCGAACTATGACGAGATCGACGGCCTAAAATGCTTCAAGTCGGTCGCCGAGATCGGCGCGCCGATCGACCTCGCCGTCATCGTCATTCCGGCCCGTGCGGTGCTGCCGGCGCTGGAGCAGTGCGCCTCCGTCGGCGTCAGGAACGCGGTCATCATCTCGTCCGGCTTTGCCGAGGAGGGCGGCGACAGCGCTGACATGCAGGACGCGATCGTGGCGCTGGCGAAGCGAACCGGGATGCGGATCTCCGGTCCGAACGCGGAAGGATTCTACAGCCAGGCGCAGAAGGTCGCCGCGACCTTCAGCCCAACCGTCGACGTCAAGCCGGATGCGCCTGATCTGGTGGCGAGCCAGCGGCGGATCGGCATCGTCGCGCAGAGCGGCGGCATCGGCTTTGCGATCTATCATCGCGCCAAGGCGCTCGGCGTAGCCCTTAGCTATGTCGTCAGCGCCGGCAATGAGAGCGATCTCGGCGCCGGCGAGTTCCTCGACTATATGGTGCAGGATGCCTCGACCGACGTGATCCTGTTGTTCATCGAGGGCATCCGTGACGTCGACAATTTTTTGACCGCGGCGAAGCGCGCGGCAGAGCTCAGGAAGCCCGTGATCGTCACCAAGGTCGGCCGCTCCGGCGCGGGCGAGCGCGCGGCCGCGTCGCATACTGCGAGCATGGCGGGCTGGTCGGCGGCCTATGACGCGGTGTTCGCGAAGTATGGCTTCATCGTCTCCAACGATCTCGACGAGGCCGTGACCATCGCCGCGGTTCTGGCCACCAACCCGCTGCCGAAGGGCGACCGCGTCGCGGTGCTGACGGTATCAGGCGGCGCCGGCATCTGGGGCGCCGACACCGTGTCGATGCAGGGCCTGCGCGTGCCGGAGCTTTCGATCGCGATCCAGAACCAGATCAAGCAATGGATGCCGTCCTACGGCGCGGCCGGCAATCCCGTCGACGTCACCGCGCAGGGCGTCTCCTCCGGCGGACTGCAGAAGAGCATCGCGCTGTTCGACGCCTCCGACGAGGTCGATGCGACCTTGGTCGTGCTGTCGCTGTCGAGCGAGACGCGGATGCCGTTCAAGGAGGCCGAGCTGAAGCCGTTGATCGCGGCGCAGAACAAGCCGGTGGTGTTCTATTCCTACACGCTGCCGTCGTATTTCGCGCGGCAGGAGCTGGCGAAATCGGGCGTGGTGGTGCTGTCGGGGCTGACCCATGTCGGCGTCGCGATGCGGCGGCTGGCGGACTATGCCGCCTTCAAGCCCGCGCCGGAGACGGCGGCATCTGCGTCGCAGATGCACGATCTTTCCGCGCATCTCAGGTCGAAGACGCTCTCCGAACATGACAGCAAGTCGCTGCTGCGCGCCGCCGGCATCGCGCTACCGGACGAGGTGCTGGTGACCGATCGCGACGGGCTCGACGCCGCGATCGAGCGCGCCGGATTTCCGCTTGTCATGAAGATCCAGTCGCCCGCGATCGCGCACAAGAGCGAGGTCGGCGGCGTCCGCGTCAACATCGCCGCCAAGGGCGCGGCGTTCACGGCCTATCGCGACATGCTGGAAAGCGTGCAGAAGCAACGGCCCGACGCTGCGATCCAGGGCGTGCTGGTCGGGCCGATGGCGAAGAAGGGCGTCGAGATCATCGTCGGCACCATGACGGACGCGACCTTCGGGCCGATGGCGATGGTGGGCCTCGGCGGCATCACCACCGAATTGTTCAAGGACGTGGTCTATCGCCCGGCGCCGGTGAGCCCGGCGGAAGCGACCACGATGCTGGAGACGCTAAAGGCCGCGCCGCTGCTGCACGGCTTCCGCGGCGCGCCGAAAGCGGATGTCGCAGCCCTTGCGCGCTTGATCTCGCAGATTTCGGTGCTGGCAGCGCAGCATGCAAGCGAGATTGCCGAGATCGAGGTCAATCCCGTGCTGGTGCATCCGGAGGGGCAGGGCGTGACGATCGTGGATGCGCTGGCGGTGCCGAAATAATTCACTGTCGTCCCGGCGAAGGCCGGGACCCATTACCACCGAACGGTGGTGGAGGAAGAAGGCAACGCCGCGTGTGCCTTTTGCGTGGGCCGCGGCGTATGGGTCCCGGCCTTCGCCGGGACGACGTGTTGAGAGCGCCGCGCCTGGCCTCACCGCCCCCTGAAGTTCGCGACGCGGCGTTCGGCGGTGGCCTTGACGCCTTCCTTGAAGTCTTCGGTCGCGCGCAGCTTGGTTTGCTCTTCCAGCTCATGGTTGGTCGCGGCGAGCACGCGGTCGGCGAGGCCGGCGCGCATGGTGGCGCGGGTTGACACCAGGCCGAGCGGCGAGCATTCGGCGATCTCCTGCGCGAGCTTCATCGCTTCAGCGCGCACCTGATCCTGCGGCACCAGCACGTTGGCGAGGCCCCAGCGATAGGCCTCCTCGCCGGTGACGCGGCGGCTGGTGTAGAACATCAGCTCGGCATTGTTCTTGCCGATCAGCTCCGGCAGCGTGGTGGTGAGGCCGAAGCCCGGATGGAAGCCGAGCTTGGTGAAGTTCGCCGAGAAACGCGCCTCGGGGCAGGCGACGCGGAAGTCGGCGGAGACCGCAAGCCCAAGCCCGCCGCCGATCGCGGCGCCATGGATCGCCGCGACGATCGGCTTCTTGTTGCGGAAGATGCGCACCGCCTGAACGTAGAGATGGTTGATCGGCAGGTTCGAGGCCGGATCGCTCTTGGCGCGCTCTTCCTGTTCCTGGCGGGAGGGATCGCCAAAATTGGCGCCGGCGCAGAACGCCTTGCCTTGCGCGGCCAGCACCGAGGCGCGGATCTCGATATTATTGTCGATTTCCTCCAGCGCGTCAGCGATCTGGTTGATCAGCGCGACATCGAAGAAGTTCAGCGGCGGCTTGCGGATTTCGATCAGGCCGACATGCCCGTGGGTCTCGACGCCGATATCCGTGTATTTGGTCATTGATCTGTCCTCGTTGAATTTAGCGCAGGCCCAAGCCGCGGGCGATGATGCCGCGCAGCACCTCGGTGGTGCCGCCCTGGATCGTCAGCTTGGGCGCGGTCTTGATGGCGAAATCGAGCTGCTTTTCCAGCGTCTCGCGGTTGGTCGCGGTTTCCTCGACGAAGGCCGCGAGATCGCGCACGCGATGCGGCAGCTGCTGCTCCCACACCGTGCCGATGTCCTTGACGATGGAGGCCTCCACCACCGGCTCCTTGCCGGCCTGCAGCATGCCGGCGACCGACACCGACATGCGGCGCATGGTGTGGACCTGCGCCACCAGGCGGCCGATGCCCTCGGCGCTGCGGGTGTCCGGGTGCTTGCCGACGGCACGCACCAGTTCGGTGAGCACGTAATAGGTTTCGAGGAAGCGCTCGGGGCCGGAGCGCTCATAGGCGAGCTCGGATGTCGCCTGCTTCCAGGCGCCGTCGACCTCGCCTAGCACGTGATCGTCGGGCACGAAGTAGTCGGTGAACACCACCTCGTTGAACTCGAACTGGCCGGTGATCTGGCCGATCGGGTTCACCTGGATGCCCGGCTGCTTCATCTTGACCAGGAACTGGGTCAGGCCGTGACGGCGGTTTTCCTTGGTCGGTGGCGACGTGCGGAAAATCGCGATCATGTAGTCGGCGATGTGCGCCGACGAGGTCCAGATCTTGGTGCCGTTGATCAGATAGCCGCCGTCGGTCTTGGTCGCGCGCGTCTTCGCCGCGAACAGATCGGAGCCGGAGTTCGGCTCGCTCATGCCGATCGCAAAACAGACCTCGCCGCGGCAGATCCGCGGCAGGATGTCCATCTTGATGTGCTCGGGCGCGTATTTCAAAAGCACCGGCCCGCTCTGGCGGTCGGCGACGAAGAAGCGCCGGGTCGGCGCATTCGCCACCCGCATTTCCTCGGTCACCACATAACGTTCGAGGAACGAACGCTCCTGGCCGCCATATTTCTTCGGCCAGGTCATGCCGAGCCAGCCCTTGGCGCCGACGCGGCGGGAGAATTCCGGCGCGTCATTGTCCTCGCGGTTCGGCGCGTGCGGATCGAAGGTGCCGGCGGCGATCTCCTCGGCGAGGAAGGCACGCACCTCCTTGCGGAGCTGCTCGCATTTTTCCGGCAGGCGGATCGGATCGAAACGAAGGGCTGCGGTCATGATGTCTCTGTCCTGATCTCAGCGCGAAGCCACCAGCGGCCACAATTCATCGGCGCCCCTGATGGCGACGAGCTTGCCGAGCTCGACCGCCCAGTAGCTCTCCGAGCCGAAATCGTCACGCCAGGCCAGCGCACGCAATGAATAGCGGTGCAGGATGTGCTCGTTGGTGAAGCCGATCGCGCCGTGCACCTGGTGCGCGATGCCGCTGCCTTTCTCAGCTGCTTCCGAGCAGCGGATCTTTGCGGAGGCCGCTTCGAGAAACACCGCGTCATTGTTCAGCGAGTTCGCGCTGGCGATGGTGTCGGCCGCCGAGGTCGCGGCGGCCAGCGCCGCGGCGGACTCGCCGGCGAGACGGGCGAGGTTGTGCTGCACCGCCTGGAATTTCGAGATCTTCTTCTCGAAGGCGACGCGCTCGTTGGAATAGCGCACGGAGATGTCGAGCATCGCCTCCAGTGCGCCAGCGATCTGAAGGCTGCGCACTACGCCGCCCATCAGCATCAGCGTGGTCTGGTCGAAACCCTTGGGCGCTGGCCTGGTCGTGGTCGGCTGCACCTTGTCGAGCGTAACGGTGTCGTTGTGATCGCCGCCAAGTCCGATGCCGGATTCGATCCGGCATTTTGCGGCATCGACCAGCGCGATCGAGATGCCGCCATTGCCGCTTGCCAGCACCGCGAAATGCTTTGCGTCCTTGGCGAACGGCACGCCGCGGGCGCGGCCGGAGAGCGAGCCGTCGGCGTTGAGCGTGACGCGGTCCTTCGGGCTTGCCGGCAGCACCGTCATCTCGCCTTCGGGAGAGGCGACCTTGGCTTGCGTCAGCAGCCAGCCGGCCAGCATTGTTTCGGCCAGCGGAACAGCGATCGCATGCCGTCCGGCGACGTTGAGGACGCTGAAACCTTCGGCGAGGCTGGCGCCGGAACCGCCGAGATCGTCGGGCACCCAGGACAGCGGCAGGCCGGCTTCGGTCAGCGCCTGCCACAGCGGCGCCTTCCATGCGCCCTGCTTGTCGTGATTGATGGTCTGGGCATCCGCGAGATCGGCGAAAATCTTCTCCGCGGTCTCGGCGACGATGTTCTCACTCTCCGCCACAGCGTTCCTCGTGTTGATTGGCTTGGGGCCAGCCATCAGGCAGGCCCTGCTTGCGGTGTTGTCTTGCGCTCAATGATGCTGAAAAGCCATAGCCGTGACAAGCGTTGCCCGCAGGGCCACTTGCGCAGACGGCATGAAGCTGGACCGGGTGCATGAATTCCGCATAGTGGACTTTGGACCGCCTCGGTTTGTATGCCAGGCGCGGGCGCAAACTGGCCGGCGCCATCGGTTCAGTCCGCCAGATGAAACTGGATCGCCTTCCAGAGGTGATGCGATGAAGATGCATATGCTGTCGGGCGGACGTCTGCGGATGTCCAAGCGGACCTATCTGCCGGATGCGGCGCGCGGCGAGATGATCGACCTGCCGGTCGCCTGCGTGCTGTTGCGGCACACGCAAGGCAATGTGCTGTTCGACACCGGATGCCATCCCGATGTTGCGACCGATCCCGAAGGGCGGCTCGGCACGCTCGCCAAATACATGACCCCGATCATGCCGGCGGATGATCACGTGCTGACGAGCCTGAAGGCGACAGGCCTTGGCCCTGATGATATCGACGTCGTGATCTGCTCTCACCTGCACACCGATCATTGCGGCTGCAACGCCTTCTTCAAGAAGGCGACGATCTTCCTCCACGCGCTCGAGATCGAGGCCGCCAACGCGGCCAACGCGTCTGATCGCGGATACATCAGGGCGGACTGGGATCACCCGTTGAAGATGGAAATCTTCGACCGGCAGATGGACGTGTTCGGCGACGGCAGGCTGACGCTGATCCCGCTGCCCGGACATTCTAAGGGCACGACCGGCGCGCTGGTCAAGCTCGATCAGAGCGGCGAATTTCTGCTCGCATCCGACGCGCTCAGCGTGCGCGCCAATCTCGATCAGCGGACTTCGCCGCGGAACAGCCTCGACGTCGACCAGTTCCTGAATTCGCTCGACGAGATCGCCAGGCTCGAAGCGTCAGGCGTCAAGATCATCTGCGGCCATGACGATGCGCAATGGGCCGGCCTGCAAAAGGGGCCGAACGCTTACACATAGGAGCCTCGACATAGGAGCCTTGCGCGGTTTGCAGGTATCTTTCCGCGCGATATGGTATGCCACCGCCGGAATTCATCTGGCTCACAACAACAGGGGAAATGCAGATGTCGAAGGATGGCTTGTGCGCGATCGTGACCGGGTCCGCGTCGGGACTTGGTGCCGCGACCGCGCAAATCCTCGCCACGGCGGGCGGGCGCATCATCATCAACTATTCCAACAGCAAGGCGGAAGCCGAGGCGACTGCCGAGCTCTGCCGCAAGCAGGGCGCCGAGGTGCTGGTGGTGCAGGGCGACGTCTCGCGCGATGAGGATTGCAAGAAGATTGCCGCCGCAGCCCAGGGCTGGGGCCGGCTCGACGTGCTCGTCAACAATGCCGGCACCACCAAGCATGTGCCGCATCACGACCTCGATGGCCTCACCGCGGAGGACTTCCAGCGCATCTATGCCGTCAACACCATCGGCCCGTTCCAGATGGTCCGTGCCGCGCGCACACTGCTCGAAGCCGGTGCCAAGGCATCTAGCCGTCCCTCGGCGGTGGTCAACATCTCCTCGGTCGCCGGCATTTCCGGCGGCGGCTCGTCGGTGGCCTATGCCGCGAGCAAGGGCGCGCTCAACACCATGACGCAATCGCTTGCGCGCGCGCTGGCGCCGCTGATCCGCGTCAACACGGTGTGCCCGGGCTATATCGACACGCCCTGGTTCACCAAGGGCCGCGGCGAGGCGGGCGCCAAGCAGGTGCGCGACACCGTGGTGGCGCGCGTGCCGCTGAAGGTCGCGTCGACGGCCGAAGATATCGCCAATCTCGTCTGCTTCCTGGCTAGCCCGGCGTCGAGCAACATGACCGGCGAGTTCGTCCGTATGGACGCGGGCATGCATCTGATCCAGTGACGAAGCGCCGTTGCAGAAATGAAAATGCCCGGGCTAGGCCCGGGCATTGTCATGTTGAAGCGGCTTTCAGTTTCGGTGTCTCGTCATTCCGGGATGGTGCGTTAGCACCAGACCACAGATGCGCAATTGCGCATCGGGGAATCTCGAGATCCCGGGTTCGATGCTACGCATCGCCCCGGGATGACGCCTACGGCGTCACCTGTTTCCCAAATCGGGGATCACGCGCGCCGCGACCAGCCTGTTCCAGATGAACAGCACCACCAGCGCCCCGATCGTGGCGGTGATGAAGCCGGCACCCTGTTCGGGACCGTAATGGCCGATGGCCTGGCCGATGAAGGTCGCGAGAAACGCGCCGGCGATGCCGAGCACGGTGGTGAGAATGAAGCCGCTTGGATTGTTGGGTCCCGGCGACAGGAGCCGCGCGATGATCCCCGCGATAAAGCCGACGATGATGACCCAGATGATGCCGCCCATGACTGTCGTCCTCCTCAGATGGAATCAACGCCGCCGCTAAAGCCTGCCGCGCAGCTCGTCGCCGCTCGGCAGCCGCCCGTCCGGCGTCAAATGATTGATCGCGTCGGGCAGATACTGGCTCAAGCCCTGCAGCAATTGGTCGCGCGACATACCGCTCTGCGACGCCAGCGAGTTGATCTGGTCAGCGCCGAGCGCGTTGGCGAGATCGCCGGGCGCGATCTGCTTGTTAGGACCGTTGCTGACCCAGGAATTGGCTGCGTCGCCATGGCCCTTCTGCTGCAACTGGTTGAGCAGATCGCCGAGGCCGCCGCTGAGCACGGTGCCGGCTGCGCCGCCGGCGAGAAGGCCACCGAGGCCGCCCTTGAGCAGATCGGAGAGCCCGCCGCCGCCGGCGCCGCCCGGCAGGCCCGCGGTGACGTTGCCGGGGAGCGGCGGCGCCTGCGCCGGTTTCGGCTCAGGGGAGGCGCTGCCCGGCTGGTCGCCGGTGAAATGCTTGACGGCCTTCCAGGCGAGCAGCGTCAGGATGGCCATCGTCATCGGCGACATTCCGCCGCCGCTCGAGCTGTCGGATTGTGTGCTTGGCGCGCTCGGACCGCGGGGGCCGTTCTGCATGCCGTTGAGTACGTCGAGTAGACCCATGATCGTCTCCTGCCGCAACCGTGCCCCGTGCGGGAAACATAGCTTCGGCCCATGACGGTTACAAGGCGAGACGCCGGCCCGACCGTGCGTCGAAATAGGCAGGCAACCCAAGGTCTGCTATCGATCCCCGATGAACGGACGTTTAGCCAGATGAACACGGACCGGCCGATCGGTATTGCGGGCGCCGGCAGCATCGGCTGCTTCGTCGGCGGCATGCTGGCGGCGGCGGGCCGCCGCGTCGCGCTGCTGGCACGGCCGCGGCTGATCCAGGAGATCTCCGCAGGCGGCTTGCGGGTCAGCAGTTTCGACGGCTCGCAGCAGACGGTATCCGCGGACCGCCTCATGCTGTCAGACGATCCGTCGATCTTGCGCGATGTTCAGACGGTGCTGGTCACGGTGAAGAGCGCCGATACCGCTGAAATGGCCGAATTGATCGCGCGCCATACACCCAGTGACGCCGCGGTGATCAGCCTGCAGAACGGCGTCGGCAATGTGCCGCTGCTGCGCGACCGTCTGCCGGGCCGCAAGGTGCTCGGCGGCATGGTGCCGTTCAATGTGGTCGCGCTCGGCGAAGGCCGCTTCCATCGTTCGACCTCGGGCGACATCGTGATCGCGCAGGATGACGCCGGCACGGCGGCGCGGCTCACGGTGCCGGGCCTTGCGATCAACAGCACCGGCAATATCGACGGCGTGCAATGGGGCAAGCTGATCGTCAATCTCGGCAATGCGCTCAATGCGCTGTCCAACATTCCGCTGCGGCAGCAGCTCGCGCAGTGTGGCTGGCGACGATTGCTTGCCGACCAGATGGCCGAGGGCTTGGCCGCGGTGCGTGCCGAAGGCATTGCGCCGGTATCGCCGACGCCGCTGCCTTTGAGTTGGATGCCGCCCTTGCTGCGACTGCCGGACACGCTGTTCGACATGCTGCTCGGCCGCACCATGAAGATCGATCCCGAGGCGCGCTCCTCGATGTGGGAGGATCTGCAGCGCGGCCGCCGCACCGAGATCGATTATCTGCAGGGTGTGATCACCGCGATTGCGGATCACCGCGGGCTCGATGTTCCGCTGTCGCGCCGCGTCATCGCGCTGATTCGGAAGGCGGAGGCCGCCGGCAAGGGATTGCCGGGGCTGACGCCCGAGCAGATTCGCGCGGCATCGTCGTGAAGGCCGACGATCATCCGCCACATCGATCAAACGTCCGAGGAGGTGACATCATGAAACGATCTTGCATCATGCTGCTCACGCTTGTTGCACTCGATGGCAGTCCGGCCCGCGCCGCGCCGCCGACCGTGGTGCCTTCGCCAGGCTATGATGCGCGCTTGCAGGAGCAGCGTGCGGCGGCCGCGGCATCAGGCCAATCGGCGATGCCTGCGCACAAGCCGGTCGCGCCCCGGCACCACAAGCGCGGCCGCGCGCGCTGATCCATTGGAGAGAAGACCTCAGATGAAGCTGCTGTTCCTCGCGCTCGCCCTCGTGCTCGGCCTGACCACGGCCGCAAGTGCCGCCGATTATGCCGGATCGATCAGTGCCTATAGGCGCGCCAACCGCATGTCCGCAGTGAAGCTCGACGCGAGCCTGAATGCGATGGCGCTGAAGCAGGCGCAGGCGATGTCGGCGAGCGGATCGGTCAGCCATTCCGCGGGCGGCAGCTTCTTCACGCGCATCGCGCCGTTGAAGAAGCAGCGCGCCGCCGAAAATATCGGCGCCGGTTTCATTGCCTTCGCCGAGATGCTGAAGCAGTGGGAAAATTCGGCGGGGCATCGCGAGAACCTGTTGATGCCGGGCGCCAAGCGCGTGGGCGTCGCCTACGTCGACAATCCGAAGTCGCCGTACCGCCGGTTCTGGGCGATGGTGATTACCGACTGATAGGAGGAAATCAGTTCCGCTTCGCGAGCTTGGTCGGCTGCGGCGGTGACGGCGCGAACAGCTTCTTCAAGCCGTCCAGTCCCTCGGAGAGCTTTGGCCATTCGCAAGAGAACGTGCCCTTGACGCAGCTCCCCGTCTGCGGCCGCACCTTGGGAAGCGGGACGACAGTCACGCGCGGCTTGACCGGCCGCGCGACCGGGACAGGCGCCTTCGCCGGCTCGCTGTGCAGCGATGCCTGCTCGATCTGCGGCAGCTGCTCCTGCGGCCTTTCCTGCCGCTCGAGCTGCTTGGCGTTGAACGCGGCGACGATGCGGGAGCGGCGCTGCTTCTCGAGATAGCCGGTATATTCCTGATCGATCTTCTTCTGCTCGTCCGGCGTCGGATTGGGACCTGCGATATCGAAGCTGCGGTCCTGCATGAAGTCGTAATAGGTGTAGCCGCCGCCTACCTTGCGCCGTCCGGCAAACTTGGCGTTGCAATCGGCGAGTTGCGCGGTCCTGTCTTCCTTGGTCTTCGCCTTCTCGGCGAGGTCGGCGCAATCCTCGAAGTCCCTCGGTGTGCCGCGCCACCATTGCGCGTGCGCGCTCATCGGCGCCAGCATGGAAGCGGCGACCAGAATGGCGACAGCCAACGTCGATGATCGTGACGGCATCACGGACATTGCAAGCAAAACCCGAACCAGACAGGGTGAGCGGATTGTCGTCATTTTAACGATGCTTGTCACCCCGGAACCCGACGATTTCCCTGCTCTTTTAAGCTGCACTCCAGTCGCTTGGTCGAGCGGAATAAGCGGCGCACGCCATTGGAATATTTGAGCAATTTCTTATCTCACGGCGCGCAGGAGATTGGAACAATTCGACTTGAATCGTTCACTTCACACGGTGCAGCAATGCGACGAGTTCCGCCTGCCGATGCGTGCCGGTCTTCTGGAAGATCGTCTTGAGCTGATTGCGTGCAGTGGCCACGGCAACACCGGCCTCCTGTGCGGCAGTTTCGACCGAATCCCCGCGGGCAAGCCGCGCGGCGAGGCGCGCCTGTGCCGGCGTCAGTTCGAAAGTCGCCGCCAGCAATGCCTGGTCGAACGCGGGGTTGCCTTCGAGATCGCGGATCAGCAGGAGCGCGCGCGCTCCCAGGAACGGCGAGCGCGCGGCGGGAGGCACCGGCTGCATCTGGATCACAAGCGGCCGCTTGTCGATCCTTCGCACCACGATCGGCGATGACGGTAATGGATGCAGGTCCGAGCTGTGCGCCAGTTGATCGATCAGCCGGGTCAGATCGGCATTGGCCTGCCGGTCGAGCAGAGTGAGGCGATTGTTACGGATCGCGAGGTCGTGGCCGAGGCAGGCTTCCGCCTGGCCGTTCATGCCGATGATGGCGCCGTAGCGGCCGACGGCAATCGCGGCGACCTGGATCAGGTCGAGCGCGCCGGTGATGCCCGACAACGCGGAGCGGCCGACGACGGCGGAGAGCGTCGCGGCTTCCGTGAGCCGCGCTGACATTCTCGACAGCGCCTTGACCTCGTCGGCGTCGAACAGGCCTTCCTTGGGCGCGCGCTGGATGGTCAGTGCCCACAACGCCGGGCCTGAGTGGAAGCCGATCGCGGCAAACCATTTCAGCCCGAACTCGCCGAGCGTGGCGTAGAGCGGATCGCGCAGCATCTCGGTTTCGGAGTCGAACAGGTCCGCATCGGTGATGACAGCGACGCCGGCGTGCATCAGCGGCACGCCGCGCGCCGCGCGAATGTCGGTGAGATGAAAATTCTGCGGGAAGTAGGTCTTGGTAAAATAGTCGGTGATCGATTGCGTGCGCGGAATGTCTTCGGTGCGGATATCGCTCTGAAGCATCGCAGCCCCGGTCGCGCCAACGGCGGCGCAGACCTCGTCCATGAAGGACGGCCAGGTCGCGGGATCGAGAACCACGTCGCCAAGGCGCGCGGTCACGTCGTCCAGCCGGTGCACGTCGACCAAAGGCTCAGCTCCGCCCGATTTTCTTTGTTTCACAGGACGAAACAGGTCGGACCCTGCTTGCGCCCGGTACCATGCATAAGAAAGCCCCGGCTGCTGAATATGCAAGTTAAATCAGCGACGCAGCGGGGCGGACGCGGCGAAAACCCCGGCGAAACATGATCGAAAATCGGCGGATCCGGCCGGTTTGGCCGTTCCGGCTCGATAGCGCGCGAAGCCCCGGCTCAGCGATCGGGCTGGATGATGATCTTGGTGTGACGCTCGGGATTGGCGAGATCGCTGAACGCCTGCGCCACCCCGTCGAGGCCGATCGTGGCGTTCACCATCGCTGCGGCGTCGATCTTGCCCTCGGCGATCAGATGCAGCGCCAGCGCGTATTCTTCCGGCGTATAGGCGTAGACATATTGCAGCGACAATTCCTTGAGCACCCCGAGCAGCGGCTCGGAGGTGTCGCTCTCCATGCAGACGCCGACCACGACGATGCGCCCATCGCGCGGCGCGCCCTCGAACAGCTGCTGCAACAAGCCCGGAATGCCGACGCATTCGAAGATCAGGCTGGGCTTGAGCGGCGGCAGGAAGGCCTGGAACGGCGGCCGCGCCGCCTTCTGCTCCGGCGACATCTCGGCGTGCTGCGCCCAGGCCGTGAACGGCTGGGTCTCGGCCGGGTTGACCACGACGTCGGCGCCCATCTTCTCCGCGAGTGCGCGCCGCGCCGGCGAATAGTCCGAAGCGACGATCGGATGCAGGCCGCGCAGCTTCAGGGCGGCGATCACCGCCAGCCCAACCGGCCCGCAGCCGATCACGAGCGGCACCTCATCGCCGCGGATACCTGCCTTCGCCACCGCGTGGATGCCGACCGCGAGCGGCTCGGTCAGCGTGGCGTGCTCGGCGGCGAGGCCGTTCGGCACCTCGATCATCAAGGGCTCGGTCAGCAGCATCCGCTCGGCATAGCCGCCGGCGATATCGTTGGAATAGCCGATGCCCTGCGGCCCGCTCGCGCCGAGCAGAACCGGCACCGAGCAGACCCGCGTGCCAGGCTTGAACCGCCTTTGGGTCGCCGGACCGTAGTCGAGCACTTCGCAGCAGAATTCGTGGCCGAACACGACGTCGCGCGACAGGTCCATCGGCTTGCGGCCGGGAAAATGCTTCATCAGCTTCGCGGTGTGTCCGGCATGCTTGCGCGCGTGCAGGTCGGAGCCGCAGATGCCGCAGGCCAGCGTTTTGACCAGCACCTGGCCGGCGGCCGGCACAGGATCGGGGATATTGTCGGTGACGATGTTTCCGTTCCTGAACACGGCTGCGCGCACGGCTCGTCTCCTACGATGAAATTGTGTGGCTGTTGGCCTCGGTCAGCGCCACCCGGCAGAAGCTCGCCGCGATCGCGACGACGTCCTCGACCGCTTGCGGATATTGCTTCGAGACCCAGCGCAGCGCGATCGAGATGACCGCGCCGACCATGCCGTTCGAGAGCAGCGTCGCCATTGCGGCCTTGTCGCCGCGTTTCGGATCGAGCGTCGGCGGCACCAGGATGTCGCTGAAGACCCGCAAGGCATCGAGCTTGACGGCATCGACCGCCGGACTGATGCCGGAAATCTCCAGCAGGAAGACCCGCGCCGGTTTCGGATGCTGCTTCAGCCGGGTGAAATACAGCGTCAGCGCGGCGCGCAATCTTGGCTCGGGATCGTCGCCGGCGGCTGCGGCGGCAGCAATCATCTCCTCGTGCAAATGGCCGACGACATGATTGTAGGCTGCGATCAGCAGCGCTTCGCTGTTGGCGAAGGATTCGTAGAAATAGCGCTCGGTCAGCTCGGCTGCCTCGCAGATCGCCTTCACGGTTGCGACGCGGTACCCGACTTCGCCATACACCTCGATCGCCGCGTCGATCAGCCTGAGCCGCCGCTCGGCGCGGCGTTCCTCGGCGTCCATACCGCCGTAGAGGCGGGCTTTCCGGCTGCTGCTTGCCATGAAAGCCTATTGACATGAGCCATTGTCAGATGTCAAGGTATCTGACAATACGGATTGTCAATACTGCCACCGGAGGGTCAGGGCATGTCCGCGCATTTCGACGTGTTGATTGTGGGCGCGGGGCTCTCGGGCATCGGCGCCGGCTACCATTTGCAGACCAATTGCCCGGACCGCAGCTACGCCATTCTTGAAGGCCGCGACTGCATCGGCGGCACCTGGGACCTGTTCCGCTATCCCGGCATCCGTTCCGACTCCGACATGTACACGCTCGGCTATTCGTTCCGGCCGTGGACCGAGCCGAAGGCGATCGCCGACGGCCCGTCTATCCTGAACTACGTGCGCGAGACCGCGCGCATGTACGGCATCGACAAGAAGATCCGCTTCAATCACCGCGTCATCAGTGCGGACTGGTCGTCAGCCGACTCGCAATGGACGGTCGAGGTCGAGCGCGGGCCGGAGAAGACGATCGAGCGTCTCACCTGCAACTTCCTGTTCATGTGCAGCGGCTACTACAAATATGAACACGGCTACACGCCCGACTTCCCCGGCATCGCCGATTTCGCCGGCCGCGTCGTCCATCCGCAGCAGTGGACCGACGACATCGACTATGCCGGCAAGAAGGTGGTGGTGATCGGCAGCGGCGCGACTGCGGTGACGCTGGTGCCGGAAATGGCCAAGACCGCCGCCCATGTCACGATGCTGCAGCGTTCGCCGACCTATGTCGTGGCGCGGCCGGACGAGGACAAGGTCGCAAATTGGCTGCGGGCACGGTTGCCGGCCAAGGTCGCCTACGGCCTCACGCGCTGGAAGAACGTGCTGTTCGGCATGTATTTCTACCGGCTCTGCAAGCGCGATCCGGAGCGCGTGAAGAAGCTGATCCTCGGCGGCGTGCGCCACGCGCTCGGCCCCGATTACGACGTCGCCACCCATTTCACGCCGAGCTACAATCCGTGGGACCAGCGGCTTTGCCTGGTGCCGAACGGCGATCTCTTTCAATCGCTGCGCAGCGGCGGCTCGTCCGTCGTCACCGACCAGATCGAGACCTTCACGCCCGGCGGCATCAAGCTCAAGAGCGGCAATGTGCTCGACGCCGACGTCGTGGTGACCGCGACCGGCCTCGATCTGCAGGTGCTCGGCGGGCTCGAGATCAATGTCGACGGCGCGCCCGTCGATCTGTCGAAGACCATGAACTACAAGGGGCTGATGTACTCGGGCGTGCCGAATCTCGCCGCCGCCTTCGGCTACACCAACGCGTCCTGGACGCTGAAATGCGACCTGACCTGCGAATATGTCTGCCGCATGCTCAACCACATGAAGGCGAACGGCTACGCGCAAGTCACGCCGCGGCGGAACGACCCTGATGTCACCGAACTGCCCTGGGTGGATTTTTCCTCCGGCTATATCCAGCGCGCTGCCGCCCGCTTCCCCAAGCAGGGCTCGCGCCGGCCGTGGCGGCTCTACCAGAACTATGCGCTCGACATCGTGACGCTGCGCTTCGGTTCGCTGAAGGATGAGGCGATCGAGTTTCTGCCGACGCGCCGGACCGGCGCGGCGGATCAGGCCGCGAACCCGGCGAGACAGGTGGCGTAGGACGCGGATCACCGACGTCGCGCGCTAATCCTCCGCACAGTTTGTAAGCAGATCCCGCAGCCAGACATGGCCGGGATCGTTGTCGAAGCGTGCGTGCCAGGTCGCGTAGAGCGAGAAATGCCCGGCGTCGAACGGCAGCGTGATGGCGGTGAGCACATTGGAATAACGCGCGAGGAACCGTGCCGGCAGCGTGCAGACCAAGTCGGTCGACTGCAGGATGACAGGCACGACGCTGTAATACTGCACGGAGACCCCGACGCGCCGGGTCAGGCCTCGTGCCGCAAGGATATCGTCGACGAAGCCGCGAAAGCCGCCGCCATCTCCGGAGACGATGACGTGTTCGAGCGATGCATATTCCTTGAGCGACGGCCGACGTGAGCCCCGCGGATGCGCCTTGCGCTGTGCCATCATGAAGCGTTCTTTCAGCAGCGGCTTGTGCGGCATCCCGTTCGGCAGCGCGTTCTTCGAAACCAGTGCGATATCGATCTCGCCGGCTTCGAGCTGGCTCGCAAGCCGTGCCGGGTCGACGGCGCGAAACGCCAGCCGCGTGGTCGCGGCGCCGCTGCGGCGCATCCGCTGCACCAGCCGCCCGCCCAGCATGGCGCTGGCATTGTCGTTGGCGCCGATCGAGAAGGTCCGCTCCGAACTCTTAGGCTCGAACACCGGCGGCGTGCGTACCACGTCGTCGAGCCGCCGCAGTGCGTCGCGCAGCGGCTCCCGCAGCTTGATGGCGCAGGGCGTCAGCACCATGCCCTTGCCCGATGCTGCCGGTGTCAGCAGCTGATCGCCAAACACGTCGCGGAGCCGCGCCAGTTGCGCGGAGAGCGCGGGCTGGCTGAGGCCAAGCCGCGCCGCCGCGCGGGTCACGTTGCGCTCGTCGAGCATCACGCTGAGCGAGACCAGCAATGGCAGCGTGTGCGCGTTCATATCCATGCAGATTATGCCTGCTATCCGATCTATCGATTTGAATTATCCCATGCCGCGGGGCATTGAGGCAACAAGGTTCGGCGCCCGGCGATCTCGGGCAGCGAACTGCGGTGCAAGGAGGGATGCAGGCCATGAGCTGCCATTCGATCGGTGACGTGATGGTCCGGCGGGTGACCGAACAATGCGGCGCCGGATTTGCCCCGCACTTCCTGTTCCCGGACTGGGACCCGCGCGTGCTCGACGAGCACAAGGCGCTGATGATTCCCGACTGCCTCAACGTGACGGAAGGGCGATTCATTGCCAGCGTGCACAGCTGGGTGCTGCAAACCCGGCACCACACCATCCTGATCGATTGCTGCGCCGGCAATCACAAGAACCGGCCCGGCCTGCCGCGTTTCCACCAACTGGACTTGCCGTTCCTGCAGCGGCTGGCCGAGGCCGGCGTCTCGCCTGACGCCGTCGATTACGTCATGTGCACGCATCTTCATGTCGATCATTGCGGCTGGAATACCCGGCTGGTGGATGGCCGGTGGGTGCCGACCTTTCCCAATGCGCGATATTTGTTCTCGAAGGCCGAATACGATCATTGGCGCGGTCCGGCGGGGCGTGAAGGGTTCAATGCCGGTGTCTATGAGGATAGCGTGCTGCCGGTGGTCGCGAGCGGGCAGGCCGAGATCGTCGATGGCGAAAGCGAGGTCGGCGATGGCCTCACCTTTCACCCGACGCCGGGCCACAGCGTCGGTCATGTGGCGATCAGGCTTGCCAATGCCGGCCAGTCCGGATTGTTTAGTGGCGATATCATGCATCAGCCGCTGCAGGTGTTTCGGCCCGACTGGAACAGCGCCTTCTGCGAGGACCCGGTGCGTGCGCGCGAATCCCGCCGCTGGCTGCTGGAGCAGGCGGCGGAAAGCGGCGCCACGGTGTTCACCGCGCATTTTGCCGCCTCGTCGGCCGGCCGCGTCACGCGCCGCGGCGACCGGTTCGACTGGCGCTTTGCGTGACGCCGGCGAGGCCAGAAGAACAAGGACGACGGCGATATGAATTTGCCTGACATCGTGACCGAAGAGATGATGGTGCCGAGCGATACCGACGGCATCAGCCTGTTCGTGCGCAACAAGCGCCGCGCCGATCTGGCCCGGTTCACGCCCGGCAACACGATCCTGTTCGTGGCGGGGTCGACCTATCCGGCCTCGACCTCGTTCGACCTGAGGCTCGATGGTGTGTCCTGGATGGATCACCTCGCCGCGCGGGGGCACGACGTCTACCTCGTCGACGTCAGGGGCTACGGCAGTTCGACGCGTCCGCCGGAGATGGCGCTGCCTGCGAGCATCAATGTGCCGATCGTGCGGACGCCGGTGGCCGTTCGCGACGTCGGCAGCGTGGTTGCCTTCATCCGCGCACGGCGCAATCTGGCGAAGATCAACCTGATCGGCTGGTCATGGGGCACGACATTGATGTCGCGCTACACCAATGAGAACCCCGATGCGGTCGCCAGGCTTATCCTGATCGCGCCGCAATGGCTGCGTGACACGCCGAGTCTCGCCGACGCCCGCGGCCCGCTCGGGGCCTTCCGCATCGTCGATCGGTCCGCCGCAAAGGACCGTTGGCTGAACGGGGTCCCTGCGGACAAGAGGCAGGCGCTGCTGCCGGATCACTGGTTCGACGCCTGGGCCGATGCGACGTTTGCCTGCGGCCAGGCCGGACCGGGCCCGTCGCAATTGATGGCGCCGAACGGCACGGTGATCGACAGCCGGGAGTTTTGGGCCGCGGGCAAGCCGCTCTACGATCCGGCGCGGCTCACCGTGCCGGTCCTGATCGTCCACGGCGAATGGGATCGCGACTGTCCGCTCGAGATGTCGCGCGCCGTGTTCGGCCAATTGACCGCCGCGCCCTACCGGCGCTGGGTCGAGATCGGCGAGGCCACCCATTCCCTGTTCCTGGAAAGCAATCGCTGGCAGGTGTTTGGCGCGGTCGACCAGTTCCTCGAGCAAAGCCCGCCGGATCGGCTGTCACATGAGCGAAATCAGTTCTTTTGATCGAAGACCGCATCGGACGCGCGCTTCGGAGGCTTCCGATGGGCCTCCGCCTCTGCTATGGGATGGCCACGCCCGCGTGTTTCGCCGCGGGTTCGCGGTCCCGTAGCTCAGCCGGATAGAGCGACGGTTTCCTAAACCGTAGGTCGCATGTTCGAGTCATGCCGGGATCGCCAATAGTTTCAGTGGCTAGGCCATAGAACCAAGGCCGAACCAAGCCGAAAAACGTGTAAGGGTAAGCAGCCGGGTAACTATCCGATCAATGCGAGGCGCGATGCTTGTTCGGGGCAGTAGCGCGGCCCTAGGAGGCGCGCGGCCGGGTCCGGGTAGCGGGGTCCGGGACGGGCCGAAACCCGCTCCGGACAGCCCCGCTGCAATGCCTCGGGCCGCTTCCGGGTCGATCCTATGGGTTCGCGCCGCCTTTGATCCACGTCAACGGTCCCTCATCTCGTCGCGAGATGATTCTGCCTATGACCCCCAACGACGAACCGCCGCCCCTGCCGGAACCTACGCCTGCACCCAAGCCGAAGCGCAGGGCGCGGCAGATGGACGAGACGCTGGCCGAGGCGCGGGCTAATATCGAGGAGTACGCCGACGACTTGCGGCAGCTGATCAAGAAGCTCCGGCAGCGGTGGTGGCATTGAGGCCAAGGCGCGGCTCGCGAAAAGCCCGGCAGCCAGACGCAATAGAACCCGCACCAATATAAGGGTGTCCTATCAGCACTGCGCTGATCCAGTGCGCGACCGCTGAGCACAAGGGTGGCTGACATTCTTCTTCCAATTGAGGAAGCCGTGAAGCTCGCGTCCACTTAGCGCGAGACAGTCGAATTCGTGACCTAGCAACGGCGGACAAGCCACCACCCTCACGCCATTAAGATTTCACCATCCCCGACACGTAGATAACCACCGGAACGTCAATTTTTCTCTTTGGCATTTGCTGATTCGGGCCTTCGGCATTCCGCGCCAGTTGTCCACACGGCATCCACGGACTCTGCACTACGCACCATTCGTGTTAGGAATCGTGAATCGGCGCAGCTGATTCCGCCTTTCTCCGCCCTTGCACCCGGACGCCCTTCAACGCCCGGGGCACAAGGGTGCCTCGGGCACCGGGACCATTCCCGGCATGGAGAAAACGCAATATGAAGCTTTGGTGTCCGACAAACCAGCCGGTGGCGGTGCGAGAGTATCGTCGCCTAAGATTTGGGAAATGGGAAATTGTTCGCGAACACTGTCGGGGCTTGCCCCACCGCTAAAGCGAAACAAGCCCCAAACTTGGTCTGCCACGACCCGGCTCCCCTTCGGGGGAGCCATTTTTTTTAGTGCGATTACACAGTAAGGATTCGGCTGACTCTGTAAAGAGTCAGGCTTTCTTTTTTGATGCTACAGGCTTCCTTTTGGCCTGCTTTTTCGACTTCGCCACCCGACGCTGCGGTGGGCTTTTCGACACCACCTCAACGGCGCGCTCAAAGCGCTGCCAAGCGTCAGATTCTAGTTCGATTTCCTTTTCCGCATGAGGCTTTTTCGCCATGCCACCACAACCATTGTCCAAAGTTCGCCCGAAAGCCGAAGCCCTGCCCGCCGCCGAAACACTTTACAAGCAGCGCCCTAACCTGGCTCCGCTAGCAATGGCGGTAATAGCACATTGGTCAGAGATCGAAGTAAAAACCGCTTCAATGTTAGCGTTTCTACTCCGCGCAGAGGCGGCGCCGACGATGGCGATGATTCAAGCAATCCGCAGCGCAAGCGCCCAAATGGATGTCATCGAAGCCGCCGGATCAGTAAAGATCACCGGCGAAGATCTCGAAATATTCTGGGCCGTCTTACGCCTTGCGCGCAAGGCAGCAAAGAAACGACACCCAATAGCCCATCACGTTTGGGCGTTCGCCATGGACATGACGGACGCGGTATTGCTTGTCGAGCCGTCCGCCTACCAAGAGATGTTCGTTAGACTATCCACGACCAAGGTGCCGATGGTCGGCAGCTTGGATAACGAGCGCGTCATGGTGTACCGGGAGCGCGATTTTTTGGAAATAATCGAGGAAATGAAAACTGTTGCGCGGTGCATTGACCTCGCAACATGGCTCCTTAATGGGCGCGACCCTGTATCGCCCAAAACATCTGAGCTGCTATTTGCCGAGCCCTTGTTTCAGGAAGCCTTGTTGTGGACGAAGAAGAATCGTCCTCGTCCAGCAGAATAGCCACCACCACGTCGAAGAATGTCGGCAAATCGCAGTTTATGGTTTCGGGCGCGCATCTCCTGATTCGGGGCAGCTAGGAATTTTGTCCATCTGGGCAATCTGAACAATAGCATGTTGATTTGGATCAGATGCACGCCGCGGCAATCTGAATTTTCCCAATCGGCTTTTGAAATGCAACGAGGCTGAACGGGCTCTACACGGATCGTCTCCTTGCACATAGAAAAAGAAAGTATGCGCACACCGATGCGTCGACCTACAAGGTCATCACTCCGTTTAAGGGCACTTAGCGCGCGTACTCATCTGTGGACGCCCCGCCAGATGCAAGCGGTTTTTGAAGAAGATTGGCACGTAGTCGGATGCTGCCATCTGTCCGGCCTCTGATGCAGCGATGGAGCTGCGGGCCCGTATGGGAGTTCGCGGACCGGAACCAAATCATAAATGCGTGCTCCAGGCACGATGAGTACATCTGGTTCTTCCGGCCCCGTCTCGCCGACTGTTGCGCCATACCCTCCTTCGACCGACTACACCTCTGACGACCTCTGGCCCGCCAAGATCACGCCTTGGCGGCAACCGGAGCTCTGTAGTTTTCGCACTTGACGAGTAGCGCCCAGACGATCCGCGCCATCTTGTTAGCGAGCGCGACGGTTACCAGCATCCGCGGTTTACGAGCCAGCATCTGTTCGAGCCACGAACCCCTTGGCGCACCGCGTTTGATCGCCTGTTGCACGACCGCGCTGCTGCCGATGATGAGGAGGCGCCTGAGCGTGCGTTCGCCCATCTTGGATGTCGCACCGAGCTTCTGCTTGCCGCCTGTCGATCTTTGAAGAGGCGTGAGACCCAACCAAGCGGCGAAGTCACGGCCTTTGGCAAAGGTCTCGGCCGGCGGTGCTAGAGCGGCGATCGCGGTGGCGGAGATTGGGCCAATGCCGGGAACGGTCATTAGCCGGCGCGATACTTCGTCCTCGCGAGCACGTCGCGCGATTTCCTGGTCGAGGTCCGCGACCTTGCCATTGAGGTCGGTCAGCAGGTCCAACATCAATCGGAACATGGCGTGGGCCGCTTTGGGAAGCGAGCTGGCCATCTCTTCTTTCTCGATCAGGTCGGTAAGCATCGCCACGTGCGACGGCCCCTTAGGTGCGACCCAACCATATTCAGTGAGGTGTCCCCGGATCGCGTTGATGAGCTGCGTTCGCTGCCGCACTAACAGGTCACGGGTCCGAAACACCAGACCCGCCGCCTGTTGCTGTTCGCTCTTCACGGCCACAAACCGCATGCTCGGCCGCTGCGCTGCTTCGCAGATCGCCTCGGCATCGATCCCCAGCAATTCTTGTGCTCAATCCTCATAGATCTGTTGCACTTCAGTAACTCCATTCCAGTCCAAGAGGCTGTAAAAGTTCAGCTGGGGGCTGGAAGTGACGGCATGTTTGATGTGTATCTAAATTATAAACGCGACTATCTGCTCGTGGTCCCGAGGGGGAAACCGATCCCGATCCACGAAAACCCGGGCCGATGGCGGAAGAAGAAAGCGGCTGCTGCAGTAAGCGACGAGATCAAGTTGACCGTGCAAAAACACGGTTACTACCGACGCAAGCTGGGCAAAGCTCAAAACTAGCCCTTCAGCGGCAGGGGCTCAACTCCTGGCTCTCTCATGCGTTCGGAGCGCGCCTTCGTCTTAGGCGGGCTTGGGAACTGCTAGGCGGTCCCCATCAGTTTCTTGAAAGCCGAAGACTTCAAATTTTCTAGGTTGCGTTCGCCGGCTCCGCTGCCGTTTTGCCGAGTCATGCGGCGCGGGCTGCCGTCCCTAACTGAACGGTATTGCTGTTGGCGGGATCGTCCCGTGTCCGCAATCGCGCCGCCTTGGGTCGAGCGCGATTGCGTCACGGAACAACGTCAGTTCAGAGACCTCACCAGCACGGATAACTCCCGTTCCATCTCTGGAACCAAACTTTCTGCGCCCTGTTGTTCCCCTAACCAATGGAGGAACATCATGATTTCGAAATGCCTTGCAATCGCATTCCTTGCTACTGCGTCGATGACCGGCGCGGCGTCGGCGGCAAGCCACGAACCAGGTGGATTCGACTACCACTGCCACCACGCACAAGGTGGGTGAATGGCGCGCGTCTAAGCTCGCCGGCGTGAATGTGTACAATGAAGCAAACGAGAAGATCGGTGATATCAACGAGGTGATCTTGGATAGGTCAGGCAAGGTGGCCAATGTCATTCTGGGTGTGGGTGGCGTTCTCGGCTTGGGCGAACACTACGTGGCAGTCACCTTCGATAAGCTGAAGTGGGTTGACCAACCGGTGACCTCGACAACTGCGTCGACAACGTCCGCCCCAGCGAATGCTCCTGCAGCGACTTCCGCTCCAGACAG
>NZ_AUGA01000007.1:0-42500 GCF_000426785.1 Bradyrhizobium sp. th-b2
ACCTCTTGCTTCGCGGGCGTCCGGACGTCGGGACTGCCGCCAGATACGGATTCGGCTTCCGGTTCGGCAGCGGGCGCGCCCGGCTTGGCGTCGGCTATGCGCTCGACGGAATCGGCAATGCTGCGCATCGGCGTGCCGAAATCCGGCAGGTCGATGAGTGCCAGCAGCAGGCCGGCGACCCAGAAGATATGCATGTGGGTGAAAAGCGATATCAGGCCGAGGACGGCGACGATCTCAAACTGCAGCTTCTGCCACTTGTGCGCCATGCGCTCCGGCAGGCTGTGCAGTTTCCAGTAGAGGGTGCCAACCCAGAAGACTGTAGCTACAAGGAAAATGCCCATCACCACCATCAGGGTGTCCGACCCGTCGACGCCGGGAATGAAGAACGGCAGATGATGGGGGGCTGCCGGATGCATCTGTTCGCTCAAATTTTATCTCCGTTCCGGGCGCTGGCGCTTCGCAACCGTGCCTCGCACCCTGCCTTCCTGACGCGCGGCTTGCTTGATTTGGATCAAAGAAGACGGCCAGCTTGCTCCTACCGTTCTCGGGCAAGGCTCAAGATCGATCCCAGGAGTCCCGGCCATGCGAGACAAAATCGATGATCTGATCCCGAAGGCGCATGAAATCCAGAAGCTGGCGGCGCACCAGGAAGCGGAGAAAGCTGAGGAGCACGCCAAGCGTGCGGCCGCTGCGGAGGCCGAGAAGCGCGCCTTGATCGAACGGTTGAGCAAGCCGTCCGGTCTCAGCGAAGACGAGAAGGTCAAGCTGGCCTCGACGGTGATTCAGCGTGCGGTGCGCAACGGGCTGACCGAAGTACAGGTCTATCGCTTCCCCAACACGCTGTGCACCGACAAGGGGCGGGCCATCAATCAGATGGAAGCGGGCTGGGAAAAAACGCTGACAGGTATACCCAAGGAAATATACCAGCTCTGGGCGGACTACCTGCAACCGCGCGGCTACCGCATCCGCTACCAGGTCGTTGAATACCCCGGCGGCATGCCCGGCGACATCGGCATCGTCATTGCCTGGGGCTGACAGCTCAAACGATGGACGGGGATCCATGGCGAAGGACAATTCCACCGGAAAGATGAAGCGCAAGCAGTATGAAGAAGAGCTGCACAAGCTGCAGATTCAGCTCTGCCATCTCCAGGACTGGGTGGTAGCGAACAAGCTCAGGGTCATCATCCTGTTCGAGGGGCGCGATGCAGCCGGCAAGGGCGGAACCATCAAGGCCCTGACCGAGAAGGTCAGCCCGCGGGTGTTTCGGGTGGTCGCCCTGCCCGCGCCATCCGATCGAGAGAAGTCCCAGCTCTTCATCCAACGCTACATGCAGCAATTTCCGGCCGCCGGCGAAATCGTCATCTTCGATCGCAGCTGGTACAATCGCGCAGGCGTCGAATATGTGATGGGATTCTGCACGCCGGCGGAACACAAGCGGTTCCTCTCACTCTGTCCGCAGATGGAGCAATACATTATCGAGGGCGGCATCATCCTGATCAAGTTGTGGCTCGAGGTCGGGATGGACGAGCAGGAACGCCGCTTCAGGGCCCGGATCGACGATCCGCTGCGACAGTGGAAACTGAGCCCGATGGACACGGCGTCGTACCGGCGCTGGTACGACTATTCCCGGGCACGCGACCTGATGTTCAAGGCGACGAGCTCGAAGCACGCGCCCTGGCACGTCATCCGCTCCGACGACAAGCGCCGGGCGCGATTGAACTGCATTTCGCACCTCCTGAAGACGATCCCCTACGGACGGGTGAAGCGCGACAAGGTGAAACTGCCCAGGCGCTCCGACAAAGGGCGCTACAACGATCAGGTCGGTCTGCGGGGAATGAACTTCGTCGAGGAACGCTACTGAAAAGCCAGGCCGCGCCGGATGCGCGGCCTGGGCTCTTCCGGCCTATTTCAGGCGGATCGTGACGCCGCCCACGGCGGCCGAGACTTCGGCGCCGACCTTCGGACCGCTGAGCTGCAGGATCACGCCATTGGCGTTCTGCAGTTGCACGCCTCCGGCGCCCGCGGCGATCGCACCTCCAGCGCCTGCGGCGCTGTAGGAACCTTCGATTGAGCCGGGCCCCCTCAGGTTGATCGCGCGCCCGACAAACTTGGTGGTCGAGGCGCCGATCGTGAAGCCGACGCTCATGCCCGACACGGTGAACGGATAATGCTTGCCGCGCAGGGTCAATACGCCCTCGCCGCCTCCGATACCAACGATGAAGCCACCCTTGGTGAAGATGACGGCGACCGCGCCGGTTTCGGCCAGCGACGGCGTGCCGAAGCCAGCCAATCCGATTGCCAGCGCGGCAACGGCTCCAAGCAAATCCACTTTCCTCATGATTTCCCTCCAGGGATCGGTTGCGCGAACGGATCTATGATGCGGCCTTGAGCTTCGGCGCTGACGCTTTCGGCTTGCCCATCCTGGCGAGAGCCTCGGTCGTCACGAGTTTCAGGCCCTCAGCCGCGTCATAGCCATGGATCTCCTTCACATCGAGCTTGCGCATGAAGTCGATCGTCTCCTGCGTGATGACCTGGCCAGGGACCATAATCGGGAAGCCCGGCGGATAGGGGATCACGAAGCTCGCGGACACGAGAGCGGGCCCGTTCTTCAGACGCCTGTCGATCTCGGGATCGTGCAGGCGGATGTATTCGCATCCGGCGGCGTCATAGGCCGAATAGAATCCGCTGCGGATGTCGCCTTCATTCGTGCTGGTGCCGGCATCACCGCGATAGGTCTCGTGGAAATGCGAGAAATTCGGCAGGTCCGGTACGTCCTTCATCAGGCTGTTGACCCGCAAGTCGAAATCGACCCTGGCGTTCGCTCCGCCTTTGGCCAGACCCCGATCGATTTCACCGGAGATTTCGGCCAACACCCGGACAAGATGCGCGACGTCGCTGCGCGTATTGTTGATGTTGGACTGGATCAGGACCGAGTTGCGCGACGTCTTGTTGACCTGGATGTTGTAGCGGTTGGCGAGCAGACCCTTGAACTGCGTTCCGTCGTACCCGGCCGTGCCGCAGACCAGCGTCATGCGGGTCGGATCGAGGCAGAACTCGTCGTCGTTCAGGCTCTTCAGGGCGCTCGCCCAGTTGGTGCCGACCGCGAGATAGTCAGTGAAGCCGCTCTGGCGATATTCCTTGGGGACCATCGCATCGGCACCCAGGACACGGAAATACCGGGAAATCAGCGGATTGGTGTTGACCGCATTGCGGATGGCGAACGCAATCTCCATGGCATTGGCGACCAGTCCATAACCCTCGAGCTCCATCTGGCGGCGCGAGACGTCGAGGCTTGCGATCAGCTGCTGGTTCGGGCTGGTCGAAGCGTGCGTGAATACGGCCTCCTTGAACTGCGCTTCGACCGTGTGAAATTCGATGTCCTTGACGGACAGCATCGAGCCCTGCCGGATTGCCGACATCGACTTGTGCGTCGAGTTGGTCTGGTAGACCCGCAACCGGATCTGACGCGGATCGGGGATGAGCCGGGTCTTGAGCAGCACCTCGTCCGACGGCTTCTTGCCGAGTTCGGCCTGCTGCTTCTCGTAGGCCGCAACCGATTTGGGATCGCGCATCCAGGCTTCGATCTCGTTCGCCGCGCCCATCGCGGTTCGTCGCCTCAGGAATGGCGAGAACCGCGCGAAGCCGAACCAGGCCTCGTCCCAAAGGAAGATCAGGTCAGGCTTGATCGCGAGGCATTCCTCCATCACCCGCCGCGTGTTGTAGATGTGACCATCGAAGGTACAATTGGTCAGGTCGATCATCTTGACCCGGTCGAGCCGGCCATCCGCCTTCGCGTTCAGAAGCGCCTGCTTGATCGTCTTCAGGGGCACCGCGCCGTACATCGAGTATTCCGTCATCGGGAATGCCTCGACGTAGAGCGGCTGCGCGCCCGCCAGCACCATGCCATAATGGTGCGACTTGTGGCAGTTGCGATCGACGATCGCGATGTCGCCGGGACCCAGCAGCGCCTGCACCGCCATCTTGTTGGAGGTCGAGGTGCCGTTGGTCACGAAGTAGACGCGGTCGGCACCGAGTGCGCGCGCGGCCTTCTCCTGCGCCTTCTTGATGTTGCCGGTCGGCTCCAGCATGCTGTCGAGGCCGCCGGTGGTGGCGCTGCTCTCGGCAAGGAACAGGTTCAGCCCGTAGAATTCGCCCATGTCGCGGATCCAGTCCGACTTGAACACGGACTTGCCGCGTGCGATCGGCAGCGCGTGGAAGGTCCCGATCGGCCGCTGCGCGTATTTCTTCAGATTGTCGAAAAACGGCGTGTCGAAGCGGTCCTGCACGCCTTCCAGAATTGATAGGTGCAATTCGAGGATATCCTCGACCGAGTAGAACACCCGGCGCACCACGTCGGCCTCAGGATTGCCGGCCAACTCCTCGACGTCGCGATTGGACATCAGGTAGAGATCAAGCTCGGGACGGATCCGCTTCAGGATATGGGCCAGCCGTAGCGCGGAAGCATCGGACTCTTCGTTGAGCCCCATGGCGCCCGTCATGGCACGAAGCACAGGCGCATCGTGGCGCGAGCGCAACCCGAAGCCTTCATTGATCACCACCGCCGCAATGTTGGGGTTTAGCATTGCCGCACAGAAGGCGTCCTCGAGACTGCCCACCACCACGGGCTCATAGATGAAGGCGTCGACCGGACGCCGCAGCCTGCGCCATTCCGCCAAGAGTCCCGGCCAATTGCTGGCTGGCACCCCGGTCACGATCAGGGTCTCGAAGTAGGGACGGCGCGCCGCCGATTGCCCGAGCGTTGGCGGCAGCAGATCGGGAACGTCGCCATTGCCCTCGTCCTGCGTGCTCCAGTCACCGGCATGCTGACGGAAGGATTTTGTCTGAAGTGCCTGCGCGATCCGGGTCGAAAGGATATGCGAGGTGGCGGCATCGCCCGCCGCCGCGGCTTCCTTCAGCGCCGCCATCAAGCGAAGGCCCGGGTAGCCGTGAAACTCCTCGGTGACCGCGATTGCCGACAGCGCCTTGTCGTACGGCGCACGGTCGCCGCCCCGGTTCCACGCTTTTGCCGCCTCGACCAGATCCCGCCAATTGTCGGCGCGTCCGCCGGGTCCCGAGAAGAACTGGTCGATACGCTGCTGGGCCTGCTTCGCGTCGTTGGCCATGAATGTCTCCCGATCTTGGCGGTGTTCCGATCTTGACGGTGTTCCCCGTCAAAGCGTACGAACCGCGCACACCGCTCCCTTTGATCCAAATCAATCCGCAGCGGTTGAGACAACCTTGTCGCCATCGAGCGAGCGCAACGTCTTGCGATGCAGCAGAGCTCGAATGTCGGGGAACGGTCCGCGGGACAGCGCACATCAGTCGTTTGCCTGCGGCTTCCTGCTGCTTAATACGCTGTCGAGCGTCCGCATCCAGTCGCCGCTGTCGGTCTTGTCTGCAAGACCATCCGCCTGAAGCAGATCGCGCAACTGCGCGTGCGCGCCGACGATGCAGAATTTGATGCCGCGCGAGGCGAGTTCCTGGTGAAGATCGTGCAGCATGCGCGACCCCGCCAGGTCGATGAACGGCGAGGCCGACAGGTCGCAGGCCACCAGCTTGACGTCCGTGGACGTCTGCAGTGCAGCCAGCACAGTTTCGAAGATCGTCTCGGCATTGACATAAAGCAGCGAGGTTTCCGGGCGGAAGGCGATGATCCCGGTCAGCGGTTCCACGTCGTCATGGCGCGCCCGGTCGGAATAGCGGCCGCTGCCAGGGAGACGGCCAAGAAACGCGACATTGGGCTGGGACGCACGCAACAGCAGCAGGAAGATCGAGGCGACGGCCGCCAGCAGCACGCCCTGCAGGATCCCGAGGAACAGCACCGATACCAGCGCGATGACCGCCGCATAGAAATCGATCCGGCTGATCCGCCACATTCTGGCAAGCGCCGGAATATCGACCAATTTGTAGACGGCCGAAAAAACGATCGCGGCAAGCACGGTCTTCGGCAGATTGGTCAAGAGACCCGTGAAGAACAGCAGGCAGAGGGCAAGGGTTGCCGAACAGAACAGGAGGGCCAGCGGCGTTCGCGCACCGGCTGCGTCATTCACGGCCGACTGCGACAGCCCACCGGCGACGGGATAGCCATGCCCGAAGGCTGCGGCGAGATTGGCCGCGCCGAGCCCCAGAAACTCCTGCCGGACATCCAGTGCATAGCCGTGCTTTGCCGCGAAGCTTCGCGCCGCGGACACGCCTTCTACATAAGCCAGCACGAGACATCCGGCGGCGATGGGAAAGAGATCGTCAAATTCGAGCAAGCCGAAGGTCGGTAGCGAAAGGGTCGGCAACCCGGTCGGGATCTTTCCGGTCACCGGCAATCCCATTTCCGCAAGCCCAAGGACGGAGACCGTGAGGATCGACAGCGCGACCACGGCGAGGCCAACAGGCTTTCCGGGCAGCCTGCGCTCGCCGAGCAGGAGCAGCACGGTCGCAACCAGACCAATGCCGAGCACCAGCGGCCTGGTATCGCCCAACTGACCGGCAAGCTTGATCGCACGGTCGAAAAAATTGTGGCCGCCACCTGCCACGCCGAACAGGCTTGGCAGCTGGCTCATGATGATGGTGAGCCCTGCTCCGGCCTTGAAGCCCACCAGAATGCTATCGCTGATCAACCGCACCAGCAGGCTGAGCCTGAACAGCCAGGCAATCAGGCAGAGCAGCGCCACGCTGAAGGCCACGAGGCTGACGATCTGCCCGTAACGTGTGGCGTCGCCGCCGGCCAGCACGCCGACGGCGCCGGCGATCATCAGAGAGATCGCCGAGGTCGGTCCCACCGCGAGTTGCCGCGACGAGCCGAGCAAGGCGTAACCCACGCCGCCAAGCAGGTAACCGTAGACGCCGACCTGCGGCGGCAGACCGGCGAGCCCGGCATAGGCCAGCGACACCGGGATCGCGTAGGCCGCCAGCGTGACCCCGGCGATGGCGTCCGCACCAAGCCAGGATGCGCGATAGTCGGCCAGCCAACTCGCCAGCGGAAACCGTCGGACCCAACTCGTCTCGCTCTGGATTGACATCAAGTCCGCCGTATCAAGCCGCATTGGACGCATGTGGTTGCGCCGGGGTGGACCGATCCACGTTGATTCAGATCAAGCGTCGCCCTCGCAGATCGGCACTACGATCGTCGCAACCTGCACATCTACGTCAACCGCCGGAGGGCATGACATGCGTCAGCACGGCTTACGAGCCCTCGCAACTGCAACACTGCTGCTGCTTGGTCTGGCCACCCCGGCACGCGCCGACGACAACAGCGCGTCCCAGCGCATCCAGGAAGAAATCTGGGCCTTGCCGCTGCCGCTACCCATGTTCGCTTATCTGGTCCGACCGCTCGGAGATGGTCCTTTCCCGCTGGTCATCATGAATCACGGCGTGTCGCTGAACGCCCGGGATCGCAGCTTCTTCCCGCTGGTCGAATTTCGCGACGCCGCAATGTGGTTTGCACGGCGCGGTTATCTCGTGGTGGCGCCGGTCGGCACCGGTTATGGCGCCGCGGCTATCGATATTCCCGAACGCGGTCTTTATGGCCCGTTCTTCTCCAAGATCGGGAAATGCACCAATCCCAATTTCCTCGACCCGGGTCTCGCCGTCGCGCAGGTCGATCTCTGGATCATTGACTACATGGCCGCCGAAAAGCGCACCCTGCCGGACGGCGTCATCGTCGTCGGGCAGTCGGCCGGCGGCTGGGCCGCGATCGCCCTGTCGAGCCTCAACCCGCCGCAGGTCAAGGCCATCATCACCTTCGCGGCGGGCCGCGGCGGCCGCGTCGATGGCAAGCCCAACAACAATTGTGGCCCCGACAAACTGGTCGAAGCGACCGGCGTGTTCGGCCACACGTCGCGGGTGCCCATGCTGTGGCTCTACATCGAGAACGACACATTCTTCGGCCCGGCTCTGTCGAAGCGAATGTACGAGGCTTTCACGCGCGCCGGCGGCAGGACCGAGTACCATCTACTGCCGCCGTTCGGCGACGAAGGGCATTTCCTGATCGGCTCTCCCGATTCCATTCCTATCTGGTCGCCACTGGTCGAGCGATTTCTGGACAAGGTTCGCTAGGCGCATCTCGCTGGAGGAGTATCCATGGTCCGATATGGTCCCTTGTATGGTCCTTTGGCGATGTTGGTGCTGTTTGCGGTCAGCATCGGTGCTGCGCGCAGTCAACAGACGCCTTCGCCGTCCGCTGCGGTCAAGGACGGCGCCGAGGTAGCCACGCGAGGGGCACGCACGGCGCGGGACGTCAAGTATGGCGAATGGCGAAAGGTCTGCTTCACCCCTGCCGGCGCCAGGACACTATGCCGAACGACGATCACCGGCACCCTCGGGACCGGCCAGACGGCCCTTCGCGTCGATCTGATCGAGCGCGAAGACGGGACCTCCCGCCTCCAGCTATTCCTGCCGGTCGGGATGTACCTGCAAGCCGGCGTCAAGCTGTCGGTCGACCAGCAGAAGGTCCATCGCCTGCCCTATACCTGGTGCGTGACTAACATGTGCATCGCAGCCGATGTTGCCGACCCCAAGCTGCTCGAGGAAATGGATGGCGGAAAGGCGCTGTCGGTCGACGTCGTCGACACCAGCATTTTGACGGTGACGACATCGGTGCCGCTGGACCGCTTTGCGACCATCCGCAAGGGAGCACCCGCGCTGACGCTCGATCAAGCCATTGACGAATGATTGAGAGCCGCGATCGCTAGACTGCGCCCGCCAACAATTGTTCGATCGGCTGCATCAGCGATTTTGCCGTGAAGGGCTTGGTCAGATAGGCCACGCAGCCCGATGACATTGCGGCCATCCGTGTCGCCGGGTTGTCATTTCCGGTGATGTAGATGACCGGGACGTCGATGCCCTGATCCGCCAGGCGGTGCCGCAGTTCGATCCCTGAACCATCGCTGAGATTGATGTCCAGGATCAGACACAGCGCGCCATCGAAGCTGCCATCTCTCAGCAAGGCATTTCCAGTCTCGAATAATCTGGATGCAAATCCATATTCCCGCAGCAGCCGTCCGATTCCACGGAGCATGGAGGGGTTATCATCCACGACGAAGACTAGTTTCGCGGTCGGCAAATCCTGTGGGCCTCTACCCTATCGAGAAGCAAAATCTCGACTTGCTGCCCAACGTCCACGCCTGGACGAAGGACACATTGAAATCTCACCGGCGCACGGCATCGCCACGGCCAATACGGAGATACGCGCCGTCACAAAGCTTTCATATTGTACCATGGGACAGGAGGCCGCAGCTGCCGCGGCGGATTAACCCTTAACTTCGCCATCAAGCTCGTGCATGCCGAGCCGCTCCGCGATCGAGACGAGCTCGGCAAGTGACTGCACCTGCATCTTCTCCATGACCTGGTGACGATGCGCCTTGACCGTGCGTTCCGTCGTGCCGAGTTCATAGCCGACCTGCTTGTTGATCCGACCGCGTACAATCAGATCGAACACCTGCCGCTCGCGTGGGGTCAACTTCGCCAGCAGCGCGCGGAGGGAGTCGAGCCTGGTTCGCTGGCTGCGGGCCAATTCGTGCCGCGCAACGGCACGATTGATTGCCTCGATCAGCTGCTCTGATGCAATCGGCTTGGTCAGAAAATCCTCGGCTCCGGCCTTGATCGCCTGCACGGTCGTCGCTGTGTCCGCATGTCCGGTGAGGAATACGATCGGAAGCGTCGACTCCAGCTCGTTGAGACGGATCTGCAGCTCCGGACCGCTCATTCCGGGAATGCGCACGTCGAGCAGGATACAGCCGGCGTCTTCGTCGCCTGGCAATTGATCGAGCAGTTGCCGGGCCGATGCATACGTCGCCACACGGTAGCCGGCGAGCTTGAGCCTGCGCTCAAGTGCCGTGCGAAACGAGGCGTCGTCGTCGACAATATGCACGTAAGCGTGCATTACCCTCTCTCCTACACGACCGACGGCAAAGACTGCGTTCGTCAAGTTAGCACTGCCTCCTGCCAAAGTAAGAGCCCAAACGCGCTATGCCGCCAGCGGCAATGAAAGATGGAAAACCGCTCCGCCCCCGGACTGGTTCTCGGCCCAGATCTGACCGCTATGCGCCAGAACGATCGTCCGCGCGATTGACAGGCCAATACCCATTCCCTGCTCCTTTGTGGTGAAGAATGGATCGAAAATCTCGTTCAGCCTGTCTTGGGGAATTCCCGGACCGGAATCGCAGATCGAAATCACGGCCGACGCCCCTCCATTGACTTCGGTACGGCCGATGATCGTCCGTCCGTAGGGCATCCTGGCCATCGCGTCCATGCTGTTGACCACGAGGTTGAGAATGACCTGCTGCAACTGAACCGGATCACCTTCCACCAGCAGGGTCTGCGGCGACGTCTGCAGGTAGATCGCGACGTTGCGGGTCGAGGCCTGCAGCTTGAGGAAATCGAATGCCTCCCGCATGGTCTGGTTGAGGTCGATCTCCTTTTTCTCAAATGGCGCACGCTTCAGCAGGCTGCGCATCCGGCGGATCACCTCGCTCGCACGCAAATCATCGCGCTTGATGTCGGAAATGATCTCCCGCACCTCCTGAAGGTCAGGAGTCGGCGAACCGAGGATCAACTCCGCCGTCTCGGCATTGGTCAGGATTGAGCCGAGCGGCTGGTTGAGCTCATGGGCGATCGAGGACGACAGCTCTCCGGCGGTCGCCTGCCGATTGCTGTGAGCAAGCTGGGACAGGCGATTGCGGGCCTCGACTTCGGCCTCTCGTCGCATGTACCGCTCGTGCAGCAGGAACGCGATCAGCATGGTCTGGAGCAGCAACGCCGCAGTGAACGCAACGGCCGGCCAGCGATATTTTTCCAGGAAGGTCGGCTCCTGGAAGCGGATTTCGCTGCCTTGCGGCAGACTGGCTTCGCTGACATTCCAGCGCTGCATCTGCCGCCAATTGAAGATCGGCTTCACGGCATCGATGACCGACGGCGGCAGGTTCTCCGGCGCTTCGCCATCGAGGATTCGCAGCGCCCTTTGTGCAGCGTCGGCACCGATCAAGGACGGGACAAGAGCGAAACCGCCTATGCCGCCCGGTTCGAGGAAAGTCTCCGCCGCGATTACGATGGGACGATTTGCCTTCGCTGCGACAAATGCAAGAGCGTCCGAGGGCGGATAGTAGTTGCCTTTGCCGTCGCTATAGAGGCCCGTGTAGATGATCGCGCTGTGGTCGGGAAGCGCGGCGACCCGCTCGATGACCTCAGGCATCGGACGTCCGATAATCTCGATAATGTCGAGGCCCGGAATGCCGGCCGCAGCCTGGTCCTTCCAGTTGCGAAACAGAACTTGCCGTTCCCATTCCGCACCGACGATCGCGACAGTTTTGAGGTCCGGCACCACGGCGCGGGCGACCGAGACGGCATCCTTGAACTTCAAGGCTACGATGCCGCCGGTGGCATAGGCAGGCGGCCGCAATCGCTTGAAATCATTCTCTTCGACCAGCGCAAACACGATTGGCGTGTCAGGCCAGAGTTGCGGGCGCCAGCGGAGCACAAGCTCGAGCGCAGCCGCTCCAACGGCAACCACGACACCGATCGGTCGATCGCGATATTTCGTCTCGAGAAACCGCCGAAAGCCCTCCTGATAGGCCTCACCGCCGAAGCGATTGAGATCGAGGCTTTCCGTGTAGATCGTCGTCGGAGCGTGACCGTGCGCGCTCACGGCATCCCGCAATCCAACAAAGACCTGATAGTAGAACGGGCCACGTCGATCGGACTGGTCCAGCACCAGTATGGAATGTGGGCGCATCTCCTGCGCCCGGAGACCAGCCGGCGACAGCAAGCTAGCCAGCAGGATGATCAGTCCAGAGAGCCGAATTGCCTTGCCCATAGCGCTCGGAGCCGGAGACCAACGGGTTCAAGAAAAACTAGCACGGTTATCGTCGTAAATGCTGAAAAGTAATCCAACACTCGCGTACCAATTGCGAACAAATTGCCGCATTTCCGGGCCCCCTGTCCTTTGGGACAATGGCCTCAAGACCAATAGAGCCTGGTCGGGCCGTGTCGTAGTCATTGCACGCGGACAAGCATTTTCGAACCGCTACGGACGCCGCAAGGTCATCGTGAAGAGGGTTGGTCCATGTTCGCTCGCGTCAATGTCAGACCGGCCAATGTACCGAGCGTCCTCGGTGGGTTGACCGCCCCCCATGCCAACTTCATCACCAGCGAATTCCACTACAGAAGGGGCGCCGAGATCTACGGCGAGGAGGAGCCCGCGGAGTACGTCTACCAGGTCGTTTCAGGGGCTGTCCGCAGCTACAAGCTCCTCTCCGACGGACGACGTCAGATCGGTGCTTTTCACCTCGTCGGGGACATTTTCGGCCTTGAGAACGCCGAAACCCATCGCTTCACAGCCGAAGCCGTCGTCGACACGGACGTGCGCCTGATCAGGCGGATGAGCCTCGAACGGGTGGCGCATTCCGATTCCGCCCTGGCTCGCAACCTGCTGATCATGACCACCAGCAACCTGCAGCATGCCGAAGACCATATGCTGCTCCTCGGCCGCAAGACCGCGTTGGAGCGGGTGGCCGCGTTTCTGCTCGAAATGGATCGCCGGCTGACCGGCGTCGGCGTCGTCGCCCTGCCGATGTGCCGGCGCGATATCGCCGACTATCTCGGGCTGACCCTCGAGACCGTATCGCGTGCGCTATCCAAGCTGCACGCCTACGGAGCCCTCGACTTCCTCGGCTCGAACCAGCGCGAAATCATGCTGGTTGACCGCGACCAGCTGTCCAGGCTGGACAACTGACCGGGACGCTATGAGGATTTCGTAAGTGCCCCCTGGCGTTCGATGGTCCTTTGCAGCACCTCGAACAGGACCGCTGTCGACCAGCCGAACATCAGGATCCCGTTCATGGCGGCCATCGGTCCGACCAGCAGCCACTGCTTGACCGGGATTACGTCGCCGTAGCCGAGCGTGGTGTAGTTCACAAAAGCGAAATAGATCAGATCGCTACCCGTGGGCGCTGCACCCATTGCAAAATAGGCCAGTGACCACACCATGATCTCCAAGGTGTGAGCCACCATCAGGATCAGCGCGGTCGTCACCATCACGCCGCTGAGCTGCAACCCAAACCGACCTGCGGCACTCAGGGCGACGTTCCGCATCAGTCCGATCACCAAGACGGTGAATAATGAATGGAGCACGATGTTGATCGCGCTGACCGCCGATCCAACGATGAGCTGAAACAATATCATCGCTCACCCGCCAGCCGGGCACGGTCGTCCCGGATCCACGCTGTGATCAACTCCCAGGCGACCGCGAGAATGATTGGGCCGATGAACAGGCCTACGATGCCGTGGGCAAGCGTGCCTCCGATCACGCCGACGAAGATGACGAGCGCCGGCGTGGTCAGGCCTCGCCCCATGACCAGCGGCTTCAGCACATTGTCGAGGACGCCGACGACCAGGAAGAACAACGTCAGCGCGAGTGCCGTCGTGAAGTCCTTGGCCAACCAGAGCCAGATGATGACGGGGAACAGCACGATCGCCGCCCCGATCTGCACGATCGCTAGCAGCATCACGACAAACGCCAGCAGACCTGCGTTCGAGATCCCCGCCAACTTGAACCCAATGCCGGCGAGCAGCGATTGCAGGACGGCGACGCCGATGACGCCCTGGGAGACCGCCCGAATTGTCGCGCCTGCGAGGTCGAGGAAGTGCTCACTTTGCTCCGGCACGATGCGGGACAGGAAGCCCCTGCATGCCGCGGCAAGCTGCCGGCCGTGGGGAAACAGGAACCCCGCGAGCACGACCGCCAGCAGAAACTTCAGCATCCCGACGCCGGCATTGCCGGCAAACGCAAACAGGACCCCGGCCAGCGGCTTCAGATGCGGCACGACCTCGCGCAGCACGGCGCGCAGATTGGTCGACGCCCGATCCCAGAAGTCGTAGAGCGGGCCGCCGATCAGCGGCCAATCCTTGATCTCCGGCATCGGCGACGGCACGACAACGTTACCGGCGCTCAGTTGTCCGGCGAGTTCCCTCACCCCCTCCACCGCCCCGATCCCGAGCCAGGCCGCCGGTCCGATGACGACAGCCAGTGCGATCAGGGTCAGGACCAGGGAGGCGATGCCCGCATGGCCGCCGAGCATCCCTGTGAGCCAGTTGAAGACCGGATAGAGCGCGACCGCGAGCACGACGCTCCAGGCCAGGATCGGCACGAACGGGCGGACCAGGACGAACGACCAGTAGATCAGCAGCGCCAGCAATCCGAGGCGAATTGCGAGCTGGATGAATTCGTCTCCGGCCACGAGCTGGCGAAGGGTTTTCAAGAACGTGCTCTCGATTGAGCGTCAACAGGCACGCAGGAAGCGGTGCCATCGCCTTGGCGCGCATCGCTTGATCCAGATCAAGCGTCACGCGTCTGCCCGTGACGTCACCGGAGGCCGAGCAACGAACGCCGATAGCCGCTATCGCGCGCTTCGTTCCTGCACACGAAACTGCCGTCAAAGCCCCTGCCATAGCGGCTCTGGCCTTTGAGGTAATAGCGTCCACGGCGGAAATCGAGCCAGACCACGGTATTGCCAGGACAATGCCGCTGGGCCTGGGCTTCATAACGGAAGGACGTTAGCGGCACCGCGACCGTTTGTTGTGCAGAGCAGAACAGGACAATCGTGGCCGAGAGCCCGATTCCTGACCTTGCGGCCAGATGGCCTCGACGTCCGGTCGAATTTGCAACTATTTTGAAGCGCATCCATGGCCCCCGGACTGGTATCTCCGGTCGCAGGCGCCGAACTCATCGCCGACATCAGTTCGCTGAGCTTCAGATGAGAGGCTCGAGATGAGGGGTTCGCTCAGAGCGACAGCAATCCAAAGGCAAACGCGACAGTCGACAGCATCCCGGCCGTCACGACCGTCAACCTGAAGGCAAAATCGCCGTCGATCGCTTCAAGCCAGCGATGAAACGCTCGCCGAAATATGTCGCTGCCGTTCCCCATGATGGTCATGGTAGATCACGGAGAAATCGAGTGACCAGTGCAGCTTGTGCCAGACGATTGGAATTGCGTGCGACAAGCTGGCTCACCCAATCGGACTATAGTGGCCCGGTTGACCGCGCGGCGCCCTGAATGGCGAATGACCTGGCAGCCTTGTCAGCGACAGCTCGCGCGCCGGAGATCAACAAGTTTCAACGATGCGGAGAGTCCCGTTCGTCAGCGCTTTGCGCCTCCCTTATTCCCGGTCGCCGCTTCGTACGCATCGCGATAGCCCCTGGCGATGGCCCGGACACCTCGTCCGATATCGTCGTAGACATCGTCAGGGAGGTTCGCAAGCGATACCCGAAGCGACCATTCCGGTGCATCGAAGCCGCCTCCGTTCAGCAGCACGATTCCGTGGGCTTCGGCCAGCCTGAACGCGAGATCCAACGGATGGACATTCTTCTTCAGGTGTTCAACGGCATCGTCGCCGATGTTCTTTCGAGCCCAGAACTCGAAATCGATAAGGCCGTAATAGGCATCGTAGTTCGGGTTGGGGGTTAGCTTATCAGCAAGCCCGAGCCCGTCGAGCAGCGACCACAGGCGCTTGTTGACGATTTCCATGCAGGCAGCCTGATAGGCCTTTTTCACGTCCAGCATTTCAGAGAGCGAGAACAGGCTCATCATCACCTGCTGCGGCAACGATAGTCCCGCCGTGTGATTGAGCGCCACGTCGCGGCTGTCGGCCACAATACGGTCGATCAGCTTGAGCTTGCGCGGCTCCAGCGTCAGCGGCCCGTAGCGCTTGTCCAGCGCTTTCACGGCGGCGTCTGGAAGCTTGGCGATCATCTTGTCGAAGATGTTGTCTTCGTGGATGGCGATGGCCCCGAGCCGCCATCCCGTGCAGCCGAAATACTTCGAATAGGAGTAGACACCGATGGTGTTGTGCGGCAGCTCGCCCAGCAGCGAACGGAAGTTGTGCACGAAGGTTCCGTAGACGTCGTCGGTGAGGATCATCAGGTCGGGGCGCTTGGTCTTGACCAAATTGGCCAACTTGGCAACCGTCTCCTTGCTCAACGCCATCCCCGGAGGATTGGACGGATTGACGACGAAGAAGGCCTTAACCTTCGGATCTTCCAGCTTCTTGATTTCCTCGTCGGTGAACTGGAATTTGTTTTCCTGCGGAGCCCTGATCTGAACGACCTTCAGATCGTAGTCTTCCAGGTGCGTCATCTCGATGTAGGGCGTGAAAATCGGCGTCGCCAGCGCAATCGTATCACCAGGCACGAGCAGCCGGTTGGCTTTCAACGACTTGAAGAGGTAGCACATCGCCGCCGTGCCGCCCTCGACGGCATAAATGTCGAACTTTCCGGCCGGCCGCGGGTCGCCGCAGACGGCCCACATCAGATATTCATGGACGATCTTTTCGTTATGAACCAACATGCGGTCCGGCACCGGGTAATTGTCGCCGATGATCGAATCGACCAGTTCGTGGACGAAGGCGTCGGGATCGAAGCCGAACTTCTTGACCGCAAAGGGCAGCATCTCGGTCAGGAAGCTCGCGCCCGGCATGTCCTTGTGCTGGGCGAGCCAGGCCTCGAACCGCCCGGCAATGCCCTTGGCCTGCGGCATGCCGCCGATGCCCGCCGGGTGCTCCGCCACCCGCTTGCTCTCGGTGATGGCGAATTGTCCGAGCAGGAAGAAGCCCTCGCGTGGCGTGGTGGCGACCCAGTTGGGGTTGCCCCGCCCGGCGTTCAGAAAGGCCATCTGACTCTGCTTCGAAGCGCTCTTCGCGAGGTTGATCAGTTCGTCCTTGATCTCGAAGGGGCTCAACGCCTCGAATTTCTTTAAGGTCAGAAGATCGGCCATTGGACACTCCCGGGGGATGCGAGCTGTTGAATGGAGGCGGACACGCTCCTTGCCTGCACGATAGCGCCAAGCATGATCGGCGGCCGGTGACGAACCTTGATCTATGTCAACGGTCCTTTGCGCAGGCGACGCGACCGCAGCGACGGATAGCCGCGTCACGATGCAATCTGCGCACCATGCGGTGGTGTCGGCAAGACGATGAAATCGCAACGCTCTCGCAGTTGCGATTGACATAGATCAACATCCTTCTCGCCAGCCGCGGCCTGATGTCGATCGATACAGTTGCTCGCCCTTTTCGGCCCTGCGCGAGATCGAAGCGTGCATGCCGAAGCGCCGGGACAGCATGAACGGGTGACATCATGATCGATTGGTTCTTCCAGACGCTCCGCACCTACCCCGAAATCGCGATCTTCCTCTCGCTGGCCCTGGGCTACTATTTCGGATCCTTCACCTATAAGGGTCTCGGCCTCGGCGCCGTCACCGCGACGCTGGTCGCTGCGGTCATCATCGGCCAGATCGGCATCACCATTTCGGGCCCGCTCAAGCCATTCTTCTTTCTGATGTTCCTGTTCGCAATCGGATATGGCGTCGGACCGCAATTCGTGCGCGGCATCGCACAGGACGGCATTCCGCAGGCGATTTTCGCGGCGGTGGTCTGTGTCTTCTGTCTTCTCTCGGCGTATCTCGGCGCGAAGCTCGCGGGCTACGATGTCGGATCGGCGGTCGGGCTCTATGCCGGCTCACAGACAATCTCCGCGTCGATGGGGCTTGCCACCGATGCTATCAATCGCGCTGGTCTGCCCGCAGACGAAGCCAAGAAGCTGCTCGATGCCATGCCGGTCGCCTATGCCGTGACCTATATTTTCGGCACGGTTGGGTCGGCGATCGTCCTGGCCCTGCTCGGGCCCGCGCTGCTCGGCATCGATCTCGAGACCGCGTGCAAGAAATACGAGGAAGAGCATGGCGGCAAGAAGGAGCTGGGCGGCGCGGGAACGGCCTGGCACCAGTTCGATTTGCGCGCCTACCGCGTTCGCGAGCGCGGGCCTGTCGTCGGCAAGACCGTCGCGCAGGCCGAGGCGCTGATTCCCGATCATCGCATCTTCGTCCTCCGGCTTCGGCAAGCTGGCAAGATCGTGGAGGCAACTTCCGACACCGTGATACATGCCGGCGATGTCGTCGCCGTTGCTGGCCGCCGCGATGTGCTCGTGCAGCTGATCGGCGAGCAGGCGGAGGAAGTTGACGATCGCGAGCTGCTTGCGGTGCCGATCGAGGGCGTCGATGTCTACGTGACCAGCAAGGACGTCGATGGCAAGACGCTGGAGGAACTGGCGAAAGCGCCGGGCGCTCGCGGCGTATTCCTGCGCAAGATCGCCCGGGGCGCGATCGCGACCGAAATCCCGATCCTGCCGAACACAAAGATAAATCGGGGCGACATCGTCACCCTGGTCGGCCGCACGTCCGACGTCGCTGCCACCACAAAGATGCTGGGCCGGCCGGATCGTGCGACCGACATTGCCGACGTCGCGTTCATCGGCGCCGCGATTGCGATCGGCGCCCTTGTCGGCGCCTTCGTCTACAAGATCGGAAGCGTGCCGCTCACCCTGTCCACCTCCGGCGGCGCGCTGATCTCCGGTCTGTTTTTCGGCTGGCTCCGATCCGTGCACCCGACTTTCGGCCGCATCCCGTCACCCACCGTATGGTTCATGAACTCGGTCGGCCTGAACGTCTTCATTGCGGTGGTCGGCATCTCCTCGGGACCGGGATTTGTCGCCGGATTGCAAAAGCTCGGCTTCAGCCTGTTCCTCTGGGGCGTCGTCGTGACCACCGTGCCGCTGATCCTGGCGATGTTCGTCGGCAAATACGTGTTCCGTTTCCACGACGCGATCCTGCTCGGATGCTGCTCTGGCGCGCGCACGACCACCGCCTCGCTGGGCATGATCAATGATCGCGCGAAGAGCCAGATTCCCGGCCTTGGCTATACCGTCACCTACGCGGTCGGAAACACGCTGCTGACGATCTGGGGCATGGTACTGGTGATGATGATGACATAGCCGCGGCGAGCGACGATGTTGAAACGATGATTATTTGGCTGCAGCAGTTTCTCGTCCGTTATCCGGAACTCGCACTGTTCCTGGTGATCGCGGCGGGCTACTGGATCGGCAGCTTCAGGATCGGCGCCTTCAGCCTTGGCCCGGTGACGGGCTCGCTGTTCGCCGGCCTCGCGGTCGGCGATTTCGCCCATGTGCCCGTCTCCAGCATGACCAAATCGTTCCTGTTCCTGCTGTTCCTGTTCGGGGTGGGCTATTCGGTCGGTCCGCAATTCGTGCTGGCGATGAAGCGTGACGGGCTGAAGCCGATGCTGATGGCCATTGTCGTGAGCCTCACCGGTCTTGCGGCCGCAATCGTTGTGGGGCGCGTGCTGAAACTTGACCCCGGCTTTGCGGCGGGGCTCCTGTCAGGCGCCTTGAGCCAGAGCGCTGCAATGGGAACGGCCACCGACGCAGTGAATGGGCTGCCCGTGTCCGAAGCACAGCGCGCCTTGTTCGTCTCGCACATCGCGGTGGCCGATGCGGTCTGCTACATCTTCGGCTATGCCGGCGTGATCACATTCTGCACGATCATTGTTCCGGCGCTGCTGAAGATCGATCTGAAGACGGAAGCGCTCAAGCTGGAGCAGGCCCTGGGCATCACGCGCACCAGGCCCGGCCTGGTGTCCGCCTGGCGCAAGTTCGAGCTGCGCGCCTACCGGCTGGATAACGACGCGGCGATTGCCGGACTGACCGTTGCCGCCGCCGAAGCTCGCGTGCCCGGGCAGCGCGTGTTCATCCACCGCATTCGTCGCGGAGAACGCATCCTCGAGGCGGAGCTTGGAACGATGCTCGCGGCAGGCGATGTCGTCGCACTGTCCGCACCGCGCCACATCATCGTGGAGCTGATCGAACCGCGCGGCGAGGAGGTCGAAGACCAGGAGCTGCTCGATATCCCGCTGATCTCGGCCGACGTGTTCCTGATCAACCCGAAGCTCGCGGGCAGCAGTCTCCAGCAGGCGTCGGAACAGAGCTGGGCCCGCGGCCTCTACTTGCGCTCGATAAGCCGGGGTGGCGAGGCACTTCCCATTGCTGCCGGCGTCGTCCTGCAACGCGGCGATCTGCTTCGCGTCGTGGGTCCTGAACCGGTGGTGCAAAATGCAGCCAAGAGCATCGGCGTCATCGTTGCGCCGAGCACCAGCATCGATTTCGTGGTGCTGGGGCTCGCGATTTTCCTCGGCGGCCTCGTTGGCGTTCTCCTGAGCTTTTCGGTTGGTGGTATCACGATCTCGCTGAGCACCAGCGTCGGCACCCTGCTCGCCGGACTTCTAGTCGGCTATCTCCGCACACGTCTACCGTATTTCGGCCGGATCCCCGACGGCGCGATCAGCCTGATGACGTCGCTCGGACTGGCGGCCTTTGTCGGTCTTACCGGGATTCATGCCGGACCGATCTTCCTTTCCGCCATACGGGAGTCGGGCATCGGCCTGCTTCTGGGCGGCATGATCGTAACCCTGCTGCCCCAGATCGTCGGCTTCTGCTTTGGCCATTTCATCTTGCGCATGAACCCGATCCTCCTGCTCGGCGCATTGACTGGAGCGCAGACGGTCACGGCGGCGATGGCTGCCATTCAGGAGCGCTCGGCGAGCTCTGTGGTGGTGCTTGGCTACACGCCCGCCTATCCGATCTCGAACATTCTGCTCACGACGTGGGGATCGGTGATGGTGGTCGTTTTCGCTGGATGAGCCAGTGAGAGCCCAGCCCTCCGCGCTCGGCATCACATTACGAAATCCACGCCTCGTCGCCCTGGTCATGATACGCGCTCGACAAGCCGCGAGAGACCTCACTCAAGCCGCATGGGACACCCGATGTGATTATGCCGACCGCAATTGGTTGCGGGTGATTTGAACCTACGAAACCAAGCCATTGATCTTGTCGGAGCGACTGCTCGACCTCAAAAACAAAAACCCAGCAATCCATTGAGATTGCTGGGTTTCCGTTGTCGATCTTGGTTGCGGGGATAGGATTTGAACCTATGACCTTCAGGTTATGAGCCTGACGAGCTACCGGGCTGCTCCACCCCGCGTTAAACCGTTGCGTGCCTTGCTGAAAGAGAGCCCGAGCCGGTCGGCCAACGCATCAGATGGCGCCGATCGATCCGTCCGGAGGCTTCCTGAGAAGGCGACCCGGGCCGAAGCCGTCCGGGTGCGAGGGGTATGTATCAACGTGAGTGCGGTTTGGAAAGCCCCGGATGCGGGTTTTTGAGGTTTTTGTGACGCCGAAATCTGTGGTTTTCCTCGCAAATTTACCGCCGGGAACCCGCTCTTGCCAGATCGCGCGCAAAAGCGGAGCTTGGCGCCCAACAAAGTCCGTCAAGGACACGTCATCCGAGGGGGAACGCCGAGGGGAACGCCATGGACCGGCCATTGAAGAGCCCGGGGCTGCATGCGCTTGAGGAGGCCTTTCACCGCCAGATCGAGCTGTCGCGGAGCGAGCCGGCGCCGACATTGCAGGCGCGGCTCGACCGGCTGCGCCGCCTGCGCGCCGCGCTGACCGAGAACGAGGCGCGATTCGAGGCGGCGATCTCGGCCGATTTCGGCCACCGCTCTACTGTCGAGACCGCGATCGCCGAGACCATGCTGGTGCTCGGCGAGATCAAGCATGCGGCCAAGCACCTCAAGGGCTGGATGGCACCCGAGAAGATCCCGACCACGGTGCAGTTCGCGCCGGCCAAAAACCGGCTGATCCCGCAGCCGCTCGGCGTGGTCGGCATCATCGCGCCCTGGAATTATCCGCTGCAGCTGACCTTGGCGCCCGCAGTCGCCGCGATCGCGGCCGGCAACCGGGCGATCATCAAGCCGAGCGAATTGGTGCCGCGCTTCGCCGAGCTGCTGGCCGAGGTGATCGAGAAGAAGTTCGACACCACCGAGCTCGCGGTCACCGATATCGACGACGACATCGCAAAGGCCTTTGCCGCGTTGCCGTTCGATCATCTGATCTTCACCGGCTCGACCCGGGTCGGTCGGCTGGTCGCGGAGGCCTGCGGCCGCAACCTGACGCCGGTGACGCTCGAGCTCGGCGGCAAGTCGCCGGTGATCGTCGACGGCTCTGCCGATATCGACGAAGCCGCGCAACGCATCGCCTATGGCAGCTGCTCAATGCGGGCCAGACCTGCATCGCGCCCGACTACGCGCTGGTGCCGCAGACCGCGGTGCAGCCCTTCGCGATGCGGGTGCAGGGCCACATGCAGCACATGTTCGGCACCGATCCGAAAAATGCCGACTACAGCTCGATCGTCTCGGACCGGCATTACACGCGGCTGGAGGGCCTGGTTGCCGACGCCGCCGCGAAGGGCGCGACCATCATGCAACCGGCGGCGCCGAACGATCCCGAGTGGAAGGCGAGGCGCAAATTCCCACCCACCTTGATCGTCGACGCCACGCCTGAGATGACCGTGATGCAGGAGGAGATCTTTGGACCGCTGCTGCCGGTCATGGGCACGCGCGACGCGACCGAGGCGATCGCCTTCATCAACAAGCGCGACCGCCCGCTGGCGCTGTACTGGTTCGGCACCGACAGCGCCGCCCGCGACGAGGTGCTGACGCGCACGGTGTCCGGCGGCGTCACCGTCAACGACTGCCTGTTCCATTTCGCGCAGGCCTATCAGCCGATGGGGGGCGTCGGCGCGTCCGGCACCGGCGCCTATCACGGCGAATGGGGATTCAAGACGCTGACCAAGCTGAAGCCGGTGTTCTACCGCTCGCGCTTCAACCGGCTCGCCGATCTCTATCCGCCCTATGGCGCGAAGATCGCACGGCTGGAGAAGCTGATGCGGTTGTTGTCGTAGCGCGTACGCCGTCATTCCGGGATGGTCCGAAGGACCAGACCCGGAATCTCGAGATTCCGGGTTCGATGCTAGCGCATCGCCCCGGAATGACGAACAAGAACAAGCAAGGGGGAAACGTGACAGACACATTCGACTTCGTGGTGGTGGGCGCAGGCTCCGGCGGCTGCGCGGTGGCGGGGCGGTTGTCGGAGGATGCGGCGACCTCGGTGGCGCTGCTCGATGCCGGCGGCAAGAACGACAATTGGGTCGTCACCACGCCCGGCGCCATCATTCTCATGCTCTCCGGCAAGATCAACAATTGGGCGTTCGACACGGTGCCGCAGAAGGGCCTGAACGGCCGCATCGGCTATCAGCCGCGCGGCAAGGGGCTCGGCGGCTCAAGCGCCATCAATGCCATGGTCTACATCCGCGGCCATCGCGCCGACTACGATCACTGGGCTTCGCTCGGCAATACGGGCTGGAGCTACGACGACGTCCTGCCCTACTTCAAGCGTTCGGAGCACAACACGGAGCTCGACGGCGAATATCACGGCAAGGGCGGGCCGCTCAACGTCACGGGCCTGCAGTCCGACAATCCGGTCAAGGAGATGTTCCTGCAGGGCGCGCGCGAGGCGCAGTTCCGGATCCGCGACGATTTCAACGGCGCCGAGCAGGAAGGCCTCGGCATCTACCAGGTGACTCAGAGGAATGGGGAGCGCTGGAGCGCAGCGCGCGGCTACATCCATCCCCAAATGGGCCGCCGGCCCAACCTGCGCATCGAGACCCAAGCGCAGGCGACGCGCATCATCTTCGAGGGCAAGCGCGCCGTCGGCGTCGAATACATGCAAGGCAAGGAGAAGAAGGCGCTGCGCGCGCGGCGCGAGGTCATCCTCTCAGCGGGCGCGTTCCAGTCGCCGCAATTGATGATGCTGTCGGGCATAGGCGACGCAGCGGCGCTCGGCAAGCACGGCATCGCCAGCGTGCATCATCTGCCGGGTGTCGGACAGAACCTGCAGGATCATCCCGATTTCGTGTTCGGCTTCGCCTCCGACGCACCTTATTTCTCGGGGCTGTCGTGGAGCGGCATCGGGCGGATCATCAAGGGCATCGGGCAATACCGGCGCGAGCGGCGCGGCCCGATGACTTCGAACGTCGCCGAATGCGGCGGCTTCCTGAAGACGCGACCGGACCTCGACGTCCCCGACATCCAGCTGCATTTTTGCATGGCCATGGTGGAAGACCACGGCCGCAAGCCGCGCTGGGGCACCGGCTTCTCCTGCCATGTCTGCCTGCTGCGCCCGGCAAGCCGCGGCAGCGTGTGGCTGAACAGCGCCGACCCGCTGGCAGCCCCCGCGATCGATCCGAATTTCTTCGGCGAGGACAGCGACGTCGAGACCATGGTCGCAGGCTTCAAGATGACGAAGCGGCTGCTCGACACGCCGGCGCTACGCGCCCTACAGCAGAAGGACATGTTCACATCAGATGTCCGCACCGATGACGACATCCGCAGCATCCTGCGGGCGCGCTCCGACACGGTCTACCACCCGGTCGGCACCTGCAGGATGGGCACCGACGATCCGCTTGCGGTGGTCGATCCGAAGTTGCGCGTGCACGGGCTCGAAGCGCTGCGCGTGGTCGACGCCTCTATCATGCCGACATTGATCGGCGGCAACACCAATGCTCCGACCATCATGATCGGAGAAAAGGCCGCCGACATGATCAAGGCGGAGATGCGGGCGGGATAGCGGCCACCAAGCAGGATCGTCATGCGCGGGCTTGACCCGCGCATCCATCATCTTCGCGAGAGTCTTGCGAAGCGGATGGATTGCCGGGTCAAGCCCGGCAATGACAGGATCGTCAGTTCAGGGAGCGTTGCCCGGATGGAGCGAAGCGCAATCCAGGGCCACGACCGTGTACGGGTCCCGGATTTCGCTGCGCTTCATCCGGGCTACGCACCGATGCCGCCCCAGCCCCTGCGAAGCGGCCTGCGATGAGGATGATTTCTTTACCGACATCGCATAGGCCGGACATCTACAGGTTGCCGGATTGAAGCGGACGATTGATCACTAAAATTGTCCTTGATGTATGCCGGTTTCATCAACCGGGGGACCGCAGGAGATCGGGGCAGGAAATCCTTATCCATGAACCTCTTCGACATTGTCGTGACCCTTGGGTTGCTGTTCGCGGTGGTTACTGGCTTCACGACGGGCCTGCTGCGCAGCGCGGTCACGATCCTGGCTTATCTCGTCGCCATGCCGCTCGCGGTCGCCGCGATGGCGATGATCGGGCCGCACATCGCGACGCTTCCGTCGTCGCCGTTTCCGCCCAACGGCGTGCTGCTGTTCGGCCTGTTCCTGCTGATCGGCGTCATCCTCGGAAAGATGGCGCGGACGATGCTCGACGACACCATCGGTGCGGAGGTCGGGATCGGCGACCGGCTCGGCGGCGCGCTGCTCGGCGCGATCAGGGTCGGCCTTGTCGTGACCACGCTGGTGCTGGTGTTCGATCAGCTGGTGCCGGTTGCCAGGCAGCCGCAATTCCTCAACGGATCGCAATTGCGGCCGTTGTTTTCCGCGGCCGGACAGGCCGGATTCCGCTCATTGCCGCCCGAAGCCGCCATGGCGATCGAGCGGTTGCGGCGGGAGCAACACATCTAACCCACGGTGCTCGCCCCGCCTGTTCCGGTCCGGCATGCACTTATGCATTGCACCTCCCTTACTTGCGCCGCCGGGCTTGGCTAGACTGGCGCCATCAAAACCTTACAAACCGACCCAACATCACAGGGAGTGAAACTCGTGGATCTTGGAATCAAAGGCCGCCGCGCCATCGTCTGCGCATCGAGCAAGGGACTGGGCCGCGCCTGCGCGATCGCGCTCGCCAATGAGGGCGTGCATGTCACGCTGACGGCGCGCGGCGCCGAGGCGCTGAAGCAGACCGCCGACGAGATCCGTAAAGGCCATCCCGCCGTCACCGTCACCGAGATCGTCGGCGACATCACGACCCCGGCAGGACGCGAAGCCGTGCTCAAGGCCTGCCCCGATCCGGATATCCTGATCAACAATGCGGGTGGCCCGCCGCCCGGCGACTTCCGCAACTGGACCCGCGACGACTGGATCAAGGCGATCGACGCCAACATGCTGACGCCGATCGAGCTGATCAAGGCGACCGTCGACGGCATGATGGCGCGCAAGTTCGGCCGCATCGTCAACATCACCTCGGCGGCGGTGAAGGCGCCGATCGAGATTCTCGGCCTCTCCAACGGCGCCCGCGCCGGCCTCACCGGCTTCGTCGCCGGCCTGTCGCGCAAGACCGTGATCAACAACGTCACCATCAACGGCCTGCTGCCGGGCCCGTTCGACACCGACCGTCTGCGCGGCACCGGCAAGGCGGAAGCCGAAAAGCGCGGCCTTTCGATCGAGGCTGTCATGACCGAGCGTGCCAAGCTGAACCCCGCCGGCCGCTTCGGTCATCCCGATGAATTCGGCTACGCCTGCGCCTTCCTGTGTGGCGACAAGGCCGGCTTCATCACCGGGCAGAACATCCTGCTCGATGGCGGCGCCTTCCCCGGTACGCTGTGAGAGCGGTCTGGTACGAGCGGACAGGCGCGGCGCCGACGGTGCTTACCGTCGGCGAGATGCCGACACCTGAGGCCGGCCCCGGCGAGGTCCGCGTTCGCCTCGAGGCTTCAGGCGTCAATCCGGCCGATGTCGGCCGCCGCAGCGGCAACTATCGCGCGATGGAATTTCCGCGCGTGATCCCTAACAGCGACGGCGCCGGGATCGTCGACCAGGTCGGTGAAGGCGTCACCCGCTTTGCGGTCGGCGACCGGGTCTGGCTGTTCAATGGCCAGCGCAATGGCCGCGCCTTCGGCACCGCGGCCGAATACATCACGCTTGCCGATTATCTGGTGACGCCGCTGCCGCAGAACGTGTCGTTCGCGGCCGGTGCTACGCTCGGCATCCCCTGCATGACCGCGTGGTGCGCGCTGTATGCGGACGGTCCGATCGCCGGGCAGACGGTGCTGGTCACCGGCGGCGCCGGCGCGGTCGGCCACTATGCCGTGCAGCTCGCGAAATGGGGCGGCGCGCGGGTGATCGCGACCGTGAGCTCGCAGGTCAAGGACGTCGAAGCGCGGCTCGCCGGCGCCGACACGGTCGTCAACTACCGGACCGAGGACGTCGTCTCGAAGGTGATGGCGTTCACCGAGAACCGCGGCGTCGACCGCGTGATCGACGTCGATTTCGGCGGCAACCTCGCGACCACGCTGAAAATCATGGCGATGAACTCGACGATCGCGGTCTACGCCACCAACGGCAACCGCACGCCGACGCTGCCGGTGCGCGAATTGATGGAGAAATGCATCACGGTGCGCGCGCTGGTGCTGTTCGCACTGCCGCCGCCACTGCTCGCGGCCGCGCAGGCCGATATCACGAAATGGCTGGAGTCGGGCACCCGGGTGCACAACATCGCCGCGCAATTCGCACTGGTCGAGACGGCAGAAGCCCATCTCGCCGTCGAGAAGGGCGACAAGGTCGGCACCGTGATCGTCGACTGCGCACGATAGCGATAATAGGGGACACGCCGCATGCAATGGACGATCGGCAAGGTCACGATCACAAAAGTCGTCGAGCTCGAGACCGTCGGCAGCACACGCTTCATCCTGCCGCTGGCCGGCCGGGAAGAGATCCTGAGCCTGCCCTGGCTGATCCCGCATTTCGCCAACGAGGAGGGCCGGCTGAAAATGTCGATCCATTCGCTGCTGGTGGAAACGCCGGAGCACCGCATCATCGTCGACACCGGGCTCGGCAACGACAAGCAGGGCCGCAACGTGCCGACCTGGAATAACCGCAGCGATCCGTTCCTGGAGAAGCTGACCGCGGCCGGATTTGCCCCTAACAGCATCGACACCGTGCTGTGCACGCATCTGCATGTCGATCATGTCGGCTGGAACACCAAACTCGTCGGCGGCAAATGGGTGCCGACCTTCGCCAAGGCGCGTTACGTGTTCGGCAAGACCGAATACGATTACTGGCGCGACCACAGCGACGATCCCGCCCACGCCGCCGTGTTCGCGGACTCCGTGAAACCAATCGCGGATGCCGGCAAGGCCGAGCTGGTGCCGAGCGACCACCGGCTGACCGAGGAGATCACGCTGATCCCGACGCCGGGTCACAGCCCCGGGCACATGAGCATCCACATCAAGTCCGGCGGCGAGCAAGCGCTGCTGACCGGCGATGCCGCGCATCATCCCTGCCAGATGTATCACCTCGACTGGTCTGCGACCGTAGACTCCGATCCGAAGCAATCGGCCGCGACGCGGCGCGACTTGTTCTCGCGCTTTGCCGATACGCCGACGCTGGTGATCGGCGGCCATTTCAGTGCCGGCCACATCAAGCGCGACGGCGACGCGTTCCGCTTCATCGCGCTGGGATGATCGGCCCGAACTGGCCTTGAAAATAAGGCTTGGCAGCAATGCAGCGCGCTCATGGCGGTTGAATTTCCCGGCGCGCTGTTCCATGAAGCGTGTCGAGGTATACCAGTAATAATCCTCAGGACATCGTAGGGAGTGATCAACATGAAGCTTGTTCGTTATGGCGAAAAGGGTGCGGAAAAGCCCGGTCTGATCGACAAATCCGGCCAGCTGCGCGACCTCTCGGCCCATCTGAAGGACCTGACCGGCGACGCCTATTCGCCGGACTCGCTGAAGAAGCTTGCCGCCCTCGATGCCGCCTCCCTGCCCGCCGTCTCCGGCAAGCCGCGCTTCGGCGCCCCGGTCACCGGCATCTCCAAATTCGTCGCGATCGGCCTGAACTATTCCGACCACGCCAAGGAGACCGGCGCGGCGATCCCGACTGAGCCGATCATCTTCATGAAGGCGAACACCTCCCTGAGCGGCCCGAACGACGCGGTCGAAAAGCCGCGCGGCTCGACCAAGCTCGACTGGGAAGTCGAGATCGCCGCGATCATCGGCACCCGCGCCAAATATGTCTCGGAAGCCGACGCGCTGAACCACGTCGCCGGCTATTGTGTCTGCAACGACGTCTCCGAGCGCAACTTCCAGACCGAGCGGCTCGGACAGTGGACCAAGGGCAAGTCGCACGATACGTTCGGCCCGGTCGGCCCCTGGCTCGTCACCAAGGACGAGATCAAGGACGTGCAAGACCTGTCGATGTGGCTCGACGTCAACGGCCAGCGCCGCCAGACCGGCTCGACCAAGACCATGATCTTCTCGATGGCAAAGTGCATCGCCTACGTCTCGCAGTTCATGACGCTGCTGCCCGGTGACATCATCACCACCGGCACCCCGCCCGGCGTCGGCCTCGGCATGAAGCCGCCAACCTTCCTCAACGTCGGCGACGTTGTGACGCTCGGCATCGAAGGTCTCGGCGAGCAGCGCCAGGAAATCGTCGCGGCGTGAGCGGCACGCATTGTTCCTGAATTCGTCATGCCCGGGCTTGACCCGGGCATCCACGTCTTGGGTCGTGTACGGAAGCAAAGTCGTGGATGGCCGGGCATAGGCGAGCGAAAGCGACGCCGTCCTTCAGACGGCTATGACAGAGGAAAGAACCTTCGCAAGGAGTTCTCCATGAAACTCACCTTCTCTCCCGCCTCCCCGTTCGCCCGCAAGGTGCGCATCGCGGCGATCGAGCTTGGCCTGATCGATAAGATCGAGCTGGTGCCGGCCAGCGTTGCGCCGGGACAGGCCAACGATGAATATTCAAAGATCTCGCCGCTGAAGAAACTGCCGGTGCTGATCCTCGACCATGGCGATGCCATCTTGGATTCCTATGTCATCGTCGAATATCTCAACGAGATCGGCGGCGGCCGGCTGATCCCGGGTTACGGCCCGCGGCGCTGGAAGCTGAAGACCGATCACTCGCTGATCAACGGCATGCTCGATTCCATGCTGCTGTGCCGCTACGAGAAGATGGTGCGGCCGCAGGGCTCGCTGTGGCAAGCCTGGCATGACGATCACTGGAACCGGGCCTGGGCCGGCATGGCACGGTTCGAGAACCGGCCGGACGTGCTGAACGGTTCGTCGTTCGACATCGCGCAGATCGGCCTTGTTTGCGTGCTCGGCTATGCGGATTTCCGCTTCGCCGATTGCGGCTGGCGCAAGGCCTATCCCAAGCTCGACGCCTTCTACCAGCGAATGCTGGAACGGCCGTCGGTGAAGATCTCGGCGCCGCCTGTGGCGTAGCAAAGCGAAGGCGGGGAGAATGACGATGCGCGAACGCTTCCCCCGCCTCTCACGTCTCGGCGCGAGCCTCGCGCTCGCGTTGACGGCCTCAATCACCAATCTGAAGGCCGACGATATGACACCTGGACAACAACGCCAGCCTTGCGGATCGCCGGCCGCGCTCGACGACGGCTGGGTGATTGCCTCGCCGGAAAGCGTCGGCATGGATAGCGAACGACTGTGCGGCATCGCCGCGCGGCTGGCGCTACGCAGCACAGAGATCCATTCAGTTGTCGTGGCGCGACACGGCAGACTGGTGTTCGAGCAGTATTTTGCCGGCATCGACCAGCCGTGGGGCCAGCCCGAGGGTCACATCGAATTCACCGCGACGACCAAGCACGACATGCGTTCGGCAACCAAGAGCGTGACGGCGCTGCTGCTCGGCATCGCCATCGACCGCAAGCTGATCGCCAGCGCCAATGAGCCCGTGGTGAAGTTCTTTCCCGAGCATCATCAGGTGAAATCAGCCGGCTGGGACGCAATCACGCTGCACCATTTGCTGACGATGTCATCAGGCATCAAATGGGACGAGACTCTGCCCTGGACCGATCCCGATAACGACGAACCGCATCTCGCCTTCGATACCGATCCGATCGGCTACGTGCTGGGCAAGCCGATCGCAGCACCGCCGGATACGCTGTGGACCTACAATGGCGGCGGTACCGATCTGCTCGGCAACATCGTCGAGCAAGTCTCCGGCAAATCGCTCGAAGCGTTCGCGCGCGAGACGTTGTTCGAGCCGCTCGGTATCACCGATTTCGAATGGAAGACCTACAAGAACGGCAAGATCGCTGCTGCGTCCGGCCTCAGGCTGCGGCCGCGCGACGCCGCAAAGATCGGCCAGCTCGTGCTCGACCACGGGCGATGGAAGGAGCAGCAGATCGTCCCGGCCGAATGGATGGACCAGTCGATCGCACCGCACTTCCAGGCGGTCGGCTATTTCGGCGGCACGCTGTTCTATGGCCATCAATGGTGGGTGGGGCGATCATTTGCGGCGGGGAAAGAAGTCAGGTGGGCCGGCGCCTTCGGTTGGGGCGGCCAGCGCATCATCGCCGTGCCCGATCTCGACCTTGTGATGATGACGACGGCAGCCCAGTACGGCCAGCCGAAGGAAGGCCTTGCGGCAATGGATATCCTCGCCAACATCATCATTCCCGCCGTGCGTGACGCGCACTAGAAATTCTTTTGCGCGTTTCTTCACGCAAACCGGACTCCACTTCGCTTGAAAACGCTAACGCCGAAGGAACCACCCATGAGCCTGAAATATGCGGCCGGCGATCTCACCATTCATCGCATCGTCGAGCAGGAAACCACGTTCCTGCCCGCGCATGAGATGCTGCCCGGGCTGACGCCGGAAGTCCTCGCCGAGAACCGCGCCTGGATGAAAGCCGCAGGCGCGCTGGACGACAGCGACACGCTGATCCTGGCGTTCCAGTCCTACATCGTGAAGACGCCGCACCACACCATCCTGATCGACAGCTGCATCGGCAACGACAAGCCGCGGCCGGCGCGGCCGAAATGGAACATGAAGACCGATGACAGCTATCTGCGCGGTCTCGCGGCGGCGGGCTTTTCGGTCGGCGACATCGACTATGTGATGTGCACGCATCTGCACGTCGATCATGTCGGCTGGAACACGCGGCTGGAGAACGGCCGCTGGGTGCCGACCTTCCCGAACGCGCGTTACGTGTTCGACAAGACCGAGTTCGACTACTGGACCGAGAGCAACGCGAAGGCCGAGGTGCCGCCATTCGTGGACAGCGTGCTGCCGGTGGTCGAGGCCAAGCGGGCCGAGATTGTCGGCAATGATTTTGCGATCGGCGACCACGCGCGCATCCTGCCGACGCCCGGCCACACGCCGGGCCACGTTGCCTTCACCTTCGGCCGCGGCAAGGACGATGCAGTGTTCGCCGGCGATTTGATGCACTCGCCGATCCAGACGCTTTATCCGGAACTGTCGGCGAAGTTCGATGTCGACCAGGCGCAGGCCGCGACGACGCGGCGGAGTTTCCTGGAGCGCTATTGCGACACCGACACGCTGTGCTGCCCCGCGCATTTCCCCTCGCCCTCGGTCGGCAAGATCAAGCGGAAGGGGAATGGGTTTGTGTGTGAGACGGCGTAGTGCTTCGCCTCTCCCCGCCTGCTGGGAGAGGCACAGGCCGCCTACGGCGGCCGTCCACAAGGACGCCGAAGCAAAGCTTCGGCAATGTCGCATGAAATGCGAGCCGGGTGAGGGGGCCCTCCGCGAATTCGGCTCTCAGTATTCACGCGGATAAAGCCCCTCACCCCAACCCTGTCCCCGTGAAGAACGGGGAGAGGGAGCCCGGAAAGACCGGTGCCTCAATCAAACAGACTCGGTGTGTGGTTCACGACCGCGCCTTCGATCTGCAGCATCTTCAGCTTGGTCACCACGCCGCCATTGGCCGAGAAGCCGCCCGGCTTGTTGCCGGCCGCCAGCACACGGTGGCAGGGCACCACGATCGGACACGGGTTGCGGCCGAGCGCCTGGCCGACGTCGCGCGACAGCTCCACGCCGCCGAGCTGCTTGGCGATATCGCCATAGGTCACGGTCTTGCCGGGCGGAATCTTCCGCGCGATGTCGTAGACGCCGCGGTTGAATTCCGGCACGTCGTCGAGATCGAGCACGATGTCGGCGAGGTCGTTCGGCTTGCCGGCGAGCAGTTCGATCATGCCGTCGATCGCGTGTTGCACCTCGGCCGGCGGCGCCGCCTCGGCGACGTCGCCATTGCGCTGAAAAATCCGCTTGCGGGTCTTCTCCTCGGTGCCCATCGGCAGCTGCACGCCGGTGACGCCGTGCTCGCCCCAGACGACGCCGCAGGCGCCGATCGTGGTCTCGAAGATTGCAAAATGCTGGCCGATCATGGCTCGCTCCGAATGTTCCTTGATATATCCCTTGGGCTCACGCGCGCGAGCCTGCTGCTGACCTGAAATCTAGGCTTGGAGAATGTTGCTATCCACCCGAATTCCGTGGGAACTTGGGCTAAATCAACAACATCTGCCCCGCCCGCGAGCCCCAAATGCACAGCCTTCCCGTCAAGGGTTTCGACATGCCCTATCTCGATATCGGAGAGGGCCCGCCGCTGGTCTGCGTGCACGGCTCGCTGTGCGATTTCCGGATCTGGTCGGCGGTACTCGGCCCGCTGACACGCCGGCATCGGGTGATCGCGGTCAGCCTGCGGCATTTCTTCCCGGCGCATTGGGACGGCGTCGGCGACACTTATTCGATCGCCCAGCATGTCGACGACGTGATCGCCTTCATCGAGCAATTCGACACCAGCCCCGTCGACCTTATGGGGCATTCCCGCGGCGGCCACATCTGCTTCCGCGTCGCGCAGCGGCGGCCGGATCTGTTGCACAAGCTCGTCCTGGCCGAGCCCGGCGGTGAGCTCGACGGCACGCTCGACCTCGACTATCAGCCCGGTCCCTCGCCGCTTGCGGCGCGGATCGCGGCCTCAGCCGACGTGATTGCCGGAGGCGACATCGATGGCGGCTTGCAGATCTTCATGGACGCGCTCGAAGGCCTCGGCGCCTGGAAGCGGCTTCCGGCAACCTCCAAGCAGCTCTTGCGCGACAACGCGACCACCTTGATCGGCCAGACCCGCGACCAGCGCCCGCCGTTCTCGAAAGCAGATGCGCAAGCGATCAAGACGCCGACGCTGTTCATCGGCGGCGCCAACACCAAGGGCATGCTGCCGAAGGTGCTGCACGCCCTCGCCGCCAATGTGAAGGGCGCGCGCACCGAGATGATCCCGGGCACCACGCACCCGATGTTCGAGCAGGCGCCGCAACGATACTGCGAGATCGTGCTGGAGTTTCTGGCGGCATAGGCAATGCACCTCTCCCCTTGTGGGAGAGGCATAGGCCGCCCACGGCGGCCGTTCTCAAGAACGCCGAAGCGCAGCTTCGGCTATGTCGCATGCAGCAAAGCGAAATGCGATCCGGGTGAGGGGCCTGTCTCCGCGGAGAAAACCCCTCACCCGGCGCGATGACGCTGCGCTTTATCGCGCCACCCTCTCTCACAAAGGGAGAGGGTGCACCGCCTGCGCGGCAAGAGATCTGCTCACACCTTCCAAACACCGACCGGCTGGCGCACGGCGACGTTCACCCGGTTCCAGACGTTGATCGCCGCGATCCCCAGCACCAGGGAAGCCAGCTGCTGCTCGTTGAAATGCTTCGCAGCCTCGTCCCACACCGCATCCGTTACCGGATCCTCGCGGTCGCTGAGCCGGGTCACCGCCTCCGTCAGTGCCAGCGCGGCGCGCTCGGCGTCGCTGAAATAGGGCGTGTCGCGCCAGGCGCCGACCGCGAACAGCCGCTCGTCGGTCTCGCCGGCGCGGCGGGCGAGTTTTGGGTGCATATCGACGCAAACGCTGCAGCCATTGATCTGGCTGGCGCGCAGATGGACCAATTCGAGCAGCTTTTCCGGCAAAGCCTGTTTGGTGCTCTCGCTGAGCGCCTGCAGCGCCTTCATGGCATCGGGAACAACCATCACCGGATGGTTCATGCGGGCTTTCATCATGTCACTCTCCTGATTTGCTTTTGACGTCGCCGCGCCGATCTGCTGTCACATCGGCCAACTTTCGTTCGTCATCGCCATGACGGAGCGGACAAAGGGAATGTGACCGATGGACGAGAAAAATTCTCTCACCAAGCAGTTCGAGGCCAACCGGCCGCGCTTGCGGGCCGTGGCCTACCGCATGCTGGGCTCGACCGCCGAGGTCGACGATGCCGTGCAGGAGGCCTGGCTGCGGCTCGGCCGCACCGACACTGCTGCGGTCGACAATCTCGGGGGATGGCTGACCACGGTGATCGCGCTGCATCTGCCTCGACATGCTCCGCTCGCGCAAATCGCGCCGCGAGGAGCCGATCGGCCCGCACGTTCCGGAACCGGTCGCAGACAATCCGTCCGAGCGCGAGACCGAGATGGCTGATTCCGTCGGCGCGGCGCTGCTCGTGGTACTGGAAACGCTGGCGCCGGCGGAGCGGCTGGCCTTCGTGCTGCACGACATGTTCGCGGTGCCGTTCGAGGAGATCGCGCCGATCGTCGGGCGCACGCCGGCTGCCGCACGGCAACTCGCCAGCCGCGCCCGGCGTCGTGTCCAGGGCGCGCCGCCCGCGCCGGACGCCGATCTCGGCCGGCAGCGCGGCATCGTCGAGGCCTTTCTCGCCGCATCGCGCAACGGCGATTTCGAAGCGCTGCTCGCCGTGCTCGCGCCCGACGTCGTGGTGCGCGCCGATCAGGCCGCGCAAAGGCTCGGCTCGCTGCCGGTGATCCGCGGCGCTGCAGCGGTCGCCGAAAGCTTCAAGGGACGCGCACAGGCGGCGCGGCCCGCGCTGGTCGATGGCGCGATCGGCGTTGCCGTCATCTTCGGCGGCGCGCTGCGCGTCGTGCTGCGGGTCACGATTTCAGGCGACAGGATCGCGGCGATCGATGCGACCGCCGATGCTGCCGCGATCGAGACACTCGATGTCGAGGTGCTCGACCGCACCTGACGCGGCTGGAGGCTGAAGGGTCGCGATGCTATCGTTCTCCCGCGCCACCAAGGGAGGACAATCATGAAACTAACCATCAAATTGCTCGCGTCGGCCGGCGTGTTCTCGCTCGCCCTCGCCTCGTCCCCCGCCTTTGCCGCCGCAGATGAAAAGCTGCGCGCGGCGGCCGAGCAGGCCCAGCCGGCCGTGATCGAGAGCCTGCACGACATGGTGCTGATCGAGTCAGGCTCCAGCGATGTCGAGGGCCTGAAGAAGATGGCCGACTACACCGAAGCGCGGCTGAAGGCGCTCGGCGCCAGGACCGAGCGGCGCAAGACCACGCGCGGCGCCGGCGCCGACATGGTGATCGGCACCTTTGAAGGCAGCGGCAGCAAGAAGCTGATGCTGATCGCGCATATGGACACCGTCTATGAGCACGGCATCCTCGACACCCAGCCCTATAAGGTCGACGGCAACAGGATCTACGGGCCCGGCATTGCTGACGACAAGGGCGGCATCGCCGTCATCCTGCATTCGCTCAAGATCCTGAATGATGCGGGCTGGCGCGACTACACCAAGCTCACCGTGTCGTTCAATCCTGATGAAGAGGTCGGCTCGATCGGTTCCGGCGAGATCATCGCCGAGCTCGCCGACCAGCACGATGTGGTGCTGTCCTGCGAGCCGACGGTTGCGCCGCCGGTCGCCAAAAATGAAAGCCTGCTGCTCGGCGCCAGCGGCACCGCCACCGGCACAATCGATGTGAAGGGCAAGGCCTCGCATGCCGGCGCCGCGCCGCAGCTCGGCCGCAACGCGCTGATCGAGCTCGCGCATCAATTGCTGCAGACCCAGGACGTCGCGAAATCGATACCGGGCACGCAGCTGAACTGGACCACCGCAAAGGCCGGCACCGTGCGCAACCAGATCCCCGACCACGCCAGCGCAGGCGCCGACATCCGCCTCACCATTCCTGATGGCGTCGAGAAGCTGCAGGCCGCGCTCGACGAAAAGGTAAAGAACAAACTGATCGCCGACACCGAAGTGACGGTGAAGGTCGCGGCAGGCCGTCCGCCCTTCGTGGCAAACGATCGCGGCCGCGCGCTCGCGAAAGACGGACAGGCGATCTACGCCGAGCTCGACCGGAAGCTGGATATCGCCGAGATGACCGGCGGCGCAACCGACGCCGGCTACGCTGCGCGCAGCGGCAAGGCTATCGTGGTTGAAAGCTTCGGCCTCGCCGGCTGGGGCTATCACGCCCGCGACGAATACATCGACACCAACTCGATCGTGCCGCGGCTCTATCTGATGACGCGGATGCTGATGGATCTCGGCAAGGCGAAGTAGCGGGCTCGAACAAGTGGACGTTTCTGCTGCCGATCGACGCACCGGCAGTTCATCGTTCGCGCCTGCGCCCAGGGCCACCCCACCCTCCCCCACTGTTCAGACCGGGGAGATGGCGGACGGGTGTTCGGAGACATCGTGGACACTTTCTGGTCCGTGGTCGAGAGTCCGGAGGTCGACCGTTGCTGCGACGAACATCGGCCTTGCGGGTCCCGTGCTTCGCAAAATCATCCCTTTCTCAGTCACTTAGCGCCATCACAAACTGGAGCCTTGACCGCTCCTGCCACTCGCAGTAGTTTCATTTTCGAACACGGAATTCCGTATTCCAATTTGGACTGATGGCATGATCCCGTTGGACCCGCTCCCGAACCTGATCGACCAGGTCTACGGCCGGTTGCTCGAAGCGATCATCGACCGCACGCTGCTGCCCGGCCAGCGCATCACCCAGAACGAGCTTGCCGAGAAGCTCGGCGTCTCGCGCCAACCGATCTCGCATGCGCTGCATCTATTGCATCGCCAGGGCCTCGTCGCAGACAGCGGCAAGCGCGGCTTCGAGGTGACGCAGCTCGATCCGCGGCGCATCCGCGAGCTCTATGAGGTCCGCGGCGCCATCGATGCGCTGGCGGCGCGGCTCGCCGCGAGGCGCGTGAAAGAGGATTGCGTTGCGCGCACCCAGCTCGAAGCCGCGCTCGAAGCCGGACGCACGATCGACGACAGCGTGCCGCTGGCACGCCTGATCGCGCTCGATGTCGACTTCCACAGCGCGATCTATCGGCTCGCCGGCAATTCCGCGATCGAGGAAATGATCGCGCCGCAATGGCCGCATATGCGCCGCTCGATGGCGACCGTGCTCGCCGAGCTGGATTACCGCGGCAGCGCCTGGACCGAACACGAGACCATCGCCGCGCATGTTTTCTCCGGCAATGCTGCAGCCGCAGAAGCCGCTGCGCTGGCACATGCGCAGACTGCAGGACGAATGACGGAAGAGAAGCTGAGAGCGATCGACGTGGCGGCGTGAACAGGATTGTCACGCCGTCGCAAGAACGAAGACCAATAATCAAAGGAGGAAAGCACCATGAAACTGACCCCGGAGCAGGTCGAATTTTTTCATCGCGAAGGCTGGCTGTTCCTGCCCGAGCTGTTCAGCCAGGAAGAGGTCGACTTCCTCGCGCGCGAGGCGGTCTCGATCTATGACGCCAACCGTCCCGAGGTGTGGCGCGAGAAGAGCGGCGCGCCGCGCACCGCCTTCGCCGCGCATCTCTACAACGAGGCGTTCGGCCTCCTCGGCGCGCATCCGCGCATGATCGACCCGATCGAGCAGCTGTTCGGCGAGAAGGTCTACATGCACCAGTTCAAGATCAACGCGAAGGCGGCCTTCACCGGCGACGTCTGGCAATGGCACCAGGATTACGGCACCTGGAAGCGCGACGACGGCATGCCGGAGCCGCGCGCGATGAACATCGCGATCTTCCTCGACGAGGTGATGCCGATCAACGGCCCCTTGATGCTGGTGCCGCAGAGCCAGACCGCGGGCGACCTGAAGGCGTCGCACGATCTCGAGACCACGTCCTACCCGCTGTGGACGCTGGACGAAGAGACGGTGACCCGCCTCGTGAAGCAGGGCGGCATCGTTGCGCCGACCGGCAAGCCCGGCGGCATGCTGATGTTCCACGGCAATCTGGTGCACGGCTCGAGCGGCAACATCACGCCCTACCCGCGCAAGATCGTCTACCTGACGCTGAACGCGGTCTCGAACTACATCCGCACCCCGACGCGGCCGGAGTACATCGCGCACCGCGACTTCGCGCCGATCCAGACCGTGGCGGACGACGCGCTGCTGCGGCTCGCCCGTGCGCCGCGGCAGGCGGCGGAGTAAGACACGTTCGTGCCCCGGACGCAGCGCAGCGCGCAGCGATGCGCTGCTGAGCCGGGGCCCACACTCCTGTTCAACTTCTTCCATGGGTCCCGGCTCTGCGGAGCAGCACTTCGTGCCGCACCGCGTCCGGGACACGACAACGATCCCGGATACCCATCATGAACCTGCATCACCTCCTCAAAACCCGTGCCGCCGCCGGCAAGCCGGTTCGCGTCGCCCTGATCGGCGCCGGAAAGTTCGGCTCGATGTTCCTGTCGCAGGTGCCGCACACGCCGGGGCTCGAGGTGCCCGTCATCGTCGACCTCGACCGCGAGCGCGCGCGCGAGGCGTGCCGCACGGTCGGCTGGGACGACGCGCGGATCGGCGCAACCACCTTCACCGACGACGGCGCGCGCGCCATCGCCGCCGGCGCATTCGATGTCGTGGTGGAAGCGACCGGCAATCCCGCGGTCGGCATCCGCCATGCCCGCGCGGCAATCGCCGCCGGCAAGCATGTCGTGATGGTCAATGTCGAGGCCGATGTGCTGGCCGGACCGCTGCTTGCCGAGGAAGCGCGCAAGGCCGGCGTGGTCTACTCACTTGCCTATGGCGACCAGCCGGCGCTGACGGCGGAGATGGTCGATTGGGCGCGCGCCACCGGCTTTCGCGTCGTCGCCGCCGGCAAGGGCACGAAGTACCTGCCCGCCTATCATGACGTGACGCCGGAAGGCGTGTGGCAGCATTACGGGCTCACCGCCAGCGAGGCGCAATCGGCCGGCATGAACCCGCAGATGTTCAACTCCTTCCTCGACGGCACCAAATCCGCGATCGAGATGGCGGCGATCGCCAATGCCTGCACGCTTGACGTGCCCTCGGAGGGATTGCTGTTTCCGCCCTGCGGCGTCGACGACCTGCCGCATGTGATGCGACCGCGCGACAACGGCGGCGTGCTGGAGAAATCCGGCATCGTCGAGGTGGTGTCGTCGCTGGAGCGCGACGGCCGCCCGGTGTTCCGCGATCTGCGCTGGGGCGTCTATGTGGTGCTGGAGGCGCCGAACGACTATGCCGCGGACTGCTTCAGGCAGTATGGCCTCAAGACCGATTCGTCCGGCCGCTATGCCGCGATGTACAAGCCGTATCATCTGATCGGGCTCGAGCTGAACATTTCCGTGCTGTCGGCGGCGCTGCGCAACGAGCCGACCGGACAGCCGCGCGGCTTCCGCGGCGACGTCGCAGCGGTGGCCAAGCGCAATTTGCGCGCCGGCGAGATGCTCGACGGCGAAGGCGGTTACACGGTGTGGGGCAAGTTGATGCCCGCCGCCGCCAGCCTCGCCGCCGGCGCACTGCCGATCGGGCTCGCGCATCGCGTCAAGCTGAAGAACGACGTCGCCCACGGCGCCGTGGTGCGCTGGAGCGATGTCGAGGTCGACGAGGCCAACGACACGATCAAGACGCGCAAGGCGATGGAGAAGGCGTTCTCGCGCTAACGTGTTTTCTCCCGTCTGCCCGAACGGGGCGACTTCTTCACCTCTCCCCGCACTTTTCGGGGAGAGGTCGGATCGCATCGCGAGATGCGATCCGGGTGAGGGGCGAGGCACGCGGCTCAGCAAGCAGCGAAGTGCCCGCCGGATGGAGGCCCCTCACCCCGCCCTCTCCCCGCAAGAGCGGGGCGAGGGAGACGAGAGAGCATTGCCCTGATGACTACGGCAGCAGCCGGCTCGCCTTCGCCAGCTTGAACCATTTGCGGAACATCGCTTCCGTATCCATCATCTCGGTGAAGCCGGCCTGGTTGATCTTCACCGTCGAGACGATCGAAGGCGGGCCGGACTCGGTCTGCCCGTAGCGCATGCTGTAATCGGCATATTGGAACGACAGGCCGACGAACTCTTCGAGACCAGGTGCGATCAGATCGTGCTTCTTGCGCAGTTCATCCCACACTGCGATCCATTTTGGAGATTCCTGCGCCAGCGACAGCGGCACGTGCCGGCCCGGCGCCATCTCGAGCGCATCTGATACCGCCGGCCAGATATTCTCCCAGGTGAAGACGTCGCCATTGGTGACGTTGAAGGCCTCGTTGCGCGCAGCCTTCGCATCGCCCGACCAGGCGGTCGCGCGCGCCAAGAGATCGACGTCGACCGCTTGCGCGACCCGCGGCGCGCCGCCGGGATAATCCAGCGGCCTGCCCTGCTCGCGCAGCACCGCGGCATAGACGCCGAGCGGCGGGATCAGGTCCATCGCGCCGCCAATGGCTTCGCCGATGATCAAGACCGGGCGCAGGATGCTCCAGTACCAGTTCTTGCCCCGCTGCAGCTCGCGCAAGAAATTCTCCTGCGCCCAATAGAAGTTCGGCTGCTCGTACATCTCCGAACGGCCCTCACGCGCCGGCACCGTGAGCGGCCGGACGTGCACGCCGTAAGCCTTGGTGCCCTGCAGCAGCGCGACATGCTTGAGATCGGGCGCGACGGGCTCGAGCACGCCCATCAGATTGCGCAGCATCCGGTCGTTGGTTGCGATCTGCTCCGGATCGCGCCAGCCATCGACCAGGCTCGGGGCTTCATAAAGCGCGGCATAGATCAGGTGGGTCGCGCCGCGGAGCTCGGCCGCGGCGCGGCGGCAATCCTCCGCGCTGGTGAGATCGATCGGCACGTGCCGCGCGCCGTGGAGATCGCGCGGCTTGCGGCGCGACAGCGCAATGCGCTCGCAATCTCCGGATGCGCCGAAGTGTCGCAAGGCGGCGCCGCCCACGAGGCCGGTCGCACCGGCGACCACGACTTTCTTGGCGGCCATGTCTTCGAACTCCCATCAATCCACCTGTCCTGCGTAGCAGATCGCAGCAGGGGCGACAGCGTCCGTCGCGGCGCCTGCCGGATGAAATCCGTCTGCGCCCGATTTCCTTCGCACCTGCGATGAAGGCAGGCGCTTGATTTCCTCCGGCAAACGATCATCCTGACCGGTGGAACCAGAGACTCGGATTTCCACGGACAAGAGCCCGTCGAGGGCCGCCGGACACACTCACCACAGCAACGTCGATCGACCGGCGAAGAAAAGACGACACCAAGATCGTTCCCTTGTCGAGCTATCGGCAAACAGGAGGGAATTGCATGAAGCGTCGTGAATTCTTGAAAGCAGGCGGCGTCGGCCTGGCTGCGACGGCGGTCGCGGCACCGGCGGTCGCACAATCGATGCCCGAAGTCAGATGGCGGCTCGCGGCGAGCTGGCCGAAAGCGCTCGATACGCTCTATGGCGGGTGTGAATTCTTCTGCAAGCGCGTCGCCGAGATCACCGACAATCGTTTCCAGATCCAGTCCTTTGCCTCCGGCGAGATCGTACCCGGATTGCAGGTCCTGGACGCCGTCTCCAACGGCACGGTCGAGATGGGCAACACTGCCCTGTATTATTACTGGGGCAAGAATCCCGCCTTCACGTTCGGCACGTCGCTGCCGTTCGGCCTCAACACCCGCCAGCATATTTCCTGGCTGCAGTGGGGCGGCGGCACCGACCTGCTCAACGACCTGCTCAAGGAATACAATTGCCTCGGTATTCCGACCGGTTCGACCGGCGCCCAGATGGGCGGCTGGTTCCGGAAGGAGATCAAGTCGATGGCGGATTTTCAGGGGCTGAAATTCCGGGTCGGCGGCTTCGCCGGCACCATCATCGCGAAGGTCGGCGGCGTGCCGCAGCAGATCGCCGGCGGCGATATCTATCCGGCGCTGGAAAAAGGCACCATCGACGCCGCCGAATGGGTCGGGCCGTATGACGATGAGAAGCTCGGCTTCGTCAAGGTCGCCAAGTTCTACTACTATCCCGGCTGGTGGGAAGGCACCGGCCAGGGCCACAATGTGATAAACAAGGACAAGTGGAACGCGCTGCCGAAGCACTATCAGGCGGCGGTGCAAGCCGCGTCCGAGGACACCTTCACCTGGGTGACCGGCAAGTATGACGCGGTCAATCCGCCGGCGCTGAA